>JAFYHO010000032.1 GCA_017539125.1 Actinomycetaceae bacterium | reverse complement strand
TTCCTGAGGATGTCCTCGTGGATTTGGGCGAGATGTCGCGTGTTCCGCCACATCAGCGCGTCTACATGTCTACCGGTTCTCAGGGGGAGCCTATGGCTGTTCTCGCTCGTATTGCCCGCCAGGTTCATAAACAAATTAGTGTCAGCCGCGGTGACACGGTTATTTTTGCGTCCTCGCTTATTGTGGGCAATGAAAACTCTGTTTTCCGTCTTATTAATGCGTTGACGAGACTTGGCGCGAAGGTCGTCCACCAAGGTAATGCATCCGTCCACGTCTCAGGCCATGCCGCCCAGGGCGAGCTCCTGTATACGTACAATCTTTTGCAGCCGGCATATGCTTTCCCGATTCACGGCGAGGCACGCCACCAGATTGCCAATGGGGCGATAGCAGTCAAGACGGGTGTGCCGCCGGAGAATGTAATTATCGCTGAGAATGCGTCGGTGATTGATATGCGTGACGGCGAAGTTCAGATTGTTGGCTCGATTCCTTTCCGCAATATCTATGTGGACGGGCAATCGGTCGGCACTGTCACCGACGATGAGCTGCAAGAACGCCGCACTCTATCCTCTGAAGGCTTTATCGCTATATTCGCTGCGGTCGATACATCGGCGCGCTCAATTGTGGCAGGGCCGCATATCCAAGCCCGTGCAATGGCAGAAGACGATACGGTTTTTGACACTATCCTTCCCGAGGTGCGCCAGGCACTCCAAACAGCTCTCGATGAGGGAGAGGATACCTATGGTATGCAGCAGGCGATGCGCCGCGTCGTTGGGCGCTGGGCGGCACGCACTTTGCGCCGCGGGCCGATGATTATGCCGACTGTTGTCGAGGTATCTCAGGCTTCATAAGCCTCCCAACCCGTCGTCGCGAGGACCCCTCCACGTCGTTGCGAGGAGCACCGAAGGTGCGACGCGGCAATCTCTAGTGGCACTATTGCAATACGGGAACCAGAGATTGCTTCGTCGGACGCGGGGCGTCCTCCTCGCAACGACGGTAGGGGATTCTCTCGGCGGGCGTAATAACTGTCATAGAACGGCGCGCCCTTGCGCCTTTATGCCCTTTGGGTAACTAATGTTCAGAGTATGGCAGACAATAGCAAAGGACGAAAGCGGGGGAGTTCCGGCTCTTCAGCTGCCTCGCGTAAATCGCAGACCGATTCTTCGGCTCGCACAACGAGTGAAGAAAGCGGGGCACCGAGTGTACGCAGGGACGCTGTTGCGCTCCTTATGCTCGCTTTGGCTATCGTCGTGGCTCTGCGGGAGTGGTTTGGGCTCTCGGGTATTCTCGGCGGGGTCATTCACCATGCGACAGCCGGTTTAGTTGGTCTTCTTTCTCTCGTTGTTCCCCTCGTACTTTTGGCTATCGCTATAGGTTTGTTTCGTTTTCGTTCGTCTACTGCCAATAAACGTATCCCCATCGGTTTGACTTTGATTCTTTTCGCTGTCGCTGGCATCGTTCATGTCATCGTCAAGCCCATATCTCCGGTTGAGAATATTACGGGAATCGAAAAGGCTGGAGGTCTGCTCGGCTGGATAAGCGGCGGCTCTTTGATGAGCCTTGTTTCTGTGTGGGGCGCTATTCCTCTGCTTGTTCTCCTTATCTTGTGGTCGCTTCTCTACATGACGGATACTCCGATTTATGAGGTTTTCACTAAGATTCGCTCTCTATTCTCTGACGAGGACGATGACGGCAGTATCGAAGACGAAAAAGCCAATCGTGGTATTTCCGCTTCAATGCCGTATTCTGCAGAGACCGCTTATGACGAGGAAGAAAAGCCTTCGACCCGCCGTCGTTTGAAGCGGTCTAAAGCTGCCGAGGGCGAGGATAGTGCTGAGAGTTCTGCTGAGCAGGCAAAGGAAAGCGAGAGCGCTTCGGCAAAGCCGAAGGCGAAAGGTCGAGGCGGCGCAAAGAGCGATGAGCAGGCGACCAGTGTTCTTCCGGCCCCCGATTTGCCAGCGCAAAGCCCGAAGGGCACGCAGCTGGCACTCAATCCGAGTATTACCTATGTACTTCCAAAGCTTGACACTTTGAAAACTGGTGCTGCCCATGCTGAGCGAACAGCCGCCAATGACCGTGTCGTTTCTCAGCTGAAGCAAGTATTTGCCAATTTCGGTGTCGATGCTCAAGTGGTCGGCTTTTCACGAGGGCCGACCGTCACCCAGTATGAGGTCGAGCTTGGCCCTGGCGTGAAGGTTGATCGCATTTCTAATCTCTCGAAAGACATTGCTTACGCGGTTGCTTCGCCAGATGTCCGTATCCTCTCGCCAATTCCTGGCAAGAGTGCCGTCGGTATTGAGATTCCCAATTCTGACCGTGAAACCGTCCTCCTTGGTGATGTTTTACGCTCAAATGTTGCTACAAAGGCAACCCATCCTCTGACCGTCGGTGTCGGTAAAAACGTCGAGGGTAAATTCGTTGTCGCTAATCTGGCAAAAATGCCGCATATGCTTGTTGCTGGTGCAACGGGAGCTGGTAAATCATCCTTTATCAACTCCATGATTACCTCGATTATGATGAGGGCGACTCCCGACCAGGTCCGCATGATTCTTGTCGATCCTAAGCGTGTGGAGCTGTCTATTTACGCTGGTATTCCGCATTTGATTACCCCGATTATTACCAATCCGAAGAAGGCTGCTGACGCTTTAGAGTGGGTCGTCAAAGAAATGGATGCGCGCTATGACGATATGGCGGCCTATCATTTCAAAAACATCAATGATTTCAACGATGCTGTGCGCGCTGGAAAAGTGACGTCTCATGACGAGAACCGCACTCTTACCCCGTATCCGTATCTTCTTGTTGTGGTCGACGAGCTTGCCGATTTGATGATGGTCGCCCCGAAGGACGTCGAGGCGTCGATTCAGCGTATTACCCAGTTGGCTCGTGCAGCGGGTATTCATCTTGTGGTAGCAACCCAGCGTCCCTCGGTCGATGTGGTGACGGGCTTGATTAAGGCGAATATCCCTTCGCGTCTTGCCTTCATGACCTCGTCTCTTGCCGATTCGCGCACAATTCTTGACCAAAGTGGTGCCGAAAAGCTTGTGGGACAGGGCGACGCACTGTTCATGCCTGCTGGCGCTTCTAAGCCGATACGTTTGCAAGGTGCGTGGATTGACGAAGAAGAAATCTCTCGTGTCGTTAAGTATTGCAAGAAGCAGCTCCAGCCTGTCTACCGTGACGACTTTGAGGAAGTTCAGCAGGCGAAGAAGCAACGTGAAGAAATTGGCGAAGATTTGGATGTTCTGCTTCAAGCTGCCGAGTTGGTTATTACTACTGGTCTTGGTTCGACGTCCATGTTGCAGCGCAAGCTGCGTATTGGTTTCGCCAAGGCTGGGCGCATGATGGATTTGCTCGAGCAATACGAGATTGTCGGCCCATCCCTCGGCTCGAAAGCCCGCGATGTGCTGGTGACTCCCGAACAGCTCGATGATGCTCTGGCAATGCTGCGCGGTGAAGATGTCACCTTGAATGGGGATAGCCCAGATGAGGCGGATGACGAGCCCGTTGAAGAGCTGACAGAGGTGCTGCCTGAAGCGCCTGTCGAGGAGTATCAGGAATATGAGGGCGTCCCCTCTCCTGATGTCCCTGATGACAACGAGTTTGACGCTGCTCCCGAGGTTGAGGAGTACGTCTCCGTAGACGATATGCCCGTTGACGATGTGCCTGTCGTCGCTACGCCTGTCATCGAGGCTACTGCTCCTATTTCTGCTGCCACGCCCGCGACTGCTGAGACTCCGTTCCTTCCCGATGAATCCGTCGAAGAAGAAAGCGAGCCAAGCGCCGTTAGTGTGCCTAGTGTGGCTAGTGTGCCTAGCGTAGCTAGTGCGGGGGAGACAGAGGATGTAGAAAACGACGAGGATACTCCTGCCTTGCCCGCTGCTTTTCTCCGCCGCTACACTGACGACATTCTCAGCGATACTGAGAATGAAGCAGACGCGTGGTATGACGATTTCCAGCGCTGATGACAAGGAAAGCGTTAGGCTAGTTCTATGAGTCCACAAACGGATAAGACGACGGGCGGCGAGCCACCTCTTTTCAATATCGCCAATATCTTGACGATAGTGCGCCTTATTCTTGTCCCTCTTTTTATCGTGGTTTACTGGGTTGATACGCCTGTGCGTGCCTGCGTGGCCTTCGTGATTTTTGTTGTCGCTGCTCTCACGGATAAATTGGACGGCCATCTTGCGCGCTCTCGAGGGCTCATCACGAATTTCGGCAAATTGGCGGATTCTATCGCGGATAAGGCCCTTATTTCTGCCGCGCTCATCATGCTCTCGTGGCACGGCTATCTCTGGTGGTGGGTGACGATTCTTATGATTGGGCGCGAGCTTCTTATTACGGCTGTGCGCATGAGTATCGTCAAGAAATACGTCATGCCTGCTGCTATGGGCGGCAAGATGAAGATGGTTTTTCAATCGATAGGTATAGGTGCGCTCTTGCTTCCGTGGCGGGATTGGCTGCCGTGGTGGTACTCGGAAATCTTTATGTGGATAGGCTATATTGCCTTGGGGCTCGCCTTGTATTATTCGATCGTTTCGGCGTATGGTTATATACGTGATGCATGGAGGATTGCACACGAGGAGTAGGGGAGGGCTACCCTTACTTTTTAGGAGTTTTTAGGAATGTTCGCAGGAAGTTTTATGTTTCACCCATGACAATGAAAATGTGTTATTGACGAAAAACATTCGTGATTACACAATTCACACTAAGGTAGGGAACATAAGGTTTCCAAGCCGCGTTAATGGAGATGATGAATATGATGAAAACATACACCGGCTTAAACCGGACACATGAAACAAGCAGGGCAATGTCCACACCAGCACCCGCACCCGAGGTGCTCCTTCGCCGTGAACTCGGCGAAGTACTTCGCGAATACCGCACCCGTCAGGGGCGCACACTCCGTGAAGTGTCCTCTGACGCGACCGTTTCTCTTGGCTACCTCTCAGAAGTAGAGCGTGGGCAAAAGGAAGCGTCCTCGGAGCTGCTTGCTTCGATTTGCCGCGCACTCAATGTGCCGCTCAGTCACGTATTGCGTCTGGTCGCAGATCGTATTGACTGGGCAGAGGGGCGTATACCGCCTTCGATGATGCGTTCTATGCGTATCAGTGAGACTCCCGATGAGCTCATCGAAGCAGAAATAGCGCAGTTCTAATGCGCGAGTCGGAGTTCTGGAACGCGGTCGACTGGGTTTTCCCGCATGGACGCGGAAAATCGTTAACCAGCGACCTCGTCCTCAGCTCTCTCGGCGATCGCTCTCCAGCTGGCGCTATTGACGATGGGGTAGACCCCCAAGAGGTATGGATTGCGGTATGTGACGCAATGGAACTTCCTCAGGCTTACCACTATCTTCACCGCGTCAAAGCCGATGAGCGAGAACGTCTCATATAGAAGCGTTCTCCAACAGAAAACCAGGGTTAGGCACAGAGCCTAACCCTTTTCGTTTTCCTGCCCACCCCGTCGTCGCGAGGAGCGCCAAAGGCGCGACGCGGCGATCAATACCGACATGAATGGCTGAGTTTCAAAGCGTGCTGTTAAAAGGACTATTGATTGCTTCGGTCGTTCGCTTTGCTCACTCCCTCGCAACGACGGAATGGGGAAGTCTCGCTCCTCGCGACGACGGTGTTACCAGTCTTTTCTTGTGGTAGTGTTATCGTGCTCTAGCGTAAAGAGTACAAATGGGAAGTGAGGAAGTATCATGGCGGTTGCCGAAGGCGAAGAACAGCGCCCTGTTGTGGTGGGCAAGCTAATGGGTTGTGTTTCGTGGGTGATGTATGCTGTAGGTGTTCCAATACTCCTATTAGGCCTCTGGATGTCAATAAAGGGAGATGACGGTTTTATTCCTCTTTTTATTTCTGGCTTTCTTGCTTTATTTCCGTTACTGCTTGCTCGGATAATGCGTCGTTATCGTGATGCGTCTGCTTGGGTATATTCTGACCATGTGGTAGTGAAGAAACGCAGATGGTTTTTCCCTGGGACGAAAACATCTCAGCTGGATTACAAGGACATCATAAAAGTTAAGGTGTCATCGACGGCAACGGGTGAATCATTATTAATGGATTTATTATTCGCGACAGAAACATACAAGGTTTATCGCGCTGACCGTTCTAAAGTACGCTTACCCTTCTCTGGCGAAATTGACTATGGTCTTTTCCTTGACTACTGCAAGAACAACGGTATTGAAATCAAGTAAGGGCCATATCAGTTCTTGAAGCTGTGGACGGGGGCGGGGATGATGCCGCCGCGGCCAATGAACTCTGCAGACGAGTAGGGGGAGACAGGCATGACAGGGCTCGTGCCGAGCAGACCGCCAAACTCCACCATGTCACCTTCGCGTGTGCCAGGGGCAGGAATAATACGCACGGCTGTCGTCTTATGATTCATCACGCCAATAGCCGCTTCGTCCGCAATCATGCCGGCAACAGCAGAAGCAGGAGTGTCGCCCGGGATAGCGATCATATCCAAGCCGACTGAACAGATAGCCGTCATTGCCTCCAGCTTCGCCAGCGAAATCGCGCCCAACTGTGCAGCCTCAATCATGCCCTCGTCCTCCGAGACTGGAATGAAGGAGCCAGACAGGCCGCCCACATGCGAACACGCCATAAGCCCGCCCTTCTTCACTGCGTCATTCAACAGAGCTAAAGCAGCCGTCGTACCATGAGCGCCAACACGCTCCAAACCCATAGCTTCCAAGGCGCGAGCCACACTATCGCCCACCTCAGCCGTCGGGGCAAGGGACAAATCGACAATGCCAAAACGCACCCCGAGCCGCTCAGCGGCCATGCGCCCCACAAGCTCACCCATGCGGGTCACCTTAAACGCCGCCTTTTTCACCGTCTCCGCCAACTCGTCAAAAGGCAGCCCGGCAGCGCCGTCAATCGCCCGCTTAATCACGCCCGGACCAGACACGCCCACAGACACCACGCAATCAGGCATTTCCACGCCATGGAAAGCCCCAGCCATAAAGGGATTATCACCCACAGAATTAGCAAAAACCACAAGCTTCGCAGCGGCCAAACCACCCTCGCTGGCATGTGCCGTCTCGCAAATCACCTCGCCCATCTTCGCCACAGCACCCATATTGATACCCGCGCGAGACGAGCCGATATTGACCGAAGAACACACCACGTCCGTCGAGGACAAAGCCTGCGGAATCGAATCCATAAGCGCATCGTCAGCGCGCGTCCTGCCCTTTTCTACGAGAGCCGAAAAACCGCCAATAAAATCGACCCCGACCTCTTTCGCGGCAGCGTCCAACATCTGCGCCCATGCCGTCATGTCGCTCTCGCCCGAGGCGCCAGCCACCAGGGCAATAGGAGTCACTGAAATGCGCTTGTTGATAATCGGAATGCCTAGCTCGCCCTCAATTTCGTCAGCGACACTCACCAGATTGCGCGCTTGAGAAACAATGCGCTCATAGCAGCGAGAACGCGCACGCTCACCGTCACTATCGGCACAATCCAGCAGAGAAATACCCATCGTGACCGTGCGAATATCGAGACGGTCCTCGCTAATCATATGGATAGTCTCAAGAATGCTCTCTGCATACGAGGTCAAAGCCATAGCGCCCCCTACAACTTGTGCATCGCGTTAAAAATCGCTTCGGACTGGATGCGAATTTCCAGCCCCTCAGCCGCACCCACCTCATTCATTGCCTCTTGCAAGGCGGGCAGGCTCATCGCCGCGTCGTCGAACTCGATTTCCAAAATCATCGTGAAATACGAGTCCATAATCGTCTGCGACACGTTCGTAATATTGACATCGTTCTTCGCCAAGCCCGTCGTGACGGCGGCGATAATGCCTTTGTGGTCAAGGCCTGTAACAGTCATAATTGCACGCATAGGCATATCCTCTCACGTTTAGTTGTGTTTGTGTGTCATTACCCCGATTGGTAGTTATTGGCATTTTTTACGCAAAAAAAACACGAAATGGACAAAAACTACCAAACGGGGTAAAACACAAATATTTACCCCTGATAATCCCGCCCGCGCTGGTAGGCTTATGGACAAGTAAAAACTGCGGACGAAAGGCTGCACATGAGCGAGACAGTCACAGAGGACACCTTGCAGGGGCGACGGGTACTTCTCAAGCTCTCCGGTGAAATGTTCGGCGGGGGAGAAGTCGGTTTAGACGCTGACGTTTTACGCAGGGTAGCAGGGGAAATAGCCGAAGCTGTTTCTCAAGGAGTGCAAGTAGCGATCGTTGTCGGCGGTGGCAATTTCTTCCGCGGTGTTGAACTCCAGCAATCCGGCATGGACCGCGCCCGCGCCGACTACATGGGCATGCTTGGCACGGTGATGAACGCTATCGCCTTGCAAGATTTCATCGAGCAGACAGGCACGCAATGCCGCGTGCAGACAGCAATCCAGATGACCCAAGTCGGCGAACCCTATATTCCCTTGAGAGCCATACGTCACCTTGAAAAAGGACGTGTGGTTATTTTTGGTGCCGGCGCCGGAATGCCATACTTCTCGACCGACACAGTCTCCGCTCAGCGCGCACTCGAATTGCGTTGCGACGAGCTGCTCGTCGGGAAAAACGGTGTGGACGGCGTCTATACGGCAGACCCGCGTAAAGACCCAACAGCCCAAAAGCTCGACTTTTTGACCTACCACGACGCACTCGCCAAGGGTCTGAAAGTCATGGACGCAGCCGCGTTCTCTCTCTGTCAAGAAAACAATTTGACAACACGCGTCTTTGGAATGGCAGAGCCAGGAAATGTGACCCGCGCGCTCTGCGGCGAAAAAATTGGTACGCTAGTTTCCACAGAACCCAGAAAAGAGGACTGAAATGATTGACGAAACCCTCCTCGAGGCCGAGGAAAAAATGGACAAGGCCGTTGAAGTCGCCAAAGACGATTTCTCTAATATTCGTTCAGGTCGCGCCAATGCTGGTATGTTCAACGAGATTCTTGTCGATTACTATGGCGCTCCGACCCCATTGCAGCAGCTCGCTTCTCTGGGTATTCCCGATGCGCGTACCGTCCTTATCACCCCCTATGACCGTTCCGCGATGCAGTCCATCGACAAGGCTCTGCGCGATTCTGATCTTGGAGTGAACCCTGTTGATGACGGCGCAGTTATTCGCGTGGTTATGCCTTCGCTGACCGAAGAACGCCGCAAGGATTACGTCAAGCTCGCACACACCAAGGCAGAAGAAGCTCGCGTGTCCGTGCGTTCGGTGCGCCGCAAAGCTAAGGACGCTCTTGAGAAAATCAAGAAAGACGGTGAAGCTGGCGAGGACGATGTCAAGCGTGCAATTGAAGCGCTGGATAATTTGACAAAGGCGCACGTCGAGCAGGTTGACCACCTTCTTGAAGGCAAAGAAAAGGAACTGCTCGAAGTCTAAAATCATGGCTTCCTCGTCCTCTTTTCTCGCGCGTTTGCGCCCACACCCGCCCGCGCCCCCTGAGCAGTCCGCGTCCAAAGCCGGACGTAATTTGTGGAAGGCCGTCCCTACGGCTCTTATATCGCTGGCGATAGTTGCTGCCTGCGTTCTGTGGCGTATTGAGCTTTTTGTCGCCCTCGTCTGCGTGGCGCTGTGCGTGGCGGTGTGGGAGGCCGCGGGCGCTTTTCTGGTAAAAAACATTCGCGTCCCTTATGTTCTTCTTATTCTCTTGACGCTCGTCATGGTGATAGGGACGTGGTTTTGGGGCGTGAAAGTCGCGTTGCTCGTCTTTCTTATTGCCTGCCTGCTTTTCTACCTGCGCTTTTTTCTTGCCGAGACGGGCGATAAAAAACGGGCAGAGAGTTCAGCCAGTATCCTCATTCTCGCGTGGATTTCTCTGCTGGGTTCTTTCGCTGCCGGGTTGACGACTTTAGATAAGGCGGTGTGGCTGGTCGCGCTTTTGATTCTTCTGCCTGCCGCTAACGATACGGGCGGCTGGCTGGCAGGTGTGCTTTTCGGCAAGCACCCTATGGCGCCGAAGATTTCTCCGAAAAAATCGTGGGAAGGTTTAGCTGGCTCGCTCATTTTGACTATCGCAATTGCTCTCGCTATTGTGAGCCTTGCTCTGAAACAGCCGTGGTGGGTGGGTGTACTCTATGGCGTACTAGCGGTTATTGCCTCGACAGGCGGTGACCTTGTTGAGTCGGTGATTAAGCGTCGCTTGGGGATTAAAGACATGGGGACGCTGTTCCCTGGACACGGTGGAATGCTTGACCGTGTCGATTCGATTCTTATGTGGGCGCCAGTCTGCTACATTCTTTCCCTGATTTTCTTGAACAGCTAGGGGAGTGCGCTATATGGTTTCGGGCACGTCAATATCAAAGGAAGGGCGCCCTCAAGTTCTCCCCGTGGTGGAGTCGGGGCTGAGTCCGCGCCTTTCTTTTACTGCGTCGTCCAAGGGGAAACCACCAGCTCACTTGGCGGATTTCGATATGGCAGAGCGCAAGGAAAAAATGAAAGAGGCCGGTTTTCCTGCTTTCCGCGCAGACCAGCTTTCCCGTCACTATTTTGAGCGTCACGAAACAGACCCCGAAGCACTCACTGACATTCCTGCTGCTCAGCGTGAAGAAATTGCCTCGATTTTCTTTCCGCCTCTTTTGACGAAAGTGCGAGACCTCGTCGCCGATGGTGGGCAGACTGTCAAAAGTGTGTGGCGGCTTTTTGACGGCGCTCTTATCGAGACGGTCCTCATGGGGTACAAGGATCGCACAACGCTCTGTATATCGTCGCAGTCGGGTTGCGGCATGGCGTGCCCTTTCTGTGCGACGGGGCAAGGCGGGCTGACGCGCAACCTGTCGGCAGCGGAGATTGTTGAGCAGGTGCGCTTGTCCATGGTGGCCGCTGAGAATGGGGAGCTGGCGGGAGAGCCAAGGCGCGTGAGCAATATTGTTTTTATGGGAATGGGCGAGCCGCTGTCGAATTGGTTGCGCGTCAAGCGGGCTCTGCATGCTCTTATCGAGCCGAGCCCTCACGGTTTTGGCCTCTCGGCGCGCAATATTACGGTGTCAACCGTCGGCATGCTTCCCAATATTAAAAAGCTCGCCGATGAGGGCTTTCCCGTCACCCTCGCCTTGTCTTTGCACGCCCCCGACGACGAGCTGCGCGACCCGCTGATTCCTCTCAATGCGCGTTTCAAAGTCGATGCGCTTTTGGACGCGGCGCGTGCCTATTTTGAGCAGACAGGCAGGCGAGTTTCTATCGAATACGCATTGATTAAGGATATGAATGACCACGAGTGGCGTGCTCGTTTGCTTGCCGAGAAGCTGAATGCGCGCGGGCGCGGCTGGGCGCATGTCAATCCCATTCCTCTCAATCCCACACCGGGCTCTATATGGACAGCTTCTTCCCGTAAAGCACAGCAGCGTTTTGTCGATACTCTTATGGCGGCGGGCATTCCGACGAGCCTGCGCGATACGCGCGGCAGCGATATCGAGGGGGCGTGCGGCCAGCTGGCGGCGACCACCCAAGAGAACTCTCACGGCGCAAAAACTGCCCGCCAAGCTGCCCAAGCTCTCGACCAAGCTGTTTCCTGAATCCGTCATTGTTCGGCAACGCCGTTGCTTTCCCGTCGTTGCGAGGAGCGAGGAACGAGCGACGCGGCAATCTCCCCCACACCGTCATTGCGAGCATGGCGGAGCCATGCGTGGCAATCTATAGTCCATTATTGCCAGCTTTGCAAAGCAAGCAATCATTTCTGTATAGATCGCCGCGGTCGTTCGCTGTGCTCTCTCCCTCGCGACGACGGGTGTTCGGCGGCTTTGCCACCTTTCGCAACTTCCTCGCTACAGTCTCGTGAAAGTAAACTTTCACGGACCTTCCGCTCGTCGTTGTGTGCTGCTCTTTCTGGTAGGGTGTGGGTAGGTTTTTGAGGAGGCTTGACATGTCGAAGAAGTCGGTAGCTCTGGTGGCTGTGTTGGTGTTGTTGCTTGCTGGTGTCGGTGGGTGGTTTTTGCATTCGTCTTTGGTAAAGAAGGATTATAGGGCTGCGTGGACAAGTTATGAGAAAGAGGTTAAGGCGTGGGCTGATGTGAATGAGCGGTATCAGGTTCTTGAGCCTGTGTGTGGTGAGCTTGCCGGGGCAAGTGAGTGTGGCGAGCTGAAAACAGCAGGGGAGCAGGCTGGTAAAGCTGTAGAAAAGCTTTCTCTTGATTTGGCGAGGGCTCAGTCTGTTTCGAAAGAAGAAACACAGAAGGTCGAGAAAACAACGAGTGAGATTAAGACTGAGCGGGAGAAGTTAGAGCCTGCAGTGGAGAAAGTAGAAAAAGCTGCCGAAGGGACGATACAAGACAAGTTTGCTCCTATATTGGATGAGGCAGAGAAGAAAGCGGGCGAAGCGAGTGGGCTTGTTGGTTCGTTGAATGGCAAGGTCAAGGACGAGAATGTTTTGAAAGCACTTGAGGGTGCTGCTGGTGAGCTGTCTAGTGCTTGTGGTAAGTGGAAAGGCAAAGACACTCCCACTGGGCAAGAAGGCGTACAAGCATATCTCGAGTTGAAGCGTCTTACCCTCACATGCAACGATGCTGTCACTAAAGCAAACGAATCCCATGCTCAGTGGCAGGCGGAGCAGAAACCGAAAGGCGCTTATCCCGGTGCCGGCGGTCCACGCCCAGCAAACGCCCAACCCTGGCCTGTAAAGCACGAGGAGTACACATCAAATAGTGCGGACTACTATGCCGAAATAGAACTAACGCAAAGTGTTGGTTGTTGGCTGGAACAGTATGATGGGCTTTACCCTTATTGTATTCCAGACGTGAGCGTTACAAATCTGCCTGTAGTTGAGCATGTTACTGAGGGAGGGTCACATTTTGCTCCCGCTAACGCAATAGGTGTGAGAGACGGGGTTGTTATTTACCATGGGTGGTGCTGTGTATACCCGCTCAGTTCCTTTTATCTTCCTAAGCTACCTGTTGGGAGCGCATGGTATTCAGGAAATTATGTCCTTGGACGCACGGCTGAGGGCATTACTGTGTGGGACACAAGTAGTGGGCATGGTTTCTTCATGTCCAATGACGGCAAGCGTACTGAGACGTTCTAGTATTGCGTTGCCAGTCCCCGTCATTGTTCTCTGGACATTTCTTCGATTAGTCCAGTAATAATTGCATTTAGTTGTGTGGCATTTTGTGGTGATATTACTGGTTTCCCTGTGCGTTCTTCTAGTGCTTTTCTTGCAATCCCGGCTACTTCTCCGCCTTTACGGGCAACATTTCTATTTTCGGAAAAGTTTTGTGGTTCTTCGGTTTTTGAAATATCGGTTGTGGAGGTTTCGGCGAGCATATTGAGGACAAGTTCTGTGGTTGTCATATTGTCTCGCAGGTTTTCTTTCTTCAAATCTTTGAATAGTTTGTATTGCTTCGTTGACATTCCTGACCATGCCTGTGTGATTTCGTCAGTCAAGATGGCGTATTCTATTCCTTTACGCACGCCACGATTTTGCCACTCGTCTGTTAGTTCTTTACGTACTTGGATAGCTTGAAGTCGTTGGTTAATCCATTCGCGCGTGTAACCCTTTTTTAGATATGTTTCTAGCGCTCTATCAATTGCCTGTTCAGGGTCTATGGTTTCGTTGATACGTTCTTTACCTACTTGTGCAAGCCAGAGTTTGAACGGTTCGGCTTTGGGTGAGGGAATGGATTGTATGATTCGCAAGATTTGTTCGGTGTCACCAACATCGGTTTTGTAAGATTTGCCGTCTTGTGGGGACTTTAATTTCAGTTGCTGACAATTTGTCAGCAACTGAGTTGCTCCTTCTGATTTGAGGCGTTGTTTGAGTTTTGCCCAATAGTTGCTTGCGCTTCGCTGTGTTGATTGCTCTGTCAAAATACGTATGACGTCAACGATGGAAAAGTACCATTTTTCTTCGTTGTTATCCCATGCGGCGCGAATAGGCTGATTTTCAAATAGCTGGACAGAAGTATTCTTTTCCAACCTCAAGACCTCATTTCTTTCAGTAAAAACCTTTTAATCTCGTTATTTTATGAAGCGCAATATCGACCGTGCGCGACTTAGGCTTACATCGACGCAAAAGCACTGCACTTATGCCTCAAGTCTATTCCCATTAGTGACACAAGAAAAGACGTGTTAGTCACGAAATCGTACACCAACTTCTTCACTTCAGTCATGAAAGCAAGTTTTCACGGACCCTCCGCTCGTTGTTGTGTTCGGAATTGCTTCGAAATTACTCTCACAACTTCCTCACTCCGGTCTGGTGAATGTTCGTTCGCTTCGCTCACTTACGGCAACTGCGTATTCGGCTTCGCCTTCGACGTTTTCCTCGCTACAGCTACACGAAAGTAAACTTTCGTGAGCCTTCCGCTCGTCATCGTCACTACGGTCTCAAGGGAGCGAGCTTCCTTGGACGCTTCGTTCGTTGTTGCGCAAGCATTCCGACCCTCCGTTCGTCGTTGTGTTGCTCTCTCTGGTAGGGTTTTGCTAGGACAATTTGAGGAGGTTTGACATGTCGAAGAAGATGGTGGCGTTGACGGCTGTGTTGGTGTTTTTGTTGGCTGGGGCGTCTGTGTTTGGGTTTTTGATGTGGAAGCATAAGAATGAGATGGTTGCGTCTCCAGTTTCTTTTGTGGTGAACGCCGAGGGGTGGAGTGAGGAGTCATCGTCCCCTGTGCCTGTTCGCGTTACGGGTGAAACGATTGATAAAGAGAAAGTCGACGAGAAGTATTTTATTGGGCATTCTGAGAAAGATTTAGTTTTGCCTCCTGGCACGTATAAGGTGGAGACGTATGCGTCTCCTGTCAATGCAGATGGCGGTATGTATAAGACATCTGAGCCAGTCGAGCTTGTTGTTCCGGAAATACAAGAGGAGTCTGGTGCTCCTGCCACGTCTGCTTCGCCGTCTGTTTCTGCCGATTCTGGTGTAGCGGCAGTAGCGAGTGCTGAAATTAATCTTTCTCCTGTGTCTCCGCGTGAGCTGGCTGATGAGGATATTGAGGCCGCTTATGATGCAATGCGTGATGCGGGTCTGTCAGATAAAGAGATAGGGCAATTTGAAAAAGCGGTCGAGGAGGCGAAGATTCCCGCGGCAGCAAAGCTGAGCGATGAGGAACTACTCGCATTGCTCGCCTCGGCACCCCTTGCTCCTCCTGATGTGGAAGAGGACATGAACGTGAATGGGGTAACGCATTATTCCAACAATCAAGCAAGAGTTCATGACATTGATGCTTATACGAACGACGGGTCTTCAGTTGATACTGGGTGTGGAGATTATGGCGATGAACGTGAGGCACTAAAGCCACTTATTGTCGATGTCAATAACGATGGTATCCGAGATATTGTGTCTATGGTGCGTTCTAATCCCTGTGGAGTTGGTGGGACTACTTACTTTAATTTTTTGCGCAGAATCGTTGTTTATACGCCTACTGAGGATGGAAAAGAGTTACGCGTATTGGCTTATAGCACTACTAACGCGTTTAGTGAGGAGTATAACGCTCTTGTCAGTGAGCAATTTGAATATTCTCGATGGTGGTTTAAGGAAGACAATGTCCCAGACGGAAAATTCTGGGGGACCACAATCACTCCTATGACTGAACCTATTTTGGGTTTTGAGGACGGGCGTCTCAGTTCAAAGATGATTCGTACAGTAATAAACGATTCGTCTGCATTTGATAGTGAAAGTGCAGAAAATTACACGGTGTTTTTCGAGATTCGAGGGGAGGAGCTTGTCCCTGTCGAAGCCCGCAAAGGCTGACCGACCAGAGCATACTGTAATGACGGGTATGTGGTTTCTTTCTGGTAGGGTGTGGGTAGGTTTTTGAGGAGGCTTGACATGTCGAAGAAGATGGTGGCGTTGACGGCTGTGTTGGTGTTTTTGTTGGCGGGGGCGTCTGTGTTTGGGTTTTTGATGTGGAGGCATAAGGGTGAGCTGGTGGCTTCGCCTGTGTCTTTTGTTGTGGATGCTGAGGGGTGGAGTCTGGAGACGTCGTCTCCTATTCCTCTTCATGTTGCTGGTCAGACGGTCAGTGAGGAGGAGGTTGATGTGAAGTATTTTGTTGGGCGTTCTGAGGGGGATTTGTTGTTGAAGCCTGGCACCTATGAGGTTGAGGTGTATGCTTCGCCTGTGAATGGTGATGGTGGGATGTATCGGGTGTCTGATCCGGTGGAGCTTGTTGTTCCTGAGAATACGGATAAGACGCAAACGCAGCCTGTTCCTTCTGTTGAGGCTTCTGGTTCTGTTGAGAGTTCACCTTCTGAGTCTGCTTCTTCTGAGTCGGTTGTGCCTGAGTCTGTTGTGTCTGTTGAGATTAGTTTGTCTCCTGTTCCTGCTAATGAGGTTACTGATGAGGAGATTGAGGCTGCTCAGGCTGCGATGAAAGAGGCAGGGTTGAGTGAGGCAGAAACGAATACTTTTGTTGAAGCGACACGTAATGCCCGCCAAGCAGAACTCGACCGCATAAAAGCACAGGAAGAAGAAGAACGCAAAGCCAAAGAACAAGTCGAGCTAATGCAGAAAACATTTGGTGCGTTTGCAGGTGAATATTGGTTTGAACCTGCATATACGGCTTGTGGAATGCCAAAAAAGTTTACCCTTGACAGTACTGGCAAAGCGCACGGGGGATTTGACCATGGACACATGGGAGTTGCTACACGCAACGAGTTTTCCATTACCTTTTCTAATCCAGTTCCTCGTGCCGACGGTTTTGAAGCAAACTATCAGATTACATATGCACACACACCAGGTTCTTTAGATTCGCGTGACGACTATATTTGTGATAGCCCTGAGTATTGCACTTTTGGAGAGTTATATTCGCCAAGTTCGGGTAAAGCAATTTTCTATAATTCAGCAGCTCAATCAGATGTTGATGTAGAGAGACTATGGTTTGAATGCCATATTTCTGATTCGACCAGCTCTTACTCTTTTTCGAGTGAAACCAAGCCTGATTCGTCAACTGTCCATGTGATTAAGTTAGAGGAAAATTCTGGCGAGTACGGCGATATCTTTTTCTCCAAGTAAGCGTCTGTCATGTTTTCTTTCTTTGCCCAACGAACTGAGGAGTGTGAGGTGTGGCGGGAACTTTCGCCATAGGCGAGTTTTGTGTGCGCCGCAAAATATGAGAGGATAAGGTAGAGCTGGTACCAGCACGAGGGAAAGGAAGTGTGAAGTGAGCAAAGAAACTTTTGACCGCGTTGGCGCTTTCGCCCGCGGTTACGACCCCGACGAAGTCGATGCTTTCCTGACAAAAGCCCAAAAAGCTTACTCTGACCCGTCCTCGGAAGGATTCGACGCCCAAACAGTTGCCAATGTGACCTTCTCAAAAGCGCGCCGAGGATACCGTCCAGACCTTGTAGACGCTGCACTCGACCGTCTCACCACCGCTTTTGTTCAGCGCAAACGCACACAAATCGTCGCCCGTCTCGGGGAAGAAACATGGCTCAACCAAACCTATGATTTAGCCAAATCCCTCTATCCGCGTATCCTGCGCCCAGCAGGTCATCGATTCCGCGATGCACGCGGCTGGGGATACAGCAAAGAGCAAGTTGACAAGCTGCTCGACCGTCTTGCCAAGTTTTTCGACGGCCAAGACTCTATAACAGCCACAGAAATCCGACAGACCGCCTTCTCTGCCGAAAAGAACGCAGCAGGCTACGATCAAGCCGTTGTCGATGTCTATCTCGACCGCGCTGTGCAAGTCCTAACCTCAGTCGAATAGGGCGTGCCTTGTGAGCAATATAGGTCATGACGGTATTCGTAACGTCATTATCCTTGGAGCAACCGGTTCAATCGGCACCCAAGCCCTCGATGTTATTGCGCGCAATCCGCAGCGCTTCCGCGTGCAAGGATTAGCTGCTGGCGGTGGCAACCTCGAACTATTAGCCGAGCAAGTCTGCGCGTTCAACGTGCCTACCATCGCTATTGCTGCGGGAGATACCGACAGGCTTGCCCAACTCATCGCCGATATCGACCCGAACCTGCGCCCAGACATTAGCTGTGGGGCAGACGCCGTCACCCAGCTTGCAGGAAGCGGAGACGCTTCGACCGTCGTCCTCAACGGTATTACCGGCTCTATTGGCTTACAACCCACTCTTGCCGCTCTGCAATCAGGTGCCAGCCTCGCGCTTGCCAACAAAGAATCCCTCGTGGTTGGCGGCGCACTCGTCTCGAAAGCAATGGTGCGCCCAGGGCAAATCGTACCCGTCGATTCCGAACATTCCGCCATCGCCCAAGCCCTGCGCTCAGGGCGACACAATCGCGGCCTCACCAGCGACACTATCGACGGCACAAGCGAAGTTGCCAAACTCATTCTCACCGCCTCTGGCGGCCCCTTCAGAGGGGCAAGCCGTGACGATCTCGAACACGTCACCCTCGAACAAGCCCTCAACCACCCCACCTGGGATATGGGGCCCGTCGTCACTATCAATTCTTCAACCCTGATGAACAAGGCACTTGAACTGATTGAAGCCGCCTACCTTTTCGATATTCCGCCCGCCGATATTATCCCCGTTGTCCACCCCCAATCTATTGTTCACTCGATGGTGCTTTTCCGTGACGGCTCAACTATCGCACAGGCGTCGCCGCCAGATATGCGCCTGCCGATTGCGCTGGGACTGTCCTATCCCGACCGACTCGATGACATTTCCGCGCCATGCGTATGGGACAGCCCGACACACTGGGATTTTGAACCTCTCGACGAGGACGTTTTCCCTGCTATCAGGCTTGCCCGTCAGGCCCTCGAGAGCTCGCCGCTTCACCCAGCCGTCCTCAACGCTGCCAATGAGGAAGCGGTTGCGGCTTTCATTGACGGCGCTTTGCCCTATGTGGGAATCATCGATACCGTCTCGCGCGTACTCGACAGCTACACTGCACCAACTGGCGAGCCCGAACTCGACGATGTTCTCCACGCCGAAGATTGGGCGCGCGAGCGTGCCCGAGCCTTGATGGAAAGGTAGTCTCGCATGCGTTTCCTCATCGGCGTTCTCGTTCTCATTATCGGATTGCTCATCGCAGTCGCGCTGCACGAGCTAGGTCATCTCCTGCCAGCCAAGCGTTTCGGTGTGAAAGTGCCCCAGTATTTTGTCGGCTTCGGGCCGACTCTATGGTCAAAGCAAGTCGGGGACACGGAGTATGGCATTAAAGCGATTCCCCTTGGTGGTTTTGTGCGTCTCGCGGCAATGCTCTATCCAGGCTCACCTGGGCGCAAACAGGTACGCAAATCAGGACAGCTGACATGGGCAGAAGAAGCCCGCCGCGCGAGCGCAGAAGAATTGAGCCCCGACGAAGAAAACCGTGCTTTTTGGCAGTTGCCCGCATGGAAAAAGTTCATCGTCATGTTTTCAGGGCCTTTCGTTAACCTGCTCCTGTCTATCGTGTGCATGGCGGTTGTTCTTGTCGGTATCGGCCAGGCAGTTCCCAGCAACACCCTTTCTTACGTCAGTGAATGCGTGACGCTTGAGGACGAGTGCAGGGCGAGCGACCCTGTCTCACCAGCGCAAGAAGCAGGCCTGCAAGCTGGGGACACAATCGTTGAATGGGAAGGCACGCCGATTTCCAACTGGGACGAGTTAGCAAAAGCTATTGCTGCGACCGAGAGCGAGAGCACGCAAGTCGTTATCGAGCGCGAGGGCAAACAGCAGACACTCACTATTCATCCCACTATTCTTGAGCGTCCCGTCTACGGGAAGGACGGCACGGTTCTCCTTGACGAGGACGGCAAAGAGAAAACGTCAGCAACCCCTTATATTGGTGTTTCCGCTGGCTACAAGCTTGAACGACAGCCCCTCAGTAGTGTTGGGCCCGCAATTGCAAATCTCGCCAAAGGCACGGCGGCTATTGTTGTGCGTCTGCCAGTCGAAGTGTGGAATACGGCCCGCTCAATCGTCACTAGTGAAGACCGCACTGGGGGAGTTGTGAGTGTGGTCGGCGTGGCTGATATGGCGGGGCAAATCACCAGTAATGATATGAGCCAGTACAGCACACAATTGCGGATTGCCGATTTATTGAGCCTGCTTGCCTCCCTCAACATGGCATTGTTTATCTTCAACCTCATTCCGCTGCTTCCTCTTGACGGCGGTCATATGCTCGGCGCAATCCTCGAAGGTATACGCAATACGTGGGCACGGGTGCGCGGCAAAGAAAAGCCCGCGCCTTTCGACACGGCTCGTTTTATCGGTTTGAGTTACGTTGTTGCGGGGGCTTTCCTCGTTATGACGGTTATTCTCGTTCTCGCCGATATCGTTAACCCCGTTTTCTAAGACGTCTTTCTTTTCACGCCTTTCGTATCGCGTCAGGGGCGTGAAGGTGGGATACTGGACAGGTGAATACTATGCTTGGAACTCCTAACCCCAAAGACGCAGCCCACGTGCTTGCCCCGCGTCGTCCTACCCGCCAAATCCGCGTGGGATCCGTCCCCGTCGGCTCAGATGCGCCCGTGTCCGTTCAGTCGATGACGACCACCAAAACATGGGACACAGAAGCGACCCTGCAACAGATTGCTGAACTGACAGCGGCAGGCTGCGATATTGTGCGTGTGGCCTGCCCGACCGATAAAGACGCGGCAGCTCTCCCTGAAATCGTGCGCCGCTCGCCGATACCGGTTATTGCCGATATTCACTTCCAGCCGCGCTATGTTTTCGCTGCCATCGAAGCGGGCTGTGGTGCTGTGCGTGTCAACCCCGGTAATATCCGCAAATTTGACGACCAAGTTAAAGATATTTGCCAAGCCGCTACCGAGCACGGCACGTCCCTGCGTATTGGCATTAACGCTGGTTCTCTCGACCCGCGCCTGCTCAAAAAATATGGCACGGCAACACCAGAAGCACTCGTCGAGTCCGCAATGAACGAGGCTGCGCTTTTTGAAGAGCACGGCTTTAAGGATTACAAGATTTCCGTCAAACACCACGATGTTGTGACCGTCGTCGAAACCTACCAGCTGCTCGCCCGGCAAGGCGACTGGCCGCTCCACCTGGGTGTGACAGAAGCGGGTCCGGCTTTCCAAGGCACTATCAAATCAGCTGCCGCTTTCGGTATTCTGCTCGGCCAAGGTATTGGTGACACTATCCGTGTTTCGCTGTCTGCACCGCCAGTCGAAGAGGTCAAAGTGGGCACAAAGCTGCTCGAATCTCTCGGATTGCGCGAGCGCCAAATGGAGATTGTCTCGTGCCCAGGTTGCGGGCGAGCCCAAGTCGATATTTGGGAGCTGGCGGCGCAAATCGAAGAGGCTTTTGAGGGGATGACGGCTCCGCTGCGCGTGGCTGTTATGGGCTGTGTGGTTAACGGACCAGGCGAGGCGCGCGAAGCAGATTTGGGTGTTGCTTCCGGCAATGGCAAAGGCCAGATTTTCATTCACGGCGAAGTCAAAGAGACCGTCCCCGAGGACCAAATCGTTGAGACTTTGCTGCGCTACGCGAAAGACATGGCAGAAGAAATGGGCGTAGAGAGTGACGACTAGATATGCCCCTACACCTGCCGTCTTTTCTCAATTTCTCGGAGCGTTCTCCGTTTGTGCTTCGCCGTATTCGCGGGGGTGACAAACAGGCGGCTTTTGAGTTTTGCGAACAGAACCCGATTGACACCGTCTTTATTCGGCAAAATCTTGAACAGGCAGGGCTGTCTTTTCCTGGGGCGGTCGGCATATTTAGTAAGCCTGACTACGAATTGTTAAGCATCATGTGGGAATCGGGTATGGCAGTGCCCGTCGGTTTTTCGCCCGCTGGTCTTGACATGCTGGCTGATTATTTGCGTTCTCGTCCCAAAGGAATTACCTCGCTTGTCGGGCCGCGCGACCAAGTTATAGGTTTGTGGCAGCGCCTTGAGGGCGATTGGGGGCCTGCCACGGATATACGCGATCCTCAATATTCAATGGAGATTGATTCCGATCCTCTTATTGACGGTGACGACGAGGTGCGCCCGGCACAAGGAGGGGAGGGCAAGCTGGTTTTCCCTGTTGCCGTCGCAGCTTTCAAAGAAGAAGTTGGCTATGATCCGAGCGAGCACAGCAATTCCTATATGCTGCGCACGCGCTTCCTCATTCGCCACGGGCGCACATATGTCAAGCTTGGCGAGGACGCGAGTGGGCAGCCGCGTGTCATTTTCAAAGCGGATATTGGTGCGCTGGCTGGTGGCGTGGCACAGATTCAGGGGGTCTGGACGGCTCCCGATATGCGCGGTCAGGGCATAGCCAGTGCGGCGCTTGCCTCTGTTATCCGTCAGCTACGTAGCGACCCGCAGATTCGACACGTGACTTTGTATGTCAATCACTACAACACGCCTGCTTTGCGGGTCTATGAAAAGCTGGGTTTCCATCGCCTGAGCGACTGGGCGACTGTCCAACTTTAAGTGTTATTTTTGCAGGGTTGAGTAGTAGTCGGGGATAAGGGACTCATCGTAGTAGACGATATCGTCCTCGAGAAGTGTGTAGTTGCCGCTGCGCGCCTGCACGATATTGACCGCCAGATTCGGTGGGACGCGCCCGTGCCAAAAATCGCTTGTGTCCTCATAGACGTGCTGGAGCATGGCACGCATAGACAGCCCGTGCATAGCAACGAGAACATTCGCTTCAGCTAATTCTGGGCGCGAAGAAATATCTCGCAAAAAATCTCCCGCCCTCTTGATGACGTCATCGACGGTTTCGCCGCCTTCCCACGGATGGTATTCGCGTGGATTAATAAAGAAGTTTTTATATTCTTCATGAGAGACGGGAAGCTCAGAGTCGTTTTTCCCAGTGCTAAGAGCCTCCCACGTGCCGAAATTGATTTCTTTAAGACGCTCATCGATGGTGATGGGAAGGTCGGGGCTGCTCGCTGTGTTGTGAGAGAGGATAATGCGTGCTGTCTCAAAGGCGCGCATGAGTGGTGAGGAAAAAGCGGCGTCGAAATGCGTTTCAGCGAGGGCTTTGCCCGTGACGTGGGCGAGTTCGCGCCCATTCTCGTTTAGCGGCACATCCGTCCAGCCTGCAAGGCGGCGCTCGCGGTTCAGTTGCGTTTCTCCGTGGCGAATTAAGTACAGCAGCATTTTCTTCCTTTCCTCTGCCTTCCTAGCTTAAATCCTTGCTCATCGAAATGCGAACACAGTTGGCGTGACACGGCGATTATTTTCGTCGAGGGGATCAAGCCTGACCGCCCCGAGACGGAAATAATCGCCGTGTTTTTGATTGAAGGTGTGGACAATGTGACAGGCAACCCCGCGCTGGGCGGGGGCTGGCAGTGGCGAGAGCGGTATGCTTAGGGATATGTTGAAAATGTCCTCTCTTTTTGTGCGCACACTGCGCGAAGACCCCGCAGATGCCGAAGTCGCTTCCCACAAGCTTCTCGTTCGTGGCGGCTATATTCGCCGTGTCGCCCCCGGAATCTACACATGGCTCCCACTCGGCCTGCGAGTATTCCGCAAAGTAGAAAACGTCGTGCGTGAAGAAATGGATAGAGCGGGAGCTCAAGAAGTCCTCCTGCCTGCACTGCTTCCGCGTGAGCCCTACGAAGCCACAAACCGCTGGAGCGAATACGGCGCGACACTCTTCACCCTGAAAGACCGCAAAGAGGGAGACTATCTGCTTGGACCCACCCACGAGGAAATGTTCACGCTCACCGTCAAAGACATGTACTCCTCGTACAAAGACCTCCCCTTAACGCTCTACCAAATCCAAACAAAATACCGCGACGAAGCCCGTCCGCGTGCAGGCATTATCCGCTCGCGTGCATTCTCCATGAAAGACGCCTACTCCTTCGATATTGACGACGAAGGTTTGGCAGCGTCTTATGACAATATGCGTGTGGCATATCAAAGAATCTTTGACCGCCTCGGCCTGCCCTATGTCATCTGCTCGGCGATGAGCGGGGCAATGGGCGGCTCGCGCAGCGAAGAATTCCTCTATCCCACGCCAATCGGCGAGGACACTTTTGTGCGCTCGGCTGGGGGATACGCAGCAAATGTGGAAGCCGTGACAACCCCTGAACTCCCCGAAGTCTCTTTCGAGAACGTTCCCGCACCAGAAATCGTCCACACCCCCGACGCAGCCACAATCGAAGCGCTCATCGACGTGTGCAACGAGGTGAAACCGCGTGAGGGCGAGCCGTGGCAGGCAAGCGACACCCTGAAAAATGTGGTGGTGACGGCGACGCACCCAGATGGTGAGCGCGAAGTTCTCGTGATTGGTGTGCCGGGCGACCGTGAGGTCGATATGAAGCGCGTTGAAGCCGCGCTGTCACCTGCCGAAGTGGACATGGCAAGCGAGGATGACCTGAAGAAGTATCCCGAACTTGTAGCGGGTTATATTGGTCCAGAAGTTATTGGCCCGCAGTCTGAGCGCCGAGCTACGGCAGAAGAGGGAGAGCTCCCTCTGCGCTACCTGCTCGACCCGCATATTGCGCGCGGCTCCGCATGGATTACCGGCGCAAACAAGGCAGAACACCACGTATTCAATCTCGTCTACGGCCGCGATTTCGAGGCGGATGGCACGATTGAAGCCGCCGAAGTACGCGCAGGCGATTTAGCGCCTGATGGCTCTGGTGAGCTGGAGCTGGCACGCGGTATCGAAATCGGACACATCTTCGCTTTGGGTCGCAAATACGCCGAGGCACTCGACCTGACCGTCCTCGACCAAAACGGTAAGACGACCGTCGTCACTATGGGCTCTTATGGTATTGGTGTCTCGCGCGTTATGGCAGCTCTCGCCGAGGAATACCACGATGAAAAAGGCCTGGTGTGGCCCGAAGAAATCGCTCCCGCAAAAGTGCATATTCTTGCCACTGGCAAAGGAGATGAACTCTTTGATACGGCTCATGGCATTGCTGAAGAGCTCGAAAAAGCTGGCGTGGAAGTCCTCTACGATGACCGCCGCAAAGTCTCTGCCGGCGTGAAATTCGCCGACTACGAGTTGCTCGGCATTCCCTACGCAATCGTCGTAGGGCGTGGTTTGCAAGAGGGCAATGTCGAAATCCGTGTTCGCGCCGAGGGCACAAGCGAGGATGTTCCCGTCTCCGACGCTGTCACGCGCCTACTCGACATCCTCTAACCCCAACCCGTCATCGCGAGCGAGCCTGAAAGGCGAGCGCGGCAATCTCTAGTTTCTGTATTGCAATGAATTACTCGAGATTGCTTCGGTCGTTCGCTACGCTCACTCCCTCGCAACGACGGGGGTGGTGATTGCGTTGCGCTCACTCCCTCGCAACGACGGGAGGAAAAATCATTGGAGGGGCAGAATATCGGCCTGGGCTCGCTCGGGATCGCTCAGATAGAGAGAGTACACATAGGCGACAATGGCGCGGATTTGCTCAGCGCTCGCATCCGAAGATTTCGCAATGAGCGTGCTGGCAATCTGAGACAAAGCTACATTCGTCAAGCTTTGCCCGTCTTTAAGCTGGGGGAGAGGAGCAACAGCAGGGCGCTTATCCTTAGTATCGCGCGCCAAAATTGCTTCCTCTAAAGCCGTAATCGTCTCAATGCGAGCTGACAGAGCAGTACGCCCCGTGACATAGACAAGGCTTGCGTCTTTCTCTAGCCACTGGCGTGCCTGACTCAAAGCCGTGAGAGTATCAGAATCGGCTACTTCTGCTAAATGTTCCATGTCCAAAGTGCCGCTGGCAGGGGCTTCTATTCCAGCATTCGTAGCAACACGCGCGGCACAAATCTTCGCGTCTATCGCTATACGAACCAAAGACTCACGTTCACCGTCATTATAAAGACTTGCCTGATCGGTAGCCGAGGCAGACAAATTATTCAACTGCTCAATCACATACGAGGGATCCGCTTGATTGGGAGCTTCCGTCTCATACGGCGGATTCGTGCGCCCCTCGGGAAGATTCCCGTCAGGCCAAGGCTGCCACACCCCACCTAACATATCCAGCCATTTTTGCGCATGAGCAGCAAGTTCACTCTGCCCATTGTGTGTGCTATACGAAAGAATACGTGCAGCTTCTACAGCCATATCTTGACGTGCCTGCTCGGCAGAAGTTGGAGGATCAGGATCTATTTTTTGATAGTCAAGGCGCGTGCCAACATACAGAAGGCCAGCCACAACCCCCACCACAAGCAGAAGCGAGAGAAAAGTAAGGAACTTCGATTTTTTCTTCTTTTTTTCCGGAGCAGCAAAACGACCGCGCTGGACGTTATCGTCGTCAAAAAGCCAGGGGGCATCCATTGGCTCGAAGCCCTCCGCTTGCAAAGGTGAGACAGAAGAATCGGAACTCATAGAGAATATCGTGCCAGATTTCTGCCCTTGTCTTAAGACGGCGCGCTTTAGAGGCTGCGGATAAACCTTAGGCGAGGGAATGTTTTGAGAAAAATATCTCCGTCCCATTGGGCTCGCGTTTGCCAGCTGAGCCGAGTATTCTGAACATCATGGGAAAGTCGTCGAAGAAAAAACAGCAGTCTCGTTCGGCTGCAAAAAATAATCAGACGAGGCAGCAAAGTACACGCCTGTCTGTCCCCGATGAAACAACAGAGCGTATCTCGAATGCGCTGAACGATATCGTTGTTCAAGCAGGGCTTTATCTCGAATCGGTGAGCGCTCGCAGGGCAGGAGGGACGCGCATTATTCATGTTGTTCTCGATTTGCCGTGGGGCCCGGGCGGCCTTGATTCTGACAAACTCACCGAAGTTTCGCGTGAGATTTCGGCGAAGTTGGACGATGTTGATTTGGTTGAGGGCGCCTACACTTTGGAAGTCTCGACACCCGGCACAGATCGTAAGCTCACCGAGTCGCGCCACTTCTCGCGCGCCATTGGGCGTCTCGTGCGTTTTCAGCTAAGCGATGACAGTCGCATAACCGGGCGTATCGAATCCGTCTATGATGATAAGGTTAATATCAACACTGACAACGGCGAGCGCTGCCTTTCTCTGGCAGAGATTGTGAAAGCGCAGGTCAAAGTCGAATTGTCGCAGGCACAGGACTAGCGGAAAGGCAGGATAGCAATGGATATCCAGATGAGTGAACTTCGCCTTGTAGAGAGCGAATTGGGTATTCCTGTTGATGTTCTTATAGAGGCCATTGAAGATGCGCTCCTGCACGCTTATCAGCGTGTGCCTGGTGCTATCAAGGGCGCTCGCGTGGAGATGGATCGTGCGACGGGAGCGACGAAGGTTATCGCTCCTGAATACGATGAGGACGGCAATGTCGTTGGCGAGTTTGACGACACGCCTGGCGATTTTGGACGTATCGCGACGGCTACTGCCAAGTCCGTTATTGCTCAGCGCCTGCGTGACGCGGAGTCTGACCGCCTCCTTGGCTCTTTCAAGGGCAAGCAGGGCAAGATTGTTTCTGGTGTTGTTCAGCAAAATCCCAATCCTGATTCGCGGGATTTGCTCATCGATTTGGGTGAGCACGAGGCGATTTTGCGTGCGGAAGAACAAGTTCCTGGCGAGTATTTTTCCCACGGCGACCGTCTGAAAGCCTATGTTATAGAGGTTTCGGTCGGCCAGCGTGGCGTGTCTATTCGTCTTTCGCGTACTCACCCCGAGTTTGTGCGCAGGCTTTTTGAGCATGAAGTTCCCGAAATTGCAGACGGTACAGTCGAAATCGTGGCGCTTTCGCGTGAAGCAGGGCACCGTACGAAGATTGCTGTGTGGACAGCTGAGCAGGGTGTGAATCCCAAGGGCGCGTGTATTGGGCATAACGGCCAGCGTGTGCGTGCGGTAATGACGGAATTGGGTCGGGAAAAAATCGATATTGTCGATTATGACGATGACCCCGCCTTGTTTATCGGCGCGTCCCTGTCTCCGGCCCATGTTGTGCGCGTCGATATTATCGACAAAGACAAGCGCCAGGCTCGCGCTATTGTTCCTGACAGCGAGGCTTCTCTGGCTATCGGCAAAGAGGCACAAAATGTGCGTTTGGCTGCCAAGCTGACAGGCTGGTCGATTGATATTCGCACTGAGTCCGAGGACGCCGAAGCCGAGGCAGACGAGGTCTAAAACCTCTGACGGCACGCATTTCTATTGTCACATTTCACACTCTAGTGACGTGATTTTCAGCGCGCTAGCAGTCCTTTTCCCATAGTGGCACGCTAAACTTGCTAGAGCGCGTAGCGAATATTTGCTGTGCGTATGTCAATGTCAGATTGTCACTTCGAGCGCGAGTTCGACGATGACCCGAAAAGGAAAGCGGGTAGAAAGCCGATGGGAACCCGATGAGTACCCAGCGATGAGCTGCCAGCAATAGAGAGGGTCTGTGGCGCGTGGCGCACAGATCCCAAAGAAGGAGAACTGTGGCCAAGGTACGTGTCCATGAACTTGCCAAGGAATTGAATATCTCCAGCAAGGGTTTGCTTGAGATACTCAAGGAACAAGGCGAATTCGTCAAGTCTGCCTCATCAACTGTTGAGGCACCAGTCGTGCGCAAAGCGCGCGAATACGTTGACGCCAATCCTGAGGTATTGGAAAAATACCCAGCGAAAGCGCCAAAGAAGAAGAAAAAAGACGAGGAAGCTGCTGCTGTCGAGCAAGAAGCACCAGCAGTTGAGACAGTCGAAGAGTCTGAAGCTCAGGCTGCCAAGCCTAAACCAGGTCCTGCAAAGAAAGCAGATCAAGAACCCGTTGATTCTGATCAGGCAGAAATTGCTGTTCCTGAGGTTGACGAGGTCAAGCCTGAGGATCTAGCGCCAAAGCCTAAGCCGAAAGCTCCGCGCTCTGGCCCTCGTCCCGGTAATAATCCTTATGCTGCTCAGCAGGGAATGCCTCGCCCCGGCGGCGGCGCAGGCCCACGCCCGCAAGGCGGGAGGCGCGGTCCACGTCCCGGCAATAATCCTTATGCTGCTCAGCAGGGAATGCCCCGCCCCGACACCGATGCAGGCGGTGGCTCTCGTTCAGGTTCCCAGGGTTCCAAACGCTCTGACGGTGGACGTTCTGGGCGCCGCTCGAATCGTTCCAGCTCATCGTCTCTGTTGCCGCAGGGCGCAGGTGCCGCATTACCAGCAGAGGCACCAGGGCGTGGCGGTAAAGGCGGCGGTCGTGGAAGCGGACGCGGCGGTGGTCGCTTTGGCGCTCCCGGTGCAGGTGGCGGCTTCACCCGCAGTGGTGGACGCTCGCGCGGCGGCTCGACAGCAGGCGCTTTCGGCCGTCAAGGCGGAAAGCCGGCACGCAGCCGTAAATCGCGCAGAGCAAAGCGAGAAGAGTGGGAGGCACAAGCATCTCCCGTACTCCAAGGCGTTGAAGTGCCGCGTGGTGACGGCTCGACAGTCGTCCGCCTACGTGCAGGAGCGTCCCTCGCTGACTTCGCCGAGCGTATCGGAGCAGACCCAGCCTCGCTCATTACCGTCCTCATGCGCATGGGCGAAATGGCGACAATGAACCAGTCTTTGGACGAGGATACTTTCAAGATTCTCGGTGAAGAGCTCGGCTATGACGTCCAGGTTCTCTCCCCAGAGGATGAAGATCGCGAGATCCTTGAAGCCTTCGATATCAACTTGGAAGAAGAAGAACTTCTCCAAGACGAAGAAAACCTCAAGCCTCGCCCGCCCGTCGTCACCGTTATGGGCCACGTCGACCACGGTAAAACGAAACTTCTCGACGCTATCCGCAATACCGAGGTCATCACCACCGAGCATGGCGGCATCACCCAGCACATCGGTGCCTATCAGGTCCACCTCGACTATGAGGGCGAAAAGCGAGCTATTACCTTTATCGATACCCCTGGTCACGAGGCGTTCACCCAGATGCGTGCCCGTGGCGCGGACGTCACCGATATTGCGGTGCTCGTTGTCGCCGCAAATGACGGTGTCATGCCCCAGACAGTTGAAGCAATCAACCACGCCCAGTCCGCTGGGGTGAAGATGATTGTCGCCGTCAACAAGATTGATGTGGACGGCGCAGACCCTGTCAAGGTGCGTACGCAGTTGACCGAATACGGCGTTGTGACCGAAGAGTACGGCGGCGACACCATGTTCGTGGACATCTCGGCAAAGAAGCAAATCGGCATTGACGATTTGCTCGAGGCTATCTTGTACACGGCAGACGCAGAAATGGAGCTGCGCGCCAATCCTGACCACCCCGCTCGCGGTGTGGCTATCGAGGCGAAGCTCGATCAGGGCCGTGGCGCTGTTATTACTGCGCTCGTTCAGACTGGCACACTGCGTATCGGCGATCCGCTCGTGGTTGGCACAGCTTACGGGCGCGTGCGTGCCATGTTTGATGAGAACGGCTTTGACGTGACTGAGGCAGAGCCTTCGCGTCCCGTCCAGGTTTTCGGTTTGAACTCTGTTCCCAGTGCAGGCGATAGCTTCCTTGTTGCTGAGGACGACCGCACGGCACGCCAAATCGCAGGTAGGCGCGATACAGCCCAGCGCGCGGCAACTCTTGCCAAGCGTCGCAAGCGCGTCTCCCTCGAGAATCTCAACGAGGCCCTGTCTGAGGGTGCCGTCACGAACCTCAACCTCATCATCAAGGGTGACGCTTCTGGTTCGGTCGAGGCCCTCGAAGCCTCCTTGCTCAAGATTGATGTGGGCGAAGAAGTCGGCTTGCAGATTATCCACCGTGGCGTTGGTGCAATCACTCAGAACGACGTCAACCTCGCAACGGTCGATAACGCTGTTATTATCGGCTTCAACGTCCGCCCGGCTGAGCGCGTTGCCGAAATGGCAGACGCCGAGGGTGTGGAGCTCAAGTTCTACTCGGTCATCTACCAGGCAATCGACGATGTCGAAGCCGCCCTCAAGGGCATGCTCAAGCCTATCTACGAAGAAGTCCAGCTCGGCAGCGCCGAAATCCGCCAGGTCTTCCGCTCTGGCAAATTCGGCAATATCGCTGGCTGTATTATTCGCTCTGGCACTATTCGCCGCGGCACCAAGGCACGCCTTGTTCGCGACGGTGTCGTTGTGGCAGGAGACCTCGAAATCGTCTCCTTGCGCCACGAAAAGGACGATGTGACAGAGATGAAAGAAGGCTACGAGTGCGGTATTACTCTCGGCTACAAGGACATTGCCGAGGGCGATATTATCGAAACCTTCGAAATGCAAGAGAAGAAACGCGACTAAAACGTCATACAATAGCAATGGCGGGTCTGAATATTCCAGGCTCGCCATTGCAGCTTAAGGAGAGACGATGGCTAACCCGCGAGTTGAAAAAGTCGGCGAGCGTATCCACGAGATTGTCGCCTCCCTCGTCAACACGCGCGTCAAAGACCCGCGCTTGGCAATGGTGACTATTACCGATGTGCGCGTGACTGGCGATTTGCAAAATGCCAGTATTTTCTACACCGTCTACGGCAGCGAGAAAGAACGCGCTGACGCTGCGCGAGGTTTTGCCAGCGCCAAAGGCATGATCCGCTCACATGTGGGCAAGCAGTTGGGCCTGCGTCTCACCCCAGAGCTGGAGTTCATTCTCGACGCTCTACCGGAGACGGCAAAATCTTTCGAGGACGCTTTGATTGCTGCCCGTCACCGTGACGAGGAAATTGCTCAGGCAGCCGAGGGAAAGACGTATGCCGGCGACGCTAATCCCTATAAAGAGCCACGCGAAAGCGAGCCCGTCAGTGGCGAGGAAAGCGAGCTCTAAGAACAACAGTGCAGAACGCCTCCCGCGCAAGGAAATGCCGTGGGGCCAACTGCCGCGCCCTGCCGACGATACAGAGCCTTTTTCAGGGCTGCTCTGTATCGATAAGGACAAGGGCGTGACGAGCCACGATATTGTCGCGGCGGTGCGCCGGCTTGCAGGCACACGCAAAGTCGGGCACGCAGGAACTCTTGACCCTATGGCGACTGGTGTGCTCTGTGTCGGCATTGGAAAGGCAACCAAACTCCTGCAATACGTGAGCGCTGGCTTCAAAGAATACACAGCCACAATCCGCTTCGGTATAACAACAACGACCGATGACGCCGAGGGTGAGATTGTTGAAACTGCTGGTTGCGCGGCTCTTTCCGCTGATGTATTAGTTGAGCAGATGAGTGCCTTGACCGGCGATATCATGCAAGTTCCCAGCTCTGTATCGGCAATCAAAGTACAAGGCAAACGCGCCTATGAGCTGGCGCGAGAGGGCAAAGAAACTAATCTTCAAGCCCGTCCCGTCACCGTCAGTGTTTTCGAGCTGTGCGGCGAGCCGCGTTCTGACGAATACGAGGGTGTGCCAGTTGTCGATATTGATGTGCGCGTGGAATGCTCGGCAGGCACCTATATTCGCGCCCTTGCTCGCGACCTTGGCGCGGCTCTCGGCACGGGTGCTCACCTGACGGCCTTGCGGCGCACGCGAGTAGGGAAGTGGAGCGAGCAGGACTGCGCTTCTATTTCAGCTCTCGCTGAGTATGTGGGCGAGGGCAAGCCCCTGCCCTATATTTCTCTTGCCGATACCTGCGCGGGGCTTTTTGAGGTGATAGAAGTCAGTGAGGACGAGGCACGGCGTTTACAGCACGGGCAATTTATTGATATGCGAGACTTGGAAGGCGTGGGCGTCGCCTTTTCGCGCGGACTTCCCATTGCGCTGCTCGAGACGCATAAAGGACAATTAAAACCGAACCTCGTGTTCTAGCATGTAGGCGCGGCAGAAGAGAGAAGGACAAGGATAGCAATTATGGATATTTGGCGCACTCCCAGCGATATCCCGAGCACTCTGGAAAGCTCGGTTTTGACTATCGGCGTTTTTGACGGCGTTCACCGCGGCCATCAAGCCGTCATAAACCGCACTGTCGAGTTGGCGCGCGAATGCGGCTGCACTCCTGTCGCTCTCACTTTCGACCCTCACCCTTTTGCCGTCCACAATCCCGACTTCTCTATCAACATGGTCTCCACTCTTGACGACCGTCTCGACCGTCTCGCCGCTGCTGGAATTGAGGCCTGCTACGTGCAGGAATACACTCTCGACTACGCTCAGGCAAGCCCTCGTGAGTTTGTCGAGAAGCAGCTTGTAGGGGAGTTGAAAGCCCGCAGTATCGTCGTGGGGGAGGACGTGCGTTTTGGACGGGATAATGCCGGTGACGGTGCCCTTCTGAAAGAGTTGGGCGAAGAATTAGGCTGCCATGTTGAGTTGGTTGAGGATTTGACTGACGAGCAGGGTAGGCGTTGGTCCTCAACGTGGCTGCGCGAATTGCTCGCTAAGGGAGACGTGGCAGGAGCGCGCGAGGTGCTGGGCCGCCCACACCGCGTGCGTGGCAAAGTCGTGCGGGGTTTCCAGCGTGGGCGCGCACTCGGTTTTCCGACCGCTAATTTGACGGGCGATGATTTGGGTGAAGTTCCCGCTGACGGTGTTTATGCAGGTTGGCTCGTTAAGACGGCTCCAGGGTCGAATGCTGCCGTGTATCTGCCGGCTGCGATTTCTGTGGGCACAAACCCGCATTTTGGTAATAAAGAGCGCACGGTTGAAGCGCATGTGCTCGGGCGTGCCGATTTGAACCTGTACGACGAGTCGATTGCTTTGGACTTCGTCGAGCGTATCCGTCCAATGATGAAATTTGATTCCCTTGACGAGCTCACCGCCCGCATGGATGAGGATATCCGTCTGACTGCCCAGATTCTCGGCGTGCCCACTGCAGGGCGCGTCAACCCTGATGACGTGACCGCGCAATAATTTACTTTTCCCGTCGTCGCGAGGGCGGCGCTTGTACCCCCCAACCCGTCATCGCGAGGGGTCGCTGACCCCGTGGCGATCAATAATGGAAATTTGTCAGCGTTGCAAAGCAGGCAATAACGGACTATTGATCACCACGTCGCAGGCGAAGCCTGCTCCTCGTGACGACGGGAAGAATCCTCGCGATGTCGGAAGTCGGTAGGGAAGTTCACAGCGTAGGGGCACAGTTTTGCCCCTAGCCCCGTGATAGCATGGCAAAGCCGTTAAAGCCGGCCACGGACTCGTATGCTTGAGCACAAGGCTCAACGCTCCGTGCAACGAAATTAGAAGGAGAGAGCTATGGCCCTCAAGCCAGAAGAAAAGCAGAAGATTATTGCCGAGTACGCCACACACGAGGGCGACACAGGCTCCCCTGAAGTGCAGGTTGCGCTTTTGTCCGCTCGTATTAAGGAGTTGACAGAGCACTTCCGTGAGCACCCCCATGATCACCACTCACGTCGTGGTCTGATGCTTCTCATTGGTCAGCGTAAGCGTTTGCTCGCTTATTTGGCTGATGAAGATATCGAACGCTACCGTTCGCTGATTCAGCGTCTGGGTTTGCGTCGATAAAATGGAAGGCGGTCCAAGGGGAACCTTTGGACCGTTTCTTCTTATCCGTAGAAAGTTAGCCCACCACCTCGGTCCTCGGTGAAAGCATACGGCAAGCAGGTGCCGTGTCCTCTCACTGATGACCGCGTGGTGGAAATAAGAAAAAGGAGGCCTCGTGGAAGGTCCAAATGTCCACTCCTCCGAAGCCGTCATCGACAATGGCGCTTTCGGAACTCGTACAATCCGTTTTGAAACGGGTGTTCTTGCCCAGCAGGCCAATGGTGCCGCGCTGGCGTATCTTGACGATGAAACAACAGTTTTCTCGGCAACAACCGCTTCTAAGCAGCCAAAAGAACACTTCGATTTCTTCCCCCTCACAGTTGACGTAGAAGAGCGCTCGTACGCCGCTGGCCGTATTCCCGGCTCTTTCTTCCGTCGTGAGGGTCGCCCAACAACAGAAGCTATTCTCGCAGCTCGCCTGTGCGACCGCCCCTTGCGTCCCGCATTCACTAAGGGAATGCGTAACGAAGTCCAGGTTCACGTCCAGGTGTTCTCGATTCACCCCGACGAGGCTTACGACGTCCTCGCCGTCAACGCCGCTTCGATGTCCACCTCTTTGGCTGGGCTGCCTTTCCAAGGCCCCATTGGTGGCACGCGCATGGCGCTTGTCGATGGCCAGTGGATCGCTTTCCCGCGTTACAGCGAGCTGGAGCGCGCCACATTCTCGATGGCAATCGCCGGCCGTGTGGTCGACGGTGACGTTGCCGTCATGATGGTTGAGGCTCAGGCTCCCGAGGGTGCTGACGAGGCAATCAAGGCTGGCGGAACCGCTCCGACTGAGCAAGTTGTTGCTGCTGGTATGGAAGCTGCTAAGTCTGTTATCCGCACTCTGTGCGAAGCCCAAGAGAAGCTCATTGCCGAATGTGGCAAGGAGACAGGTGACTACCAGTTCTTCCCCGATTACACCGAGGAACAGTACGAAGCCGTCACCAAGCAGATTGGCGACCGTTTCGACGCTATTCTTGGCATTGTCGGCAAGGAAGAGCGCGATGCTGCGTTGAACGAGCTGACCGCCGATATCATCCGCGAGCTGGGCGATAACTATGAAGAAGAAGAGCACGGTATGCTCGGCGCTGCTGTGAACTCTGCTTTCAAGTCTGTTATGCGTGAGCACGTCCTTAAGACTGGCGTGCGTATGGACGGTCGTTCGCCTGTTGAAATCCGCAGCCTCTCGGCTCAGGCAGGCGTGCTTCCTCGCGTTCACGGCTCTGCTCTCTTCCAGCGCGGCGAGACACAGATTCTCGGTGTTACCACGCTGAATATGCTAAAGATGGAGCAGCAGATTGATAACCTCAGCCCCATTACGCACAAGCGCTATATGCACCACTACAACTTCCCGCCTTATTGCACTGGCGAGACAGGCCGCGTTGGTTCTCCCAAGCGCCGCGAGATTGGCCACGGACACTTGGCAGAGATGGCTCTCGAGTCCCAGATTCCTGCCCGTGACGAGTTCCCTTACGCGATTCGTCAGGTCTCCGAGACGATGGGCTCTAACGGCTCGTCCTCGATGGGTTCGGTCTGCGCTTCGACGCTCTCCCTGCTTAACGCTGGTGTGCCGTTGAAGGCTCCCGTTGCTGGTATTGCTATGGGTCTTATCTCTGGTGAGATTGACGGCGAGACAAAGTATGCGACTTTGACCGATATTCTCGGCGCAGAGGACGCCCTCGGCGATATGGACTTCAAGGTTGCCGGTACTCGTGAGTATGTGACGGCTCTCCAGCTCGACACCAAGCTTGCTGGTATTCCCGCTGCTGTGCTCGACCATGCTCTCGGTCAGGCACGCGACGCACGTTTCGCTATTCTCGACCTTATGGCTGAGGCTATTGACGGTCCCGATGAGATGGCTGAGACTGCTCCGCGCATTATTAGTGTCCAGATTCCTGTGGACAAGATTGGCGAGGTTATCGGCCCGAAGGGCAAGATGATTAACCAGATTCAGGAGGATACTGGCGCTGAAATCACTATCGAAGAGGATGGCACAGTCTTCATTGGCGCGACCAATGGCACCTCGGCTGAGGCGGCACGCGACACAATCAACCAGATTGCTAACCCGCAGCTGCCTGAAGTTGGCGAGCGTTTCGTTGGCACAATCGTCAAGACGACGACATTCGGTGCTTTCGTTTCCCTGACACCGGGTCGTGACGGTCTGCTCCATATCTCCCAGATTCGCCGTATTGTCGGTGGCAAGCGCATTGACACAGTTGAAGAAGTTGTCAATGTCGGCGACAAGGTCGAGGTTGAGATTGGCGAGATTGACGATCGCGGCAAGGTTTCCCTTATGGCTGTTGTCAATGGGGAAGTCGGTGAGCTGGAAGTTCCTCGCGAGGAGCGCCGCGCTCCGCGTGACCGTGGCTCGCGTGGTGGCTATGACCGTTTTGAGCGTCGTGACCGCCGTGAGCGTCGTTCTTTCGACCGTGATGATGACGAGCGCCGCGCTCCGCGTCAGCGTCAGCGCCGCCGCACTCACGTCGATAGTGACGGTGCAGGCTCGCAAGAGTAAGCAAAACTTCTCAGAAAGGCGTGGTGTAGAAATCTGCACCGCGCCTTTCCATTTCTACCGTCATTGCGAGCCTGCCGTCAGGCAGGCGCGGCAATCAATACCGACACAATTGCTTGCTTTGCAGAGCTGGCAATACGGGGCTATAGATTGCTTCGTCACTCGTTTCACTCGCTCCTCGCACAACGACGAACGGAAGGTCTGAAAGCTTGCTTTCAAGACTGGAGTGAGGAAGTTGTGGAAGTCGCCGAAGGCGACGAACAATGACGGGATGGGGTGGCGCTCCTCGCGACGACGGGTTGGGTTCAAGAGAGAATCTCAAGGAGTGGCTCGGCGAGCTTGGCCCATGTCCACTCGCCTTTGACCCACTCTGTGCCGCGCTGTCCCATAGCGGCAGCGCGCTCAGGCTCAGACAGTAGCTTGTCCAGATTCTCGATAATCGACTCTAGCGAGTGACCGTCAGCAACATAGCCAGTTTCGCCGTCAATAATCGCCTCCGGTGCACCACCCGAATTGCCAGCCAACACAGGCAGGCCGATACTGGCAGCCTCCAAGTAGACAATTCCCAAGCCCTCAATATCGAGTCCGCCTCCGCGAGTACGGCACGGCATCGCAAAAATATCACCCATGCTGTAATGGGCAGGTAGTTCCTCATAGGGAACTTTCCCCGTCAAGGTAATCAGATTGGAAACAGGGGAAGCCTCAGCCAGCGCCCGCAAATCTTTCTCATACGAGCCCTCACCAACAATCACCAAGCGCACCCCAGGGTGCCTGCCCGCTATCGTCTCCCACGCCTTAATGAGCATATCCTGACCCTTGCGCGGTACAAGACGCGAAATACACACCACGACGCGCTCGTCCTCGCCAATACCATAACGGACACGCATACGCGCGCGGTCGTCGGCATTGAAAGTGAAAGTCTCGGTATCAATTCCACCCGGCAGGCGCACAAGGCGAGTGGAATCGGGAATATAGGGGCGCAGACGTTCAAGCGTGGCCTCGGTGAGATATGTCAGAACATCCTGTGAAGCGAAAACGCGACGAAGAAAAGTGCGTGCTCCAGGAACCATCGACCAGCCAATCTCGTGCCCGTGACTTGTAGCGATCGTCTGCTTTGTGCCGGCTTGGCGTGCCGCTTTTGCCATAATCCCCAAAGGTACAGACGCCCCAAACCACACATTCTCGATATTGTGGCGGCGAATCAGCGCCTCCATGCGTTTGCGAGTGCGAGGAGTCGGCAAAAGAATTTTTGTAGGGTCACGATAGGTCGTCCACGGAGTTGAATCGTCGTATTCCTTGATTCCTGTGCGCGCGCGACTTGAGGCGTAGACGACGAGTTGGTCGGGGTCAAGTTCCCGTGCGAACCCCTCAAGATAGGTTTCGATTCCACCGGGTCGCGGCGGAAAATCGTTGGTGACGAGCAGAGTTTTCTTCACAGCACTACTGTATCTGAAAGCTAAGCTTCTCCACGAGTGTCCTCAGTCGTTTGCAGGAAATTACTCAGGCGTTTAGCGGCAGCGAGAACAGACGGGGCATGCTTGCGTCCAGGTTGGCGGCCCATGCGTTCGATTGGCCCTGAAATCGAGATGGCAGCGACAACACGCCCTGATGGCCCGCGCACAGGCGCAGAAATAGAGGCAACGCCAGCTTCGCGTTCGCCAATAGATTGCGCCCAGCCGCGCCTGCGCACGCCAGCAAGAGTGGTAGCTGTGAACGAGGCGTCTTGCAGGCCTCGATGTAGGCGCTCGGGTTCTTCCCACGCCAAAAGGACTTGGGCTGCCGAGCCTGCCTTCATGGAGAGGGTAGCACCAACTGGAATAGAATCTCGCAAGCCGATAGTGCGCTCAGCGGCGGCCACACAAATACGCCCATCGCCTTGACGGCGGAAAAGCTGTGCCGACTCGCTTGAGTGGTCACGCAGTGCAATAAGAACAGGAGTGGCTGCTGCCAGTAGACGGTCCTCTCCGGCAGACGAAGCCAATTCGCTTAAGCGCGGACCGAGAATAAATCTGCCTTGCCCATCGCGTGCCACGAAACGGTGATATTCGAGGGCAACTGCAAGGCGATGGGCAGTTGGCCTAGCAAGGTGGGTCGCGGAGACGAGCTGAGACAAAGTCAGCGGGCCCGTCTCTAGGGAAGCGAGGACGTTGGCGGCTTTATCGAGCACTCCAACGCCCGATCCGCTCTCAGGAAGATTCACAGCTGAAATGTCCATAATATGATATTATAGTCTCAATAAGTGAGATTCAATCTTTTTTCGTTCTGTGTCTATTGTGTACCGCATTATGCATATATAATCGGCTGAGTATAGAAGAGATAGGAGTATTGCAATGGGCAAAACTATGGCAGAGAAAATCTGGAATGACCATATCGTCAAGCATGGCGAGGGCGGCTCTCCCGATTTGCTCTATATCGACTTGCACCTGTGCCACGAGGTGACGAGCCCGCAGGCATTTGACGGCTTACGTCTGGCGAATCGTCCCGTGCGCCGCACTGATTTGACAATTGCCACCGAGGACCACAACACCCCAACCGTTGACATCGACAAGCCCATTGCAGACCTCACCTCGCGCACTCAAATCGAGGCTCTTGAAAAGAATTGCGCAGAATTTGGTGTTCCTCTCTATCCACTCGGAGACGCCGACCAAGGAATCGTCCACGTCGTCGGCCCACAACTCGGCTTGACGCAGCCAGGCATGACAGTCGTCTGCGGAGACTCCCACACCGCCACGCACGGCGCGTTTGGCGCTATTGCCCTTGGTATTGGAACCTCCGAAGTTGAGCACGTCCTCGCCACCCAGACCCTGCCTCTCGCGCCTTTCAAGACGATGGCCGTCAATGTGCATGGCACGCTCAAAGAGGGCACTGGCGCCAAAGATATTATCCTTGCCATTATTGCCAAGATTGGCACAAATGGGGCAGCGGGCCACATCATTGAATACCGCGGCGAGGCAATCCGCGGCCTGTCAATGGAATCGCGTATGACGATTTGTAATATGTCCATCGAGGCGGGCGCGCGCGCTGGCATGGTCGCCCCTGATGAGACGACTTTTGCCTATATCAAAGACAAGCCGAACGCCCCAGAAAATTGGGACGAAGCCGTTGCCTATTGGCGCACACTCGCAACAGACGAGGATGCCGTTTTTGATACCGTCGTCGATATTGACGCAGACGATCTCGATCCGTATGTCACCTGGGGAACAAACCCCGGGCAGGGAATCCAGATTAGCGATGTTATTCCCAACCCTGCCGATATGGCCGGCGAGACCGAGCGCCGCGCAGCCGAAAATGCCCTGGCATATATGAATTTGCAGCCGGGCACTTCCATGAAAGATGTGGCGGTTGACCAAGTCTTTATCGGCTCGTGCACCAACGGGCGCATTGAAGATATGCGCGCGGCAGCTGCCGTGATGAAAGGACGGACGAAAGCGCCGAATATTTCTCGTGTTCTTGTTGTTCCGGGAAGTGCGCGTGTGCGCCTGCAAGCTGAAGCCGAGGGTTTGGATGAAATCTTCCGCGATTTTGGCGCCGAGTGGCGTAACGCGGGCTGCTCAATGTGCTTGGGCATGAACCCCGACAAGGTTGGAGCGGGGGAGCGTTCGGCTTCCACGTCAAACCGCAACTTCCAAGGCCGCCAGGGTCCAGGAGCGCGCACCCATCTCGTTTCTCCCGTAGTTGCCGCTGCAACCGCAGTAAAAGGCACCTTTGCTACCCCGAATGATCTGGACTGAAAGGACACATACAATGCAGAAATTTAGCACTCACACAGGAATTGGTGTCCCGCTTCGCCGCAGCGCCGTCGATACTGACCAAATCATTCCTGCCGTCTACCTCAAATCAATTGCACGCACAGGCTTCGAGGACGCCCTCTTTGCCGCATGGCGTAAAGACCCTGAGTTTGTCCTCAACAAAGAGGAATACAAGCGCGGCACAGTTCTTGTTGCTGGCCCCGATTTCGGTACCGGCTCATCGCGCGAGCACGCCGTGTGGGCACTGAACGATTACGGCTTCCGCGTTGTCCTCGCCCCGAAATTTGCCGATATTTTCCGTGGCAATGCCGGCAAGCAGGGTCTTGTGACGGGAGTTGTCGCCCAAGAAAATATTGATGCGCTCTGGCAGCTTTTAGAAGAAGAACCCGGGCGAGAAATCACCGTCGATTTGGAAAATCGCACAGTTCGCTGTGGAGATTTCTCCTGCACTTTCGATATTGACGATTACACCCGCTGGCGCATTATGGAGGGTCTTGACGATATCGCCATCACCCTGCAAGATGAGCAGCTCATTCGCGATTTTGAGGCTTCGCGCCCCGCGTTTAAGCCGACGACTCTGCCGATGAAGCACCTGCCCAAAGAGGAAGTCGTCTCTGCCCGCCCTGTCGAGTGACCTTAGGTGTGACCCTTGCCTGCCTTAGGCATTGAA
>JAFYHO010000031.1 GCA_017539125.1 Actinomycetaceae bacterium | reverse complement strand
TTAGTCCCGTCAAACTGAATGTTTGGTAATGAACACGGGTGGGTATTTGTTGGTTTCGTGATGTAAAAACGAGGGTCAACATACCTCGTGGTAGAAGCCCAAAGCGAGGTAAGATGAGACGGTGACTTCAGAACCTATAGAGCCTCATTCGCCAGACGTGTCCGCTCACCGCATTCGTTCTTTTTCGCGGCGGGGGAGCAGGCTTGGCAAGAAATACGAAGAGCTTGTTGCTCAATATGCTTCGACATATATGCTCGACGCTCCACGCACAACCCCCAGCTCTTTGGCAGCCGATGCTTTTATTGGCCTCAATGATGCTTTCGGGCGTGAAGCTCCGCTGGCTATCGAGATTGGCCCTGGTTCGGGTGAGCAATGTGTCTCGTGGGCTCTCGCGCACCCCGACTGGAATGTGCTTGCGATAGAAGCGTGGAGTCCGGGAGCTGCCCGTTGTCTTGCCCGTATTGTCCGCGAGGGCGCGGAGAATGTGCGCATTCTTGAAGCTGACGCGGCACAGGCGCTCCCTATTCTTTTCGGTTTGACGTCTGCGGGCGAGAATGACCCTGCGCGTATCGCCGAGTGCGGCGCTGAGGTGGATTCGGGGCATTGTGGTGCGTCAAATCCGCGTGCAAGTGAAATCTGGACATTTTTCCCTGACCCGTGGCGCAAAAAACGTCACCATAAACGTCGCCTTGTCAATCCTGCTTTTGCGGGTATCGTTGCTGGCTGTCTGGGTGACGGGGGAGTGTGGCGTTTGGCTACCGATTGGGACGATTACGCATGGCAAATGCGAAGTGTTGTTGAAGATTCGCCCTATTTTGCGAACCCTTATGCGGGGGAACGTCCTGACGAAAATGATGACGAGCCGGAGCGCGGCGGTTTCGCTCCTCGCTGGGACGGGCGCATTATGACGCGCTTTGAGCAGCGCGGTATTGACGCTGAGCGTACAGTTCACGATATTTGCGGTCATGTGTGCTGAACTTGCTGACCTTATAGAGTTGCCGACTAGGGCTCCAGAGCCTGAGAAAGTGTTCTCGGCATATGTGCACGTCCCGTTTTGCCAGTCCCGCTGCGGATATTGCGATTTCAATACCTACACACAGCTCGATTTTCCGCACGGCGTTTCGCTGGAGAGATACGCCGAGACGCTGACGCAGGAAATAGAGTCGAGTGCCCTAGTCTTTGAGGGTGCAGACGGGTACTTACCTCGTGTAAATACTGTCTTTTTCGGCGGTGGAACACCTTCCATGCTTGATTCTTTCGGCATATCGCTGATATATGAAACGTTAGAGGACACCTTTGGGCTGGTAGAAGGCGCTGAGATAACGATAGAAGCCAATCCTGAAACCGTCACGCACACATATATCGAGGATTTAGCGCGCGCCGGCATTACGCGCATATCCTTTGGAATGCAATCAGCTGTGCCCTCGGTGCTTGCCACTCTTGACCGCGCACATACGCCCGGACAGGTGCGCAAGGCTGTGGGCTGGGCACAAGATGCTGGCTTGGAGACGTCCGTTGACCTCATCTACGGCACTCCTGGGG
>JAFYHO010000030.1 GCA_017539125.1 Actinomycetaceae bacterium | reverse complement strand
CCTGTCCGCCCTCATCTCCCTCTTCCACCTCGACCTGCCCGGTTCGCCTTTCGCGCCCGACCGCCCCATCGATGTTCTCGAAGTGCCCGCCAACCCATTTTTGCAGGTACGTCACGCTGTCTCGCCTATCGACAAGCGCGCTGTGCTCGGCGGTGTCGTCGAATTTCCCCCCTATGACGGGACAGGCACAGTGCGTGCCGGTGAAATCGAGACGGATTTGCTGTGGATTGAGCCGACCCGATTGAGTATCGGTTCGCGCCTGCTTCGCTATTATCCTGGCCAGCGCGAGCCACAAGTGCGCGGCATTTACCACGGCGTGACATGGGGATGGGAAGACTGCGAGACGGGGCATTTCCGCGCTTTCACCCCCTCACATCTCGTCGGTTCTGCTATTTCCCGCATATGGGGAGAAACTCCTGTTGATATCGAAACTAATGCGATAGACGCGCCCGTCGCCGTCCAAATGGTCTGCGCGCAACTTCCCGAAGAAGAAAGCGGTTTTGAGCACGTCGAATCTGGGTTTTTTGCCAAGCGAATTGCCTACCACACCGATTTGAATTTGCATGAGCCACATCTGGTCGGGCGAGTGGACTCCATTCCCGTGCGCATCGTCCGTACTATGACCGACGAAAACGGCAGGGCCCTCGCCTTTTGCGTCGCCATGATTCTCGATATGCCACTGGCTTTCTCCCACGGTTTCGAGCGCTGGGCGCAGGGTGTAGCAGTCAGGACCGTCCCCCTTGACGAAATAGAAAATCTGCATTATCAAGCGGTCGAGGTCATCCAGGTCAACCCGGATATTATTCCCGTCGTCACCCTTCTTCCCGTTGACGAAGAAGACGCAAACCGTATTTTGGGGCAGGCATTTTTGCTGCTCTCTGCGCTGCTTCCGCAGGATTGGACGAAAGCCAGCATTCTGGTGCAGGTTGTCGGTGAGGCGATTGGCCTTGGCGGAGAAGTCACCACTCCTGACGGTCAGGGAGGCACGAAAACTGAGCAAATTGAGTCTATTCCCTCGGCGTTCAAGTCCTACGGTATCTGGTTCAAAGAGCAGAATGTTGAGCCGCAGGCGGGTGCGCCGCTGTCGGTGCGTTTCGATTTTGAGGCAGGCACTCGCAATGTCGACATTGAGCTTAATTATATGAACGAGCCTGAGGGCGCCGAGAGTGTGCCGCCTGAACAGTGGGCAATTGAGGTAGATCGTTTCCCGCGTACCGACGAGAAAACGCCCGAGTGGTTGCGCCAGAAAGTCGAGAAGTTTTTTGCCGAGCGGAAAGAGGAAGAAAAGGCTGTGCAGGCTGAACGCCCCGTGCATGAGTATGACGGTTATGGAAAGCGGGAGCTTCCGTCAACGGCCAGTCTCAAGGACAAATCGAAAGAAGCCGCACGCGAACTACTTGGCGACCTGTAGTCCGTCGGCGAAAAACCGTTAGCAGAAAGCAGCGGCGACAGCCAGATTCAGAGCCTTGCTGAAATTGCGCTCGCGCTCGTCCGCGTCCATCTCCTGCGAGGGATCAACGAGATTATCCGAAACCGTCAACACGCTCAGCGCCTGCTTGCCATACCGCGCAGCAATCGCGTACAAAGCAGCCGTCTCCATGTCGATACCCATCGCGCCAAAATCGGCAAGCATCTGTGCCTGTTCGGGCGGATTGTCATAGAAATGGTCGCTGGAGAAAATTGGCGCAATATGCAGACCGTCAAGCCCTTCACCAGCATCGACTGCCGCTTTCAGCAACTCCCACGAAGCCGTCGGAGCGAAGCGGATATTGGGAATAAGAGCGTCATTGAAACTGGAATCGGTGTGTGCGCCGATAGCGATGATGACATCACCCAGACGCGCCTCAAGGCGGAGCCCGCCCGTCGTACCCACGCGAATAATCCGTTCCACGCCGTAGAACTTGAACAGCTCGGTGGCATAGATACCGATAGATGGGTGGCCCATACCGGAAGCCATAACCGACAGCGGCTTGCCGTCCACAGTGCCCGTATATGCGCCAATCCCGCGCACACTCGACACCTCGCGGGCGTCAGGCATGAGCAGCTCTGCGATGCGACGCGCGCGCTTCGGGTCGCCGGGCATGATGACAGCGGGAGCGAAATCGCCGACTTCGGCGGTGTTATGAGGAGTAGCCATAGCCACATCGTACACCCAATCGGTGACAGTCTGTCTCCTTGGCGACAACAGCCCTCAAATACGCACTAAACGTGACCTGTGTCATGTAGAGTGTACTTGTCATGTCTGCCAATGGCAGGCGCGTACAACACGGTTAGGAGAGTGTATAACGTGAAGAAAATGTTTAAGATTGCTGCGGTCATTTCGATCGCAGGTTTGTCACTGGCCGGCTGTTCCTCAAGCGGTAGCGATGATGGTGGCGACGATGCTGAAGGCTACAAGGCATGCCTCGTCTCCGACGCTGGCGGTTGGGACGACAAGTCCTTCAACGAGTCCGCTAAGGACGGTCTCGACAAGGCTGTTGCCGACCTTAGCGTAAAGGACGCCACAGCCGAGTCGAAGGACGCAACCGATTTCGAAGCTAACGTCCAGAGCATGGTCGATCAGGATTGCGACCTGATTATCGGCGTGGGCTTCTCCCTCGGCGATGCCATTGGCAAGGCGGCAGTCGAGAATCCGGATATCAAGTTCGCACTGATCGACTCCGAGTTCTCTGAGGACACCGCAGGCGATAACACCAAGGCTCTCGTGTTCAACACGCAAGAGTCCGCTTATCTCGCTGGCTATGCTGCTGCTGCAATGAGCAAGACTGGAAAGGTCGGCACCTTCGGCGGTATGAATATTCCGTCGGTGTCGATTTTCATGGACGGTTTCGTTGACGGTGTTGCCAAGTACAACGAGGACGAGGGCAAGAACGTCGAAGTTCTCGGCTGGGATAAGGATAAGCAGGAAGGTCAGTTCGCTGACACCTTCGATGACCAGCAGGTTGGTACCCAGATTGCTGAGTCCATGATTCAGCAGGGCGCTGACGTGATTATGCCCGTGGCTGGTCCGGTTGGTTTCGGTGCTGCCGCTGTTGCCCGTGAGAACGGTGAAGTCATGATTATCGGTGTGGACACCGACTGGTTCGTCTCCTCCGAATATGGCGACGTCACCCTGACTTCGGTTCAGAAGTCCATCGAGAACGCCGTCTATGACACGATTGAGGCTGCCTCCAAGGGTAACTTCTCGAACGAGAACTATGTCGGCACCATGGCTAATGGTGGTCTTGACCTTGCTCCGTTCCACGATTTCGAGTCGAAGCTGCCCGAGGGTCTTGCAGACAAGATTGCTGAGCTCAAGGGTCAGATTGCGGACGGCACAATCACCGTCGATTCGCCTTCGGCATTCCCGGTCAAGTGACATACTTAGGATTTTCTCCTGCATAGCAGGTTGACAATCCACGAGTGAGGCTCGGCTGGCCCGCAAGCTGGTCGAGCCTCACCATATTTTCATTTCGTCATTGCGAGCCTGCGTAGCAGGCGAAGCAATCTTGGGTAGAGATTGCCATAACAAGGAGCGGAAGGTCCGTGAAAGCTCGCTTTCACGAGACCGTAGCGACGCAGTTATGAGAGGCAACGAAGTTGCCGAACACGTCGGCGCTACGCGCCTCCTCGCAACGACGGGTGGTTGAACAATTGCTTCGACAGTGAAAGGTACATACAGTGCAACTGGAACTGCGTGGCATTACGAAGAGGTTTGGACCTCTCGTCGCCAATGACCATATTGACCTGACCGTCGAGCCGGGAGAGATTCACGCCCTGCTCGGCGAGAACGGCGCAGGAAAATCCACATTGATGAATGTTCTCTACGGCATTTACGATGCCGACGAGGGCGAGATTCTTCTTGACGGCAAGCCACAGCACTTCCGCTCGGCGGGAGACGCGGTCGCAGCTGGTATCGGCATGGTGCACCAGCATTTCATGCTCGTCCCCGTTTTTACGGTGGCTGAATCTGTTGCTCTCGGCTATGAGCCGACGAATAAGCTCGGCATTATCAGCGCAAAAAAGGCGGCGGCGAAGGTCAAAGAAGTCTCTGACCGTTTCGGCTTCCAGCTCGACCCTGACGCATATATTGAGGACCTTCCCGTCGGCGTGCAGCAGCGCGTCGAAATCGTCAAAGCGCTCTCGCGTGACGCGGAGATTCTCGTCCTCGACGAGCCGACGGCAGTGCTCACCCCGCAAGAAACTGACGAGCTCATGGAGATTATGAAGCAGCTCGCCGCCTCCGGCACGTCAATCATTTTCATCACCCACAAGCTGCGTGAAGTCCAAGCCGTCGCCGATAAAATTACCGTCATTCGCCGCGGCAAAGTCGTGGGACAGGCTTCGCCCACCTCGACGCAAGCCGAACTCGCCACGATGATGGTTGGCCGTCCCGTCATGCTTAAAGTGGACAAGGATGAGCCGACACTAGGCGAAGTGGCGCTGTCAATCGAGGGCATTTCGATGCTGGCAGAGAACGGTTCGACGGTTCTTGACGATGTCAATCTTGACGTGCGCAAGGGTGAGATTGTGGCGGTTGCAGGCGTCCAAGGCAACGGGCAGACCGAGCTCGCCGAAGTAATCCTCGGCCTCTCCACTCCCGAGCAGGGGCGCGTCATGCTTGAGGGTAAAGACCTCGCCAAGCAGTCGGTGAGCAAGCGCCTGGGCAAAGGCCTCGGTTTTATTCCCGAAGATCGCTCCACAGACGGCGTGGTCGCCTCCTTCTCGATTGCAGAAAATCTTATTCTTGACCAGTTCCGTGACGAGCCTTTCTCCTCCTCTGGCGTATTCTTGCACCCCAAGCAAGTCAATGAGAACGCCGATAAACTCGTCGAAGAATTCGACATTCGTATCACCCATATCGCCGACCCGATTTCCACTCTTTCAGGCGGCAACGCCCAAAAGCTCGTCGTTGCCCGCGAAATGAGCAAGAAGCTTTCGTTGCTCGTCGCTTCACAGCCGACACGAGGCGTGGACGTCGGTTCCATCGAGTTTATCCACCAACGTATTGTCGAGGTGCGCGACTCGGGTGTGCCCGTCCTCGTCATTTCTTCAGAACTTGACGAAGTCGTGGCGCTCGCTGACCGTATCGTCGTCATGTATCGAGGCGGAATTATCGGTATCGTCCCTGCTGACACCCCGCGTTCCGTGCTCGGCCTGATGATGGCGGGCGTGCCGATGGCAGAGGCGTTTGAGCAGGAGAATCTGCCCGTGCCTGAGGGTGCGAGCGACGGAAAGGGGAGTTCCCATGAGTGAGAAAACAAATTCGCGCTGGTACAGATTCCTTTCCTCCAGCTTCCTCGTGTATGTCCTCGCCGTTGTGATTGCTCTGGCGTTGGGCGCGATACTTATTCTGATTGTGGGTGGAAACGTCGGCGACGCTTACGCCGCCATGTTCAAGGGCGCGATTTTCAACTACGATGCCAAGAGCACCGCGAAGATGTTTGCGCCGTTGACAAAGACGATTTTCTTCGCCGTCCCCCTTATCATTGCCGGTCTAGCCCTCGGTATCGGTTTCAGGGCGGGCCTGTTCAATATCGGCGGCACAGGGCAGGTGCTGATGGGCGCTGTTGCTGCCGCGTGGGTCGGTATCTTCCTCGATTTGCCGCCAGTTCTCCATCTTCTTGTCGCTTTGATTGCAGCGATTGTTGCAGGAGCGATATGGGGCTGGATTCCCGGTATTCTCAAGGCAAAAACGGGCGCGAACGAGGTCATCGTGACGATTATGATGAACACGATTTCCACACTTTTCCTCGCCTTTATCCTGACGAAAAACTACTGGCACCGTCCCGGATCGTCCGACCCGCGCTCGCCAGTTATTGACGCGAATGCGCAGGCAATTCCACTTTTGCCAAAGCCTTTCCAGATGGATACGGGCGTGATTGTGGCGATTGTGGCGGCCGTGTTCATGTGGTGGTTCCTCGACCGCTCCACGTGGGGCTACCAGCTGCGTGCGGTCGGCGCGAACCCGAATGCCGCTAAGACGGCGGGCATGAATATCGGGGCAATCACCGCAATGACGATGGCTGTCTCTGGTGGCCTGTGCGGCCTAGCCGGCGGCGTGCAGATGACCTCGACGATGAAGTACCTCGTCTCTGGCGTCCAAGCGACAATCGGTATCGACGCGATTACCGTCGCGCTGCTCGGGCGTAACAAGCCCGTCGGCACAATCCTCGCCGGACTTATTTTCGGCGCATTCAAGGCGGGCGGCTCGGTGATGCAGATTCAGGCGAAAGTGCCAGTTGATATGGTGCTGATTCTCCAGTCGGTCATCGTGCTTCTTGTGGCTGCACCGCCCTTCGTGCGCTGGCTCTTCCACTTGCCTTCTCCAGACGGCAACGCCCGTAAGTATGTGACGCTTCAAGCTGATAAGCCTAGTGATTCTTCTCCCGTCGTTGTTCGGCACTCCGTGCCTTCCACAGCGTCGTCGCTACAGTCTGGAGAGCAAGCTCTCCGACCTTCCGCTCCTAGCTGTGCGAGCCTTCCGCAGGAAGGCGTGGCAATCAATAGTGACGAAACTGCAGGCGTTGCAACGCAGGCAATTGAAGAACCATTGATCGCCACGGTCGCTTCGCTCCCTCGCGATGACGGAAGTGAGTCAGCCTTAGCTGAAGAAAAAACCGAGAGGAAGGAGGGGAACAATGAGTGAGAACGTAACGACGAATACGCAGGCACACGAAGCGCCTACGCAGACACAAAGTGAGGTAATTGCGCCCATCAAGTGGAAAATGCCGATTACCTACGCGCTCGTGGCGCTGCTGAACCTCTACTTCCTCATTTCCGCTTCCGGCATTGCGAAGTTCTCTTTCACAAGGTCAAAGGCTGACCGTATTCAGATTCCCATTTGGGAAGTCTCCGCCAAGGCGGTGGCTGCTATCGCGCTGGTAGTTGTGCTGCTTGTGTGCGTGTGGGCTGTTATGCGGGCGGTTAAACGCAGACCGGTAGGTGTGGTGCCGGCGGTTCTCGTCGCCCTCGTCACCGTTTTCGCCATGTTCGCGTGGTTCGGCGGCGGCTCGAAAGGCACGGTGACGGTGACGGCGGTTCTCGCCTCGGCTCTGGCGCTCTCGACACCGCTCATCTTCGGCTCGCTTTCGGGTGTCGTTTCCGAACACGTCGGTATCGTCAATATCGCTATTGAAGGTCAGCTGCTCATCGGCGCTTTCGCGGGTGTCCTCGTGGCGTCTATCGTCAAAAGCGTCTGGGCGGGCATTATCGTCGCGCCTCTTGCGGGCGCGCTCATCGGTGCGCTTCTCGCCTTCTTCTGCGTCAACTACAACGTCGATAACATTATTGTGGGCGTCGTCCTGAACGTCTTTGCCCTCGGTCTGACGACCTTCTTCTTCTCTTCGACGATGACGGAGAATCCGCAGCTCAACGATTCTAAATACCATTTGTCGAATATTAAGATTCCGCTGCTGTCCGATATTCCGATTATCGGGCCGGTGCTCTTTAATCAGACGGCGCTGACCTACATCATGTATGTGGTGCTCGTGGTGCTCACGATTTACCTGTACCGCTCGCGGTGGGGTCTGCGGATGCGTGCCTGCGGCGAACACCCGCACGCTGCGGACACTGTCGGTATCGACGTGCGCAAGACCCGCTGGCACAACGTGCTCCTGTCGGGCGCGCTCGCCGGTCTGGGCGGCGCATACTTCACGATTGGCGCGTCGGTCGGGCACTCCTTCAACGAGAATATGTCCGCTGGTAACGGCTATATTGCGTTGGCGGCGATGATTCTTGGCAAGTGGCACCCGCTTGGCGCGCTGGGGGCGTCGCTGATGTTCGGCTTCGCTAAGGCTGTGGCAATTTTGGTGCCGTCGCTCTCGGCAAGTGCGCCTTCGCAAATCATCAACATGATTCCCTATATCGTGACGATTCTTGCCGTGGCTGGCTTCGTCGGAATATCGCGGCCGCCTGCCTCGGAGAACATACCGTATACCAAGGGATAAGTGTGCCTGCCCCGTCATCACGAGGGAGGACGTCGGCACACACCCCGTCATCGCGAGGGAGGACGAAGTCCGACCGTGGCGATCAATAATGGAGATTGCTAGCGTTGCAAAGCGAGCAATAATGGACTATTGATTGCCACGTCGGGCGCGAAGCGCCCTCCTCGCAACGACGGGAAGGCGGCACCGCCGCCGAACAACGACGGGAAAGTTAGGAAGGAATGACATGGATATCAACGACGAGGTATGGGAGCGCCTGCGCTCTGCGGCTCGCGAGGCAAGTGAGCGTGCCTATGCGCCCTATTCGGGCTATAGCGTGGGGGCGGCGGCTCTCGCCGAGGACGGCAATATCTATACCGGCTGCAATGTTGAGAATGCGAGCACCGGGGTCGGGCTGTGTGCTGAATGCGGGCTTGTCTCTCAGGCGGTGCGCTCTGGAGCGGGCAAGCTGGTCGCTTTCACCTGCGTGAATGGTTCGGGTGAAACTATCAGCCCGTGTGGGCGCTGCCGCCAGCTGCTGCGCGAGTTCGGTGGGCGCGAGTTGGTGCTGCTAATGCCAAGCGGTGTGATGACGATGGACGAGGTGCTGCCTGATAGTTTCGGTCCCGATTCGATGGTGGGGCATACGATGGAGCAGCCTTTTGAATTTGCGGAAGGAGAGAGCCGTGGCTGAACTTTTTGACGCAGTCGATGTCATTCGCGTCAAGCGTGACAAGGGCGTGCTGTCGCAGGCACAGATTGACTGGGTGATTGACGCCTATACGCGCGGTGTTGTCACCGACGAGCAAATGTCGGCGCTGGCAATGGCAATCTTCTTGAACGGAATGACGCCGGTGGAGATACGCCAATGGACGGCCGCCATGTTGAATTCGGGCGAGCGCATGGAGTTCGCTGGGCTTGGCAGGCCGACCGCCGATAAGCATTCGACCGGTGGTGTGGGGGATAAGATTACGCTCCCGCTTGCTCCGCTTGTGGCGTGCTTCGGCGTGGCTGTGCCGCAGCTGTCGGGGCGCGGGCTCGGACATACGGGCGGCACGCTTGACAAAATGGAGTCCATTGCCGGCTGGCAGGCAAACATGTCGAATGAGGAAATCTATCGCCAGCTTGGCGAGGGCTGCGGAGCGGTTATCTGCGCGGCAGGCAGCGGGCTTGCCCCTGCCGACAAGAAGCTCTACGCCCTGCGTGATGTCACATCGACGGTCGATTGTATTCCGCTGATTGCTTCGTCGATTATGAGTAAGAAGATTGCCGAGGGAACTGGCGGTCTTGTTCTTGACGTCAAGGTTGGCTCGGGCGCGTTTATGCGGGAGATGCCGCAGGCGCGCGAGCTTGCCGAGACAATGGTCGATATTGGCGAGGCAGCTGGCGTGCGCACGGTCGCCCTGCTGACCGATATGTCTGTGCCGCTTGGTCTGACGGTCGGTAATGCGCTCGAGGTGCGCGAATCCGTCGAGGTGCTTGCCGGTGGCGGGCCCGCCGATGTTGTCGAGCTGACCTGCACTCTTGCCCGCGAAATGCTTGCGACTGCTGGTATGAGTGATGTTGATGTTGAGGCTGCTTTGCGTGACGGGCGCGCGATGGACGTGTGGCGAGACATGGTTGCCGCCCAAGGTGGCGACCCAGATTGCACCCTTCCCGTCGCCACCCACACCCACGATGTTGTGGCGGACGCCGACGGTATTCTTCAAGACATGGACGCCCTCAAAGTCGGCGTGGCTTCGTGGCGCCTCGGTGCTGGGCGCGCACGCCAGACGGACCCCGTCCAAGCAGGGGCGGGAATCGAAATCTTTGCCAAGCCGGGCGAGCGAGTGGCAAAAGGCCAGCCAATTCTGCGCCTGCATACTGACGAGCCTGACCGTTTCGAGCGCGCTCTTGAATCGCTGGAGGGTACGCTGAATGTCTCTGACGCGGCTGTGCCTGAGCGCGGCAGTGTCGTCTTTGACCGAATCGCTCTCTCCCGTCAGGCGAGGAAGGAATGACTCCATTCCGTCGTTGTTCGGCACTTCGTACCACCCCGTCATTGCGAGCGGGGCGTCGGCACCATACCCCCGTCGTTGTTCGTCGCCTTCGGCGACTTCCACAACTTCGGCGCTACGGTCTCGAGAGCAAGCTCTCGGCCCCTTCGCTTCTCGTTGTGCGAGGAGCGAGGAACGAGCGACGAAGCAATCTATAGTTCTTTAATTGTATTATTACGATAGAGATTGCTTCGCCACTCCGTGGCTCGCAACGACAGGAGAGAGGCGTGCAATCGGATGGAAGAGAATTGCTAAGGAGAAGTGATATGTCAACACGTGAAGAAGTAGCGGGAATTGTCGACCACACCCTGCTTAAGCCAGAAGCGACGATGGACGATGTTCGTACGCTCGTCGAGGAGGCGAAAGAGCTGGGGGCGTATTCGGTGTGCGTCTCCCCGTCAATGTTGCCCTTGCCAGAGGACATTGACCTCGGCGAGCTTCATGTGGCGGTCGTCTGCGGTTTCCCCTCGGGCGCGGTGGCAAGCCAGATAAAGGCCGCGGAAGCGGCGCTTGCGGTGGCGTGTGGTGCGGACGAAGTCGATATGGTGATTAATGTTGGCGCGGCTGTTTCTGGCGATTTTGACGCGGTCGAAGCAGATATTCGCGCTGTTCGGGACGCTATGCCTTTCGGGCTGCTCAAGGTAATCATTGAGTCTGCGGCGCTGAGTGACGAGCAGATTGTGGCAGCGTGCGAGGCAGCCGAGCGTGCCGGTGCAGACTATGTCAAGACATCGACGGGCTTCCACCCGGCCGGCGGAGCGTCCGTCCACGCGATTTCCTTAATGGCGCAGACGGTCGGCGATAGGCTCGGCGTCAAGGCCTCCGGCGGCATCCGTGACGGCAAGTTCGCCACCGAACTTATTGTTGCCGGCGCTACCCGCCTCGGTCTCTCTGGTACCCGCGCCGTCCTCGACACTCTCTAAACCCCTCCGTCGTTGTTCGGCGGCGTTGCCGCCTTCCCGTCGTTGTTCGGCGGCGTTGCCGCCTTCCACAACTTCCTCACTCCAGTCTTGAAAGTAAACTTTCAGACCTTCCGTTCGTCGTTGTGCGAGGAACGAGCGAAGCGAAGCAATCTCTAGTTGACAAATTGTATTGGTAGAGATCGCTTCGGTCGCGGTGCTCCCTCGCGACGACGGGTCGAAGATTACATTCCCAAGGCCGCAGCCACGTCTTTTTTCAGGACGTCCATTCGGTGGGCGGCAGCCAGTTTCGCTTCGGCGAGCGCTTCAGGGCACTCCACCGGCACATACACCTCGAGATAGCATTTGACTTTCGGCTCGGTGCCCGAGGGGCGCACGACGACGCGGTCATTCTTCTCGGTGTACCACATGACGACATCCGAGGGGGGAAGCCCGAGCGCCTGAGAACCGTCATTCAAATCTATCGAGGAAACAATCGCGGACTGGGCGAGGGTTGCTGGCGGAGTAGCACGCACGCGAGCCATCGTAGCGGGGATAATCGCGAGGTCATCCACGCGCAAAGTCACTGGTGCTGAGAGGTAAACTCCGTGTTTTATGTAGAGACGGTCAAGCACGTCCTGTAGGCCCTCGCCGCGGGTGTTCTGTAGATGGGCGATGTGAGCGAGTAGGAGCGCGGCACTCATGCCGTCTTTGTCGCGCACAGCTTCGGGATTCACGCAGAAACCGATGGCTTCCTCGTAGCCATAGACGAGATTTTCGGTGCGGGCAATCCATTTGAAACCGGTAAGAGTGCCCGCGTAGCCCAGCTCATGTGCCTCAGCAATTTTCGAGAGCAGGCGAGAGGAGACGATTGACGATGCAAAAGTCGGGTTTTGTGTAGCGGGTGGGATGTGTTCGGCAAGGTATTCGCCGAGAATTGAGCCGATTTCGTCCCCGGAAAGCTGCCGCCAACCCTCACCGTTAGGGATTGCGATAGAGCAACGGTCTGCGTCGGGGTCGGAAGCGATGACGAGCTGTGCGCCGCTTACGCGGGCTTTTTCGATTGCCATATTGAGCGCGCCGTCCTCTTCAGGATTGGGGAAGGGGACAGTGGGAAAGTCGGGGTCAGGCTCGCATTGCTCTGCCACCTCGGTGACATTCGTGAAGCCGGCTTTGGCAAAGAGCTTGCGCATGGTCTCCGCGCCCACGCCATGCATTGCGGTATAGACAATGGGCAGGTTAGAGGTGAAGCCGGCGGGAATAAGTGCGGCTGTCTCGTCAATATAGGAGTCGATAAGGGTCTCGTCGATTGTCTCGTAGCCCTCGGCTAGGGGGATTTCGTCGGCTGGGGGAGCGGCGGCGATGAGAGCCGCAATCTCGCTATCGGCGGGGGAGACAAGCTGGACGCCCTTGCCTGCTTCATCGGCGCAGCGCCCGCCAAGATAGACTTTGTAGCCGTTGTCGGCGGCGGGATTGTGCGAGGCTGTCACCATGACGCCCGCATCGGCGTCCAGTTTGCGGACGGCGTAGGCGAGCAGGGGTGTGGGCAGGGTGCGGGGCATAATTTGCGCTCGGATTCCGGCGGCAGCGGCAATAGCGGCGGTGTCGGCGGCGAAGTCGGCGGAGTGGTAGCGTGCGTCGTAGCCGATGACGAGTAGTGCATCGTTGCCGACTTTTTCTTTCAGATAGGAGACAAGCCCAGCGGCTGCCCTGCGCACGACCGCTCTGTTCATGCGGGTCTCGCCTGCGCCCATGCGTCCGCGCAGGCCGGCAGTGCCAAAAGTGAGCGGGCCACTGAAAGCGGAGTCCAGTTCGGCTTGCGCCTGCCCGTCGCCTGCCTCGGCGGTTTCAAGGAGCGCGGCGAGCTCAGCCGCAGTTTGCGGGTCAGGGTCATGCTCTATCCATGCTCGAACATCATCGGGGCTATACGCCATCACGTCTCCTAATAGTTTCTGTTTGCCGAATAAGCACTTTCCGTCATTCTACTCGCAACTCCTATGCCTACGGCTTCTCTGTGCATCACTATCTGTTTACCCCGTTGGGCGCTAACTTGCAAATTTGTGCGTATTTCGCACGAAAATGTCGTTTACTGCCCAATGGGAGAAAGTGCAAGTTTTGAGTGGCAACCAAACCCCGAGACGTGCAAGGAACCCAAGTTAGCGTCCAAAATTAAACCCAAGTTCCCCCGAAAAATGTGTGTAGCTCCCACATTTTCGGGGTAATAATGTGGTTCACTCCCACATTTTTCGGGGGAATGCTTTTGAGTAGGGAGTGAAGGTAACTCAAAATCCTCGAAAAGCGATACTAATTTTCCTCGAAAATCTATATTGAATTCCCTCGAAAAACGATATTGAACTTGCTCGAAAATCTATATTGGTTTAGAATTAAGGCTATGACCAGCACGAAAATAACGAATGCGTCTTCTTCAAATTACGGCCCTCTCATCCCTGAGGGGTATATTCCACGTCTTGCCGATTCGCTTGTCGCGTCGGCGCTTAAAAGCTTCGGTGCAGTAGAAATTACGGGTGCGCGGTGGACCGGAAAATCATGGACGGCTCGCGCTTTTGGCTCGAGTGTCACCCAAGTCGATACCAATCCAAGCCTCTACATGGATGATCCAGAACTTGCACTTTTAGGGGATAGTCCCCATATTCTCGACGAATGGCAAGACGCTCCAGCCCTCTGGAATCGTGTGCGTCACCGTATTGACGATAAAGCTAATCGTCCTGGGCAATTCATTTTGACTGGTTCATCAACCCCACCCATGGACGATGAGCGGCACACGGGGGCTGGGCGTATCGCTCGGGTCAGGATGCACACAATGAGCATGGCTGAAACTGGTGTATCTGACATGACGGTTTCCCTCGCAGGCCTTTTTGAAGGGCAATTCGAGCCAGCACAATGCTCTTTATCCTTACTTGATGTTGCAGGCATTATCGCCAAGGGCACATGGCCAGCGCTTATCGGTCGCAGCGGTGCATCAGAAACCTCTAATGTAGCTAACGAATATTTGGAGGCATTCTTCGAGGTTTCTATACCTAAAGCTGGTAAATCTCCAACATTGGCTCGGTCGATAGCTCGCTCACTAGCACGTAATACGGCAGCTTCGGCGACTTTGCAAACAATTGCCGCGGACGCATCCGAGGGGGAAGATTCCATTTTAAGTACCCAAACAATCTCGTCATACTTAGATATTTTTCAACGCAATTTTCTCATTACTCCTTTACATGGGTGGGCGCCTCCGCTTAAATCCGCCAGCCGTATACGGACGAAGCCAAAACGCTATTTTGACGACCCGTCTCTTGCTGCCACACTCCTCGGTGCTTCTAGTGACCGTATCGCCCAGGACGGTCAAGTTTTCGGCAATCTGTTTGAAAATTTGGCTATACATGAGCTTGCTACCTATGCGCCCCTGATTCCTAGAGCAGGGCATAACCCGCTGAGTTATTACAGCGATGCCGACGATTTAGAAGTCGATGTCATTATCGAACTACTCGACGGCAGGTGGGCTGGAATCGAAATCAAACTAGGCGAATCCAAGTTAGAACAGGGAGTACGTAATCTCCAGCGCCTACGCAAAAAAGTCACCGCGAATCCGTTAGCGCGCGTCCGTCCACCCGAATTTATGGCAGTTCTGGTTGGGCATGGCGAGTATGCGCGCTATCTCGCCGACGAAGACATTTACGTCATCCCAATTGGCACGCTTGGTCCATAAAGACGCTTTGCGTGGCGTGTTTTGCCGTCAAGTGTAAAATTCACAAGCGAGAATTTTAGAGATTGAATATTCGGCGAAGCAGGGGAATACGGCGGACAATCAGCACAGCGGCAACAGCCCACACGATTTTGAAAGAAAGCAGGAGAAGAATCCCGCTGATGCTGTCGAGAGGCATATTGAGATGCGCCATTACCCATTTCCACGGCATGACATCAAGCTCAACGACGTGCGCACATAAAATGACCAGCGAGTACCGTCCAGCTGCCTGAAGAATTGTAGATATCGCAGGAATATGCGAAATCCATATAGAAAGCCACATGATGACCAGAGTTCCCGCAATACCGCCTGCAATGTCAAGAACAGGATTTTCAAAATAATTCGAGGCGAAATAGTTGCGTCCGTGGTCGATGAGGATGACGGCAACCCAGACGGCGCTTCCAATGAGGAAAGGCAGTAGTGGGACGCGGCTCGGGTCAAACCATTTACGGGCGTGTATACGGTAGCCGACGTGAATGAAAAGAATGCAGGTCAGCGCTGACTGAATTGACCACGGAAGCCAAATGATATCTTTCGTGACAACACCAAGGACAAAAAGCGCCAGTACGACAGGCAAGGCATATTTTTTATCAACGAGTAACGTGTAAAGAACTTGAGAAAAATACAGGGCGAGAAGAAACCAGATTGCGCCAATATATTGAATACCGAAAAAATAACTGGGGAAAGTCCCCGAACCAAAAGCAGCGCGAGCAAGCCAGTCAAGAAAAACTTGCGGCGCGGCAGAAGCGCGTCCAGAAGCAATCTCAACAAGCGCTCCGAAACACGCAATCGCCACTCCAGTTACCGCGTAAGGTACAAGAAGCTGACGCGCTCGCTTCTTCGCCACGACTGTTAGCGGGGCAGGGCGGAAGAAATAACCTGAAATGAGAAAAAATAGCGGCATATGAAAAGAAAAAACAATCCAATGAACAAATCCGATATTGCTCATATGCCCAACAATGACAGCAAGAATACCGATGCCTTTTGCGATATCGAAGGTCGCAATACGCTTCGACGATTTTCTTGTGTCAGATTTTGCCATGTCTTAACTATGCCTGCAGGAAGCATGACGAGGCGCGAAAAGTGAGTAATTCTCTATTGTAGATTTTCACTTATATTCAAGTAAGACGGCAGAGTTTTGACGAGTATGAGCGTGCCAGCTTAGTCCACATGGAATAAGATACAAGCATGATATGTGCATATAGGACTGACGATATTCGCGCGGCGGAAGAGCCGCTGTTGGCGGCTGGCATGCCGCTGATGCGCCATGCTGCGCGCGCGGTGGCATACGAAGTGATACGCGAGCTCAAAGAGCGCCACGGGCAGGCCAGCGGGCGGCGGGTCGTTGCCCTTGTCGGCTCAGGCAATAACGGCGGCGACGCCCTCTATGCCCTAACCCACCTGCGCACACGCGGCGTCCATTGCACCGCCCTACTCGCTTTCCCCGACGCGGCACACGCCGAAGGCTTGCAGGCAGCCCGCGCGGCAGGCGTGAACATTCACGAAGCCACCCCCGATACAGTGCGCGAGCAGGTAAGTAAAGCCGATGTCGTCCTTGACGCGCTCCTCGGCATTGGCGCTCGCGGCGCTCTACGCGAGCCCCTCGCCAGTATCGTCAAAGCCGCCAACAGCGCAGCCCGTCCCGCCAAAGGAAGCTCATCCTCACCCCTGTGTATAGCCGTCGACATCCCCACAGGAATCAGCGTCGATGACGGCACACTTCCCGGCGAGGCTTTCCGCGCGGATATCACCGTCACAATGGGCGCGGCAAAACCCGGACTTTTCCTCGACCCCGCGCGCCCCTATGCGGGGGACGTGCGCGTCGTTGACCTCAAATTCCCCCTGCCTGACGAGCCAGCCCTTATCGCCCTAGAGGACAGCGATATTGCTCAGCTGTGGCGCGTGCCCGGGGTGAACTCGCACAAGTACGCGCGCGGCGTGGTCGGCATGATGACCGGCTCGCCCACCTATCCCGGCGCGGCAATCCTCTCGGTCGGCGGGGCGCTCGGCGCGGGCGCGGGCATGGTGCGTTTCGCTGGTCCCCAGCGCTTGGCACGCATGGTTCTCGGCACGCACCCTGAAATCGTGACGACCCGCGGGCGCGTGCAAGCATGGGTGCTCGGCTCGGGCGTGGACATGGATGATGAGCAGGCGGCGGCAGAAGTTGCGCGGCGCTTGCACGAGTCCATGGGCGAGAATCGCCCAGTCGTGCTGGACGCTGGCACAATTTCCCTTGCGGCGACGACTGAGTTGCGCTCGTGCGTCGTCCTGACCCCGCACGCAGGCGAAGCGGCACAGCTGTTGAGCGCTCTGGGCGAGACGAGCACGCGCGAGGCAGTCGAGGCTGCCCCCGCCAGAGCAGCACGCCTCATCGCCACTCTCACGGGCGCGACCGTCCTGCTTAAGGGCGCTATTGATGTCGCGTGTGCCCCCGACGGTCCTCTCTATGTGGCGACGGGCGCTCCCGCCTGGCGCGCAAGTGCTGGCGCGGGTGACGTGCTGGCCGGCCTGCTCGGTTCACTGCTTGCCATGTGGGGCGATGAGCTTGCCGATTTGGGCGACGGTCACGGCATTCCCGTGCGTTTGGCTGCGGCGGCGGCCTATGTCCATGGGCGTGCGGCGGCGCTCGTCAGCGCTGTCCAGCCGACCCCCTCAGGCAAAACTCGTGGCGGCAAGCCCATTTCCGCCTCCGATATCGCCGCGGCAATCCCCGACGCCGTCCGCGACATTCTCGAGTAATGACGTATACGGCGTCGTCATGTAGGGTAAGGGCGGAATGAGGTGTCGTAGCCGAAAACTGCCACATGGGAGGAACGATGAAAAAGACGATGACGGCGCTGCTTGCTCTCGCCCTTGTTGTGCCGCTCATGTTCACGCTTAGTGGTTGCATGGGAAGTTATTCAAAGTCTGATGTTAAACGTTACGTCTGTCATGAGCTGGGTATTAAGAAGTTTGATGTCGCCGACGAACCTGCGGTGAAAAAGAACGTCCGCGGGAGAGATGGTAAGTACTGGACAGTCACAACTGATTGGTATGGCTTAGACCAGCCTTTGACTTTCGAGGTGGAAGCATTTTGTATGGCAGACGTCATTCCTCGCTGTGGCCTTCAGGGGAGTCCCGAAGATGCCATCGATGAGGCTATCGCCAGAATGTATCACCCGTCTGGAAAACTGAATGCACATTATGCGGAAAATGACGATGGTACGTTTTCCGGTGCCTGGTATTATCCTGTTTCTTCCCGCGCAGATTTCGAGAATTCGTGGTCCGAAATCAAAAAGTTTCAGAAATTTTTGCAGGATTATCCTCATCTTTCCGATCATCCTTTCGAAATCGCCTACGAGCTGGAAAGTACCGATCCGCTCATGCAGCATGTTGACTCAAAACTTTACCCCTACAGAATTGAAGTAACTTCTGGCTCCACTCATCAAGATTTTCTCAATACGTTATACAGCCCGCAGCTTTCACCTTCCAATCTTGGAGCAGTTGATGAGTACCTCAAAGATGCCATTGAACTAGGTATACGGAGCCGTATTGAAGAATTTTCCACTGAAGAGACTGCGAAAATTGCGAAGGAAACATCATTCAACTTGGTTCCTGTATGTGACGCCGTCGGAAAGGTTATCGATCCAACCGTTTTCTACTACAAAGATGTCATTGTGTATGGTCATCTGTTCCAGCTTGCCCGCACAGCAGGTTTGAAGGTGGACGGTACGTGGGCAGAGTTTGTGATTCACGGTGCCGACGGTAAAGAGTACGCTTTTACTTACGCGCACGATGAGGGCGACAAGTATCATCCGCGATCAGTGACGCGCGTGGAAGCTGAGCAGATTCTTGGCTTCCCGCTCGATGATAGCCAAGACTCGAACGACCTCACGCTGAGCGCCAAAACGCTCGCCTATGTGGACGTCACCCCCCAAGAATTCATCGAGCAGGTGGAGGCACATGCGGATGGTCGAAAAGTGAGTACGGAGATTCTTGACGGGGGAGCTGTGCATGTTCATGCAGAAAAAGGTGTGCTGGGTTCAGTAGCACAGGCGTATGAAGAGGAAGTGGGGAATCTCGAGGAGCAGGTTCGTCAAGCGTCAGGGTCGCACTTCTGTGTTTACGTTTCGCATACCGAGCTGGACAAGTTTGATGTGCGACTGGATCTCACGTCTAAGAGAGATGTGGAGGGGGAGAACGCTGAACGGGTTAAGCGTATTGTTCAGTTGTTGTATCTCCATCGGCAACTTTACGATCCGGGCGAGACGCCTTTCGTTGTTTCTGTAGCGAAAGGCAACGGGGATAAAAAGCCTACGGAGCTTGCCGTAATCACT
>JAFYHO010000003.1 GCA_017539125.1 Actinomycetaceae bacterium | reverse complement strand
TCCTCCACTCAAGATTGCTTTGGCGGGCGCACATATGAGCTATTGTTGATAGAGTTTTGCCTGGGCACAGAGAACAGGAGGGCGCTATGGGTTTGCTGTCGCGCACATTCGAGTGCGAGGTTGAGGGCGAGCGCTTTGAGGTGAGCGTTCATCGCAACGGTGTCTATGACGTTACGTGGATTGACTGCCCCTATGAGGAAGTGCCAGGCGGCTTTTCGGTTTCTTCTTTCGGCGGTGCAGGCTTTGGCATTCCTGACGATAACCCCGAAGGTTTCATTGAGCTTAATTGGAAGGATCCTCGTGTTGACGAGATGATTATCCAGGATATCCGCGAGTGGCTTGAACACAAAATCACCGAGGACGGCTGCTGTGCGGCGTGTGTTGCAGATGCCAAGATGAGTAGTGACGAACTGCTTGACCGTGAATTTGACGTAACAGTGGACGGGCGCGAGTGGCACGTTAAAGTCTGGCAGGAGGTATGGGAGGCATGGCTGGCAGACGGAAGCGATGGGTACGGCAGTTACCGCAATATTGACCCAAACCTAACTCCCGAAGAACGCGCAATCGACGATGAAGCTTTCACTGACGAGGGAATCATTCGCCACATTAGCGAAAACTACGTCCCCGCTCGCCGAGGGCTCTCCCGCTTCTTCAAGCCATAGCAATCACCACGTAATGGCGCATTGTGATTGTTTAGCGATACGTGCCACGCATGGGCGATAGCGCCGCGCGCCCGTTAGCACGACCGCAAATAACCTCTCCTGAGTATTTGTTTTGCTAGTTCTATGTGTTAGAGTTTCCGTGGAGGCTCTTTCAGAGCTTCTATCAAGTGCCGGGGGCAATCCCCCGGCTTTTCTCTCACCACCCCCCTTTCACCAAGGACAGCATGAGCGAACTCAGCATTAAAAGGCTTACCATAATTAACAAAACGAGAGCGATACGTGCCACGCATGGGCGATAGCGCCGCACACACGTGTATTCTTGAGTAAAACGTCATTGCACTCCTCGTCGTTGCGAGGAAGCCCGAAGGCCTGACGATGACGAGCGGAAGGCGCACGAAAGTTTACTTTCGTGTAGCTGTAGTGAGGAAATCGTGTTCAGCCGCTGCGCTCCTTTTGGCAACTGCGTCACTACGGTCTCAAGGAAGCGAGCTTCCTTGGACCTGCGTTCCTTGTTGTAAGAGGCGAAGCCGAATACGAAGCAATCAATAACGGACAATTGTCAGCGTTGCAAAGCGGACAGTCAATAGTCCGTTAGAATGTGTATATATTTTGTAATACTTTGGTAGTGGAAGGTTCACCATGTCCCGTCGTGTCGGACTTATTATAGTTATCGTACTTGTGTTTTTATTTGCCAGCGCTGGTACTTTTGGATTTTTAATGTGGAAACACAAGAATGACGCAGAGGCTTCACCTGTACTATTCGCCGTGAACACGCAAGGCTGGGATAAGGACTCGTCATCCCCTATTCCCATTCATATCACTGGACAAACCACGCAAAACGATACGGTCGATAAACAGTATTTTATCGGGGGCAGCAACAACGATTTGATGTTACAACCTGGCGAATACACGGCCGAAGTGTATGCTTCCCCTGTCAATGAAAACGGCGGAATGTACGATGCGCCAGAACCAACAAAAATAGTTGTCCCGGAAAAGACAAACAAACCTGAAAAGACAGCCGAACCAGAGAAACCGACTGAACCAGAGAAAACAGGCGAGCCAGAAACACAAGATTCTCCTGACACTTCTAATTCTGATGCTCCCGTCGTGACCGTCGAGATTACACTCGTACCCGCCTCACCTTTGACTTTGACTGAAGAAGATAGAGAAAAAGCTTTTAAGGCGATGAGAGACGCAGGATTGAGCGATGAACAAATTGAACAATTCACTGTCGCTGTAGACAAAATACTCAATTCTCCCGCCGCAAAACTCAGCGATGATGAGTTACTTAATTTGCTTGCTTATGCACCTCTAAGCGCACCAGATAAAGAGTTTGTCGGTGGAAATACGACACATTACCGCGACAGTATAGCCTTTGACAAAAAATGCGATGAGTACGGTAATTGCTTCGATATGTGGCTTTCGGGCAGTGGAACAATTTCTCAAGAGAAGGCATGTGGTCAAGAACCCAGTTGGGGTTTTAATACTGAATTCGGCAAACCGTTGATAGCAGACATCAATAACGATGGTATTCGGGACATTCTCTCGTTATCGTATGGAGCTACCTGTACCCCAACCGAATGGGGAAGATTTTCTAACATATACACACTGACTGCATATACGCCGAACGCCGAGGGAACTGCGCTTGAACTTATGGCGTATAACGGCCCAGTATGGTCTGATGACATACAAGCACAATGCGAAAATCTAGTCACTTCTGAGGGTAAAAAAGAGCAAACACAATGGATTTTCCGTGAGCATTATCAACAACAAGTTGACAAATCTATTTTGTCTACTGAGCCCATTCTCAGTTTTGAAGACGGACATATACGTGCGAAAATGGCACGAGGACATTTTTACGAGACGGGTGTGATGGGTTACGATATCTACCATTTCAACGAATTGTATACGGTGACTTTTGAGATTCAGGATAACAAACTCGTCCCAGTCGAAGCGAAACGCGAATAGAAGATTGTCCTTGGTCAATAGTGTCAAAGCGGACAACCAAAAGAACTATAGAAGGAGTCACTTTAGAACGCTTTGTAACCGTCACGGTTGACGAAAAAGCCATGACCTGAAGCACGTGACCAACACGTCATGCCGCTTTCTTCCGAAGCGCACACCCAATTACCGTTATAGGCGAGCTGCCCATAGGGAAGCACAATATCAGTACCTCCATTGGTGGTTACGTCTAATCGGGCTAGTCCTGTTTGCTCGATAGTTACTGTGTTATAGGGCCAACAGTATTCACCATCGCAGTTATCGCTAAAGCCATATTGTGTTCCGTCCCAGTTCAGTACGGCACACGATAAGGAATTATCGTAGCCGTAACACCATAGATTTCCACTCGGTGATTCCAGCCCTCCGCCACGCACCAACTCCTCGTAATAGATAGCTTCCGCTGGAACAGCCGCACTGCCAGCCCCTGGATAGACCTCAGGTGGTAAATGGTTTTGGGAGCTGGGTGTCGCTTGAGGGCTTTCGGATGGCTCTGTAGTTTCGATAGCGAATGACTCAGGAGTTGCAGTATTTTGCGTGCTCGTCGCTGAGGGAGACGGTGACGCCTTAGAATCTTTAGCTACAGAATCTTTAGTCACCAAATAATAGGCAAGTATTCCGCCACCGGCAACGAGAGCAATAACAAGAAGAATGGCAAGCAGAATAAGTGCCCCATTTTTCTCTTTCTTCTCCCCCTCAGCCCCTACACGCGGAGAAAGAATATACGCATTGTTTTGAAGAAGAAAATTGCCGTGTCTATCAACAAGATAGCCACTTTCATGCCCCTCAATTGCCTCGCCAGAAAAGACAAGAGGATTGCCATTAGTATCACGGATGTACTGCCCTGATGGCATAACAAGATAAACTGGATTATTCGGATCAGTTCCGTCAATAAACATACGGCTCCTCACAATTATTAGCTCTTATCTGAATACTAACACTCTTTTTATAGGAAAAATCATGCCGATAAATCCAGTCTTTCCCTTGACGTCACCAGAGGTGGCGCAGCGGCGATGAGCTGACCAAAAATCTCATCAAAAAACTAAGGCGCTTAATTAAATGCCATCAACGAGAGCGATACGTGCCACGCATGGGCGATAGCGCCGCGCGCCCGTGTATTCTTGAGTAAAACGTCATTGCACTCCTCGTCGTTGCGAGGAGGTGCGAAGCACCGACGAAGCAATCTATAATGGCACGTTGCTTGCGTTGCAAAGCAAGCGATAAAAGAACTATAGATCGCCATAACGAGGACCGAAAGGTCCGAGAGCTCGCTCTCGAGACTGTAGCGACGAAGTTATGAGAGGCGCGAAGCGCCGAACACGTCGGCGCAGAGCGCCTCCTCGCGACGACGGGAAGGAAATAACCGACAGGAAGAGACAATGCTAGATATTCGTTTTGTTCGCGAGAATCCCGAGGCTGTCCGCGACTCGCAGCGCAAACGCGGCAACTGCGCCACCTCTGTAGACGCGCTCCTTATGGCTGATGACGCGCGCCGAGCCGCCCTGCAAGCTTTCGAGACAAAGCGCGCCGAGCAGAAAGCCCTGTCGAAAACAATCGGCGCAGCAAGCCCCGAAGAACGCCCCGCAATCCTCGCCCAGGCAAAAGCAATGGCAGAAGAGGTAAAAAACCTCGAAGCCGAGGCGAATGCAGCGAATGACGAATACGAAGCCGCAAACAGCGCCATTGAAAACATCGTCCTTGACGGCGTGCCCGCCGGCGGCGAAGAGGACTTCGTCGTCCTCAAACACGTCGGCACCCCCCGCGACTTCGCCGCCGAAGGCTTCGAGCCGAAAGACCACCTCGATGTTGCCGAGGGGCTCGGCGCGCTCGACATGGCACGCGGCACGAAAGTCTCCGGCTCACGCTTCTACTACCTGCGCGGCATCGGCGCGCGTCTTGAGCTTGCCCTGCTCACTATGGCGGCAGACCAGGCCGAAGCCAACGGCTTCGTCCTGATGAACACCCCGACCCTTGTCAACCCCGACATCATGGCAGGCACGGGATTCCTCGGCGAACACAATGACGAAATCTACTACCTGCCCGCAGACGACCAGTACCTCGTCGGCACCTCCGAGGTCGCCCTCGCCGGCTACCACAAAGACGAAATCATTGACCTCTCGGCAGGCCCGAAGCGCTATTGCGGCTGGTCAAGCTGCTACCGCCGCGAAGCCGGCTCCTATGGCAAAGACACTCGCGGCATTATCCGCGTCCACCAATTCAACAAGGTGGAAATGTTCTCCTACTGCCAGATTGAGGACGCCGAGGAAGAACACAAGCGCCTGCTCGCGTGGGAAGAAGAAATGCTTGCCAAGGTCGAGCTCCCCTATCGCGTCATCAATGTGGCCGCGGGCGACCTCGGCTCGTCTGCCGCGCAAAAATACGATTGCGAGGCGTGGCTGCCCACCCAAAACCGTTTCATGGAAGTCACCTCGACCTCCAATTGCACCACCTATCAGGCGCGCCGCTTGAACACCCGCGAGCGCACCGAGGGCGGTACGCGTACCGTTGCCACTCTCAACGGCACTCTTGCGACCACGCGCTGGCTCGTCGCCATGTGGGAGAATCACCAGCAGGCCGACGGCTCGCTGTACGTGCCCGAAGCTCTGCGCCCCTATCTCGGCGGGCGTGAGATTATCGAGCCGGTCGCCTAAGTCGCCTAAGTCGCCTAAGTCGCCTAAAATCCGCAGATTTCCAGTAAACTAGCTACGGCTTACGTCCACAAGATAACCTAGCGAACTAAGGAGCCCTACGTGTTTGTCGGCTATTGGAATAAGTCGGTGGCATTCACCTACATCAGCGTACTCTCAGCTGTTGTCGGTATCAGCTTCGTCATCGCCCACCACTACACTGCTGCGCTGCTCGCCCTCATCGTCTGCGGTATCGTCGATTCCTTTGACGGTGCAATCGCGCGCCGTTTCGATCGTGACGAGAAAGCTTGCAACTACGGCGTGCAGATTGATTCCCTCGCCGACTCGGTCGCCTTCCTCGCCCTACCAGCCGCTTTCCTTATCACACTGTCCCACAAGCCCGTGACGGTGGCGATAGCCGCCATCTATGTGCTGCTCGGCGTGGTGCGCCTCGCTTGGTTCAATGTGACGGCCGAAGAAAGTCAAGGCGTCTTTCACGGCGTTCCCGTCACCCAAATCGCAGTCACTCTCCCCCTCTTTTATGTGCTCACGCAACTGATTAAACCAAGCGCGCTCGCCCCCGTCCTGACCATCGTGCTTCTCATTGTCGCTCTGCTGTTCGTCACCGATATTCGCATTCCGAAACCTCGCGGGATTTGGCTGGTCTTACTTGTTGCACTCCTCGTGCTCACCGCTGCTGGTCTTATCATTGTGTGTTAGCGCCGCCTACCCTTCCCCGTCGTTGCGAGGGAGGGCGAAGCCCGACCGAAGCAATCTCATAATGCAATAGCGCCACTAGAGATCGCCACGTCGGACGCAGGGCGTCCTCCTCGCAACGATGAAGCTGGAGCGCCCACACTCTCAAGACGGTATAGTGCTCACTATGGCAGGCACGAACGATGCTCAGGTGCGGCGTGTATTGGTGCGCGACCGCGCGACGGGCGAAATCCACGATGAAGGTGCAACTGATTCAGGCGCGATGCATTTTCTCTATTCGACCCCTCTGGGCCGTCTCGCGTTGAACGCGTGCCTCGCCCGCCCGTGGTTTTCGTCTTTGGCTGGGCGCGCCTGCGATACCAGTTTTTCTAGTCGTTTCGTTGATGGTTTCGCGCAGAAAAACGGCATTGACACCTCTACCTGGGGTGGTCCGTCAAGCTTTACTTCTTTCAATGAGTTTTTTGCCCGCAAGCGCTCTACCAGCACAGACGCACAGCCGGACGAGCTGGTTGCAATCGCCGATTCGCGCCTGTCCGCCTACCCGATTACGCCCGATTTGCAGGTGACGATTAAGGGCAGCCCCTACACGTTGGCGGAGCTGACCGGCAACTGCCCTGAGCTGGAGCGTTTCACTGAGGGCACTGCCCTTGTTTTCCGTCTTGGCGTGGATAATTACCACCGTTTTGTTCATGTTGACGACGGTCGCGTCTTGGCGCGCGCGACAATTCCTGGCGTTTTGCGCACAGTTCGCCCGATTGACGGCAACGAGGGGGTTTATCGCCGCAACACCCGCGCTGTCACCGTCATGCAAACCGAGCATTGCGGGCGCGTCCTTTACATTGAAGTCGGTGCGACTCTCGTCGCCCGTATCGTTGACGAAGGTGCAAGCGAGTTTAAGCGTCTGGACGAAAAAGGGCATTTTGAGTTCGGTGGCTCGACGGTTATTCTCCTACTCGGTTCACATATTCAGGTTGACAACGATATTCTCAAGGCGAGCGCCGAGAATATCGAGACACACGTTGTGATTGGCGAGAAAATCGGGGTTATTGCCTCTGCTCCTCCACGTATCCACTAACGTCGTTGTTCGGCACTTCGTGCCTTCCTGTGCGAGGGAGGGCGAAGCCCGACCGAAGCAATCAATAGTCCACCAACTGTCAGCGTTGCAACTCTGCCATTCATGTCGGTATTGATTGCCGCGTCACTCGCTTCGCTCGTTCCTCGCAATGACGGAGGAAACTAAGAAACGCGATAGTGCCCCGTAATCGTATCGGGCGTGACCGCCAAATAGTTATCCTCTAGATTTTTCTGGTATGTCCCGTTCAAATGGATGAGATACGGGATGCCATCGCGGTTGCGCTTGTCAGACACAATAGCGATGTGATCGGTGAAAATGACAATATCTCCGCCCTGCCACTCATCGATATCTGAACGCTCTGTTGTCAGCTCGATTGCGTGACGGGAAAAGTAAGGGCGCAGGTTGCGCACGCGACGGAAGTCGATATTAGGGTCGGGTGTCTGGTTTTCGTAGAGCTCAGGATTGGCACGCATATCCTCGTCAACAAGAGCCTGCAAATCGTAGCCCGCATCGCGCAGAGCAAAAGCGACGACGTCCGTACACACCCCATATTCGTCGTCAGGATAGCCGCCCTCGTAGTATTTCGACTGATACGTGGGATTAGTGGCGATGTAGGCTTTGGCGTTTTGGAGGATGTCGCTCTGGTCATCGATACCGTCACCGTCTTTATCAACCGAAGAAACATACGCGGGAATCTCGCGCCCGCGCCATGTACCGCCGTCGTTGACGGTGTGCAGAAAATAGGCAACCCCAAGCCCGCCAAGGACCGCGAGCACCACAAGCGCGCCCATAATCTTCCGCAGAACTTTGCGTGGCTTTTTCTTCTCACTCACCTGAGCCATAGAAACAGTCTACTTCATAATGAAGTGCAACAATCTCCCCCAAGTGCTTCTATACTTGGACATTGCGAGAGGAGGAATGAGCCGATGAGCAGTTTTATGACGCAAACCGCGCGCAGACCACGCCTTTTCCTTGCTCTTTTTCTGCTTCTCGTCACCGCCCTCATCACTATCACCCCCCTCCCCTCCTACGCTCAAGAAACGACCGTCGCCGTCACGACCCCTCAAACCGCCGTCACGCTTCCGCGAGAAACAGAGGAAAACACCCGTGACGGTCACGTCGTTCTTATTATGACAAGCGCCCTCCAATGGGAGGAACTCGACAGCTACAATGCGCCTCGCCTGAGCGAGCTGGCGGCTTCGGGGGCGATGGGGAATATGGTGCCGCTGGTTGTGCGCGGGGCAAATTGCCCTCTGAATTCGTGGCTGACTTTGAGCGCGGGCACTAGGACGGGTAATCGTTCGCTGTCACGCACCGCGCGATGCGAAGTGCCGCCGGTTGTTTCTGGCACTCAGATTGGGCGCTACACCTGTGTGCGGGTCGTTTCCTCGCTGAAACTCGTCCTGTTTCACCACACAAATATCGAGGGGTACGGCGCTTTCTCGCAGGCTCTCGCTCAGGGTGACGTCACGAGTTATGGAATCGGGACGGGGGCGGGTTACGTTTTGACGACGACCTCAAATACATATCCGTATAGGTGGGAGAGCGCGCCAGATGACAATGCGCAGCTGGGTGAGAGGGTTGCCGTCTCAGCTCAGAATTACAATCTCACCGTTGTCGATGCCGATACTGCACGCACTTTCACCAGCAGGGAGTATCCCGATTTTCCTGAGGGAACAAATATCAAAAAAGCACGCAAAGACTATCGCGAGAAGTTTTTCCTCCAGCAGGCGCAGGGGAATGCTGAGCGCATTGAGGCGATCCTTGAGCGTATTCCTGACGGTACGCGCGTCGTTGTCGTTTCGCTTTTGAATCGACGGGGCACCCACAGCCAAATGACGGTTATCGGCGATATTGGCGATACGTCGCCTGCTTTTGAGCCGGTTGTTCCCGGGCTGCTTTACAGCGCGTCAGTGCGCCGCGAGGGAGCGCTCCAGCTCACCGATATTGACCCGACTATTCTTTCGTGGTTTTCTCTTGCGCGGCCCGAAGAAATGAGCGGCGCTTCTCTTGTCGACAATCCAGTGCCGGACTCTGAAGCGTGCAGCCCTGATCACGAGTGTTTTACCGGGCGACTCAATACTCTTATCGACGACTCGTCCCTTTTTACTCTCGTACGCGATATTCGCCATCCCTTCTTGAGCATTTTCTACTATATTGCCGCCTTTTTCTTCCTCGTCACAATTCTTGTAACGGCTAAGCCAATCTGGCAACGGAGCCTCGGACGACGAGCGTGGTGGCGCGTGGCGTGGATGTGGCTGGGCTATATTCTCGCAGCATTCCCGCTCTCAGCAATTCTGGTTAATTTGTATGGCTGGTGGCGCTCTTCTTCTCCTCTAGCGGTCTACGCATCCTTGTCGTGGCTCTGTGCCGCCCTGTTCGGTTTGCTCGCTCTTGCATCGCGTCGCCTGCACCGCCTTGCCCCGCTCTTTGTCATTCTCGTGCCAACCGCGCTGTTCATCCTTGTCGATACTGCTAATGGCTCGCGGGCTATGGCGGACTCGGCGATCGGCTTTAACACCCTGGCTGCGGCGCGTTTCTATGGGCTTGGCAATGAGCCCTATGCCCTGCTGGCAGCCTCATCGCTCTTCGTCCTCTCTTTCCTTGGCGTGTGGCTGCGCGAGAGGCTTGCGAGCGCGGGCAAGTCTCGCTTTATAGCGCGGGCCGTGGCTGTGGTCGTGGTCGGTCTTGCTGGTTTCGTCGTCGTTGCTATTGACGCGCTTCCGCGGTATGGCGCAGATTTCGGTGGCGCACTGTCGTATCTCCCTGCTCTTCTGGTACTGCTCGTCCTGCTCAGTGAGGCTAAGGTGAGCTGGCGTGGTGCTGGGCTTATCGCAGGAGTGACTGTCGCCTTTGCCGCGCTTATAGCGTTCGCAGATTGGCTGCGCCCACCATCATCACGGACACATTTGGGCAATTTTTTCCAGTCGATTCTTGACGGTAACTTTTTCTCGGTTGTGGGCAGTAAGCTGGAGACGAATCTACGTCTGCTAACGACCAGCAATTACACATTCATTGTGCTCCGCGGGATTCTCTTACTCCTTATCGTTCTTTTGCCAGCTTTGGCTTTCCCGTCGTTGTTCGGCGCTTCGCGCCTTCCACAGCTGCGTCGTTCCGGTCTGGAAAGCGAGCTTTCCGACACTCCACTCCTTGCTGTGCGAGGAGTGAGCGGTAGCGAACGACGTGGCGACCTCACCACCACCCAACCGGCGTCCATATGGCTGCGCCTCAAGACTCGAATACAAACAATCGCACAGAAAATCGTCGCTCTCCATGAACGCTACTGGTCGTGGCTTTTCCCGCGCACAGAAGAAGAAGCAGCCAGTAAGCGCTGGCCGGCATTGACAATTGCTCTCATTGTCGAAGTGGTTGTTTTTGTTTTGTCTTTCGCTGTGAACGATTCAGGAGTTGTGTTGCCTGCTATGGCAATGCTGCTGCTGCTTCCTATGCTCACGAGCGTGGTTATTGACGGGCTTTCCAGCGTAAGTACGGAGGAAAAGGAAGCGCAGAACATCACGCCCGACTTGTAACACGCAGCTAGTTCTTGCGCTATGCTCTAATGGTCTGGAGGGCTGTCCGAGCGGTCGAAGGAGATGGTCTTGAAAACCATTGTGCGGCAACGTACCGGGGGTTCGAATCCCTCGCCCTCCGCCAATTTTTCTGAGCAGCCGCATGCGTATCATGTGCTGCGGGTCTAGGGGATATCTCTCACATCGCTGTTTGCTTTGCATATCGCCGCATTCCCCTATATCCTAAATAACGCTTGGAGACGTGGCAGAGCGGTCGAATGCGCTTCCCTGCTAAGGAAGTATAGGGGCTACCTCTATCGAGGGTTCAAATCCCTCCGTCTCCGCCGAGAAATCTCCTGCTACCCGCGGGAGATTTTTTCGCATCATTGCGCAAAAATTGCTTGCTAGTAATTTGTATATTTCGTTGTATTGTCACTGTGACGGTGATAACATTCAGATACTTACAACAATTGCTACCCCCATAAAGGAGGAATCAATGTCACACCTACCTTTGATTCTCGGCACAGTAGCAGGAGTATTAGCTGCGGTATATGCGGTTATCCTCATTGCGCGAATCAATAAATTGCCTACAGGTAATGAGAAGATGCAGGAGATTGCTGGCGCTATCCAAGAGGGAGCGAAAGCCTATCTGGAACGCCAATACCGCAGTATTGCTATTGCGGCAGTCGTTGTTACCGTCATCCTGCTTATACTCGGTTTCGTAAACGAGAGTTTTGGAGGCCCTTGGACTGCTATCGGCTTCCTTGTAGGCGCTGTGGCATCTGGTGCCGCCGGTTTTATTGGCATGCTGATTTCAGTGCGCGCAAATGTGCGCACGGCTGAGGCTGCACGCACGGGCCTCGCTAAGGCACTCAAGACTGCTTTCCAGGCAGGTAGTGTGACGGGCATGTTCGTTATCGGTCTCGGTATTCTTTCCGTTTCGGTTATGTCTTTCTTGGTCGCTGCAGGAGTTGCTGACACGACGGCACTTATCGGCTTAGGCTTCGGCGGTTCGCTTATTTCCATCTTCGCCCGTCTCGGTGGCGGTATCTTCACGAAGGCTGCTGACGTCGGCGCTGACCTTGCAGGTAAGAACGAGGAAGATCTTCCCGAGGACGATCCGCGTAACCCAGCGGTTATTGCTGATAACGTGGGCGATAACGTGGGCGACTGCGCTGGTATGGCAGCTGACTTGTTTGAGACGTATGTTGTGACGACTGTCGCGGCCATGTTGCTTGGACGTTTGGCATTTGGCGACGACGCTAGTGCCTACTGGCTTGGCTTCCCTGTCCTCATTGGCGCCGCTTCGATTGTGGCTTCTATTATTGGCACATTCTTTGCCCGTATGGGCCGTAGCGCCAAGGCTACTATTATGGGCGCGCTCTACAAGGGTCTGTGGGTTGCTGCCGGCTTGGCGATTGTCCTGTTCCTGCCTATCACGATGTGGCTAATTAAGAATGTCACCCTTGTCAATCCGGGAATCGCCCCTGAGGGTCTCACTCCTTTTGGTCTATGGATATGCGCTATTTTGGGCGTGCTGCTTACTGCCGCAATGGTTTATATTACCGACCACTACACCAGTGAGAAGAAGAAGCCGGTTGACGGTATCGCTTCTGCTTCGCAGGACGGTCACGCTACGAATATTATTCAGGGCTTGGCTGTTGGTATGGAATCGACGGGCCTGCCGATTCTCGTCATCGTGATTGCTATGGTTGTTACCTATGTGATTGGCGGAATCTTCGGTATTGCTGTCGCGGCTCTGTCGATGCTTTCGATGGCGGGTATCGTGGTGGCGCTGGACGCATTCGGGCCTGTGACCGACAATGCTGGCGGTATCGCCGAGATGTCCGGTTTGCCGGACGAAGTGCGTGTCCATACTGACGAGCTGGATGCTGTCGGTAATACGACCAAGGCAGTCACGAAGGGTTACGCGATTGCTTCTGCCGCTTTGGCTGCCGTGGCACTGTTCGCTGACTTCACGCATACGATTGAAACGCAAATGGGCAATGGCGCGGATGCGCTCAAATTCGATTTGTCCAGCCCATACGTTATTGTCGGTCTGCTCTTTGGCGGTTTGCTACCCTATCTCTTCGCTTCGCGTGCTATGACTTCTGTCGGCAAGGCTGCCGGTGGCGTTGTCCACGAAGTCCGCCGCCAGTTCAAGGAGATTCCGGGCCTTATGGAAGGTACTGCAAAGCCTGAGTATGGTCGCTGCGTAAGTATCGTGACGCGCGCTGCCTTGCGCGAGATGATTATCCCGGCGCTCATTCCGATTGTGGCACCTGTGCTTATTCTGGTGGTCGGCTTTATCTTGAAGGCCACCGGCTACACCTACGCCTTCGAGTTCACTGTTGAGGTCATGGGTGGCGCACTCGTGGGCACCATCGTCACTGGTCTGTTCTTGGCTATTACGATGACGAACGGCGGTGGCGCATGGGATAACGCCAAGAAGCTTATCGAAGAGGGCGCTTACGGTGGCAAGGGCTCTGAGGCTCATCATGCTGCCGTCACGGGCGATACCGTCGGCGATCCCTACAAGGACACTGCCGGCCCGGCTATTAACCCCTTGATTAAGGTGTTCAATATTGTGGCCGTGCTGCTTGTCCCGCTTATCGTGATTCTCTAGTTTTCACGCTAAACGATAGAGGGAGCCTTGCTTACGCAGGGCTTCCTTTTCTATGTCTAGGAACGACAGGAGGGGCATAGACCCCAGTAGATAACCTCTGCTTCGTCAATATCAAAACCGTGGTCGATATGCGCCTGCAAACAGGGAACGTAGCCGACAGCGCAGGGCACGACCTCTAGGCGCTGGCATGAGCGGCACACAAGATGATGATGATTATCGCCTGTTTCGACTTCGTACAATGCGACAGAGCCATTGGGTTTAATCTCGCGTAGTATGCCGACGCTCGTCAGGGTGTGGACGATATCGTAGATTGCTTGTGTCGAAATTGAGCCAGTTTTATCAGCAACACGCTGGCGCAAATCTTCAGCGCTGATATGCCCATGCTTCTCAACTTCTGCCAAAGCAGCGAGGCGCTGTTCGGTGACGCGCAAACCAGCGTCATGTAAACGCGAGACGAAATCAATAGCCATACTTCGATTTTGCCTTCTTATGTTGAATAGGTCAAGGAAAAGGCGGGGCAATGTGTGGCACACCAAGCCTTTTTCCAGTTTCGCACATAAATCCCAGAAAACTCCCAGAAAGTTTCAGGCTTAGTCCAAGATTGTTCGTCAATAATGAATTCATCGTGAGGCTGAACAGCCTGTTCTTCCTCACTCTATCCTGCCCCTACTACCTAAGAAGGTGTCTCGCATGAATTGGATCATGCCCGTGGTTGACGTAGTCGCTATCCTCGTTTTGACGTTCGTCTTTTATCTCCCCCGTCATCGTCGCCGGGATCTAGCTGCCGCCCTATTGAGTATCAACATTGGCATTCTCGGTGTATCGACCGCTCTTGCCTCCTCCGAAGTGGGTGCAGGTCTTGGTCTTGGTCTGTTCGGCGTGCTGTCTATTATCCGCTTGCGCTCCGACCAGTTGAAGCAGACAGAAATCGCCTACTACTTCGCTGCCCTGGCTATCGGTCTTATCGGCGGTCTAGGCGACCTTCCTCTGCCTATCGGCATTGGACTGAGCGCTGCTATCGTCATTGTTCTTGGCATTGTGGATTCGCCACTTCTTATGCGCTCGTCTGACCATCTCATCATCACTCTTGACCGCGCTCTTTCCGATTCTGAAGACATCAAAAAGTATGTTGAAGAAACGACCCATTTGACTGTGCAAGAGGTGTCTATTACTAAGCTCGACTTCGTCCAAGACGTCACTGTCGTCGATGTTCGCGGAACGAAGAGTGCGCGTCGATAGGATACGATGATGACTACCACTGCTTATGCTCCGCCACGCGTCATGACGTCCACTCCGTCGCCTGAGCCTTTATCACTGTACTTTCCGCCCGTGGACGAGAAGTTTCTTGACCCACACGAAATACCACCCTTCCAGCAGGTGCCGCCACCCCCTTCAGCGGCAAGCCCCGCAATGGCCACAGCAGTTTCCCCACAGGAAAGCCCACTTTCCCCGCGAACAGAACCCGCTAGCCTGCCACACAAAGCAGAAACGTCCATTATGACGCCGACTGAAGAACTCTATGCCCTCTTTGGCCAGTTCAATCCGATTTCTTTGGACGAGCTTGTGCAAGAGGCTGCTCTGCTCAAACGTGTGGACCGCAAGTATATGGTGAGCATTCCTCATGTCTTGCAGCTGCTTGACGGGCTGCGCCAGTCGGGTGCGCGTGTTTTGGAGATTGACGACAAGCGCCATTTTCACTACATCTCTGACTATTTTGATACCGCCGATTTTGACCTCTACCGCGCAGCGGCGACTAAGCGCCGCCGGCGTTATAAGGTGCGCGAGCGTTTCTATTGCGATTCGGGTGAGCATTTCCTTGAGGTGAAGATTCGTGACGGTCGTGGCAATAACGTCAAGAAACGTCTGAAGTGTGCCCCTGTGAGCCAATCGAGTGTACGTACTTTGCGTAAGGAAGTGACAAGCCCTTACACTTTCTCTTTCCGCGGCACCGACGAGGGCGAGTGGATTGCCAAGACCTTTACGGATAAGGGTGTGCTGAGTGCTGAGGAAGCCCGTGATGTGGTGAGAAGACTGGAGCCGTGTGTGCGCACGGCATACGCTCGCTCGACTCTGCTGCTTCCTGACGGCCCGCGCCTGACCTGTGACCTTAATGTGCAGGCAAGTTCGCTTATGCCGCCGGCACAGGGCGGCAAGCATCGCGTGCCTTATACGGAGATTCCTTTCGTGATTATCGAGACGAAGTCCGCCCAGAGGCCGAGTCTGGCTGACAAGTTGTTGTGGAGCTGGGGCGTGCGCCCGATCAAAATCTCGAAGTACGCTTTCGGTGTTGCCACGCAGCACCACCAGAAGGCGAACAAGTGGACGAAGGCTCTGCGCCTCATCGAGCAGGCCGCCTGAACCCGCCACTATGTAGAGTGGATTGTGTCACATTTTTGTGTTTTTTGCGACGGGCATCGCACTAATTTCGCCCAATTCTCCACATTCTGTGGAAAACCGTGGGGAAAAGTTGTGAATTGTGGAGAAAAATCATCCACAACCTGTGCTTTTATCTTTCGCGTGCGAAAAAATCGCAAAAATCTGTCCGTGCCCCCTGAGAAGATAGTAAGCACACGACAGGTAATGCGCGATTGCCTCAGCGTCCACCTCTCGGCTGGGCGCCTAAGCGATTGAAACAGTCCTGTCAAAAACATGTGAACAAAAAGGAGAAAATAATGAAAATCTTGACGTAGAGAAAAAGGGGTAATCCACGGTAATGCGCGGATTATTCAGGGAAAAAATTACATCGATGTAATTTTTTCGGCGCAACACGCCAAAACACTAAATCTTGTGGTTCTACCCATTTGTCACCACAAGGTGTAGTGTTTGAGGAAGCGCCGCTGAAAAGCGGTCACACCTTGAAAATCAGAGCAATACTTCTGATTCTCGCTCCACTCCTTACGCAGGGAAGTCAGGGAGAAGTCAGGGAAGTAGACGAAAGGACAGACAATGAGCATCACGCTCTACACCAAGCCCGCCTGTGTCCAGTGCAATGCGACCAAGCGCGCTTTGAAGAAGCAAGGTCTTGAATTTAGCGAAGTCGATTTGACGCAAGACGCAGAAGCCCTCGACACCGTCAAGGCGCTCGGTTATCAATCCGCTCCCGTCGTCTTTGCCGATGGCGACCATTGGGCAGGTTTCCGCCCCGATAAAATCAAGGCTCTGGCTGCCAGCCGTGTCCTTGAAGTCGCAACAGCTTAGACGTTTTACAAAGAGGTGTCGTGTGTGCCCTATGTACTGTGTAGTGCATAGGGCATCGGCAGGGGCATAAGAGAGTGTCAATAGAGAGGAATAGAGATGAGTGCCGTCGTGTATTTTTCTTCGGCAACGGGCAACACCCGTCGTTTCGTAGAAAAACTCGGTATGCGCTCCTACCGTATCCCTCTCCTTCCCACTGAAGAACCTCTGCGTGTTGACGAGGAATATGTCTTGATTGTACCCACCTATGGAGGTGGCTCAATCAAAGGTGCTGTGCCAAAACAAGTTGTCAAATTCCTCAATGACGAACACAACCGCTCCCTTATCCGCGGAGTTATATCCAGCGGAAACACCAATTTTGGCACAGCTTATTGCATCGCGGGAGACATCATCTCCACTAAATGCAATGTCCCCCATATGTACAAGTTCGAACTTCTCGGCACTCCCCAAGATGTCGAGAAGGTCAAAGAAGGTCTGGAGAAATTTTGGCAGCAACAACACTGACGGATACAGGCGAAGAAGATTACCTCAATCCGAGCGACGACTATCACGCACTGAACGCGAAACTCAATCTCTACGACGAGAACGGCTCTATCCAATTTGACGCCGACCGTCAAGCAGCGCGCCAGTATTTCCTCCAACACGTCAATAAGAACACCGTCTTTTTCCATACTCTCGAGGAAAAACTCAAGTATCTCGTTGACGAGGGCTACTACGAGAAAGAAGTGCTCGACCAGTATCCCTTCCCCTTCGTCAAATCTCTTTACCAGCGCGCTTACGGCTACAAGTTCCGCTTCCCCACCTTCCTCGGAGCATTCAAGTATTACACCTCCTATACCTTGAAAACGTTCGACGGTACTCGCTACCTCGAGCGCTACGAGGACCGCGTGTGCATGGTAGCCCTCTACCTCGCACGCGGTGACCGCAAACTTGCCGAACAGCTTGTCGACGAAATAATTAGCGGGCGTTTCCAGCCAGCAACCCCCACATTCCTCAATGCCGGCAAGAAAGCACGCGGAGAGCTCGTCTCCTGCTTCCTCTTGCGTGTCGAGGATAATATGGAATCCATTGCGCGCGCCGTCAACTCGTCACTGCAACTGTCCAAACGTGGCGGCGGCGTTGCCCTCAATCTGAGCAATCTGCGTGAACAGGGTGCGCCAATCAAGAGGATTGAGAACCAGTCCTCCGGCGTACACCCCGTCATGAAGATTCTTGAGGACTCTTTCTCCTACGCGAATCAGCTCGGCGCACGTCAAGGCGCAGGCGCTGTCTACCTGCACGCACATCATCCCGATATCATGCGATTCTTGGATTCTAAGCGCGAAAACGCGGACGAGAAGATTCGTATCAAGACGCTCTCCCTCGGTGTCGTCATTCCCGATATCACCTTTGAGCTGGCGAAAAACAATGAGGACATGTACCTCTTCTCCCCCTACGATATCGAGCGCGTCTACGGCATTCCGTTCACGGAAATCAACGTCACCGAGAAGTACCGCGAGATGGTCAATGACAGGCGTATTCGTAAGACGAAGATGAATGCGCGCGCCTTCTTCCAGACACTTGCCGAGATTCAATTCGAGTCGGGCTATCCCTATATTGTTTTTGAGGATACCGTCAATCGCGCCAATCCCATTAAAGGCAAGGTGACGATGAGTAATCTCTGTACGGAGATTCTCCAAGTTTCTGAGGCCTCGACCTACAATCCCGATTTGTCTTACAGCCATATCGGCAAGGATATTTCTTGTAATCTCGCTTCGCTTAATATCGCCAAGGCGATGGATTCACCTGATTTTGCTCAGACGATTAGCGTGGCGATTCGCGCGCTGACCGCCGTCTCCGACATGACCAATATCCAGTCTGTCCCCTCAATTGCCCGCGGCAACGATATGTCCCACTCGGTCGGGTTGGGTCAGATGAATCTGCACGGCTATCTGGGGCGCGAGCGCATCTACTACGGCAGCGAAGAAGCCCTCGATTTCACCAATATGTACTTCTATACCGTCACCTATAACTGCATCAAAGCCTCTATGGAGATTGCCAAGGAACGCAACGAGCGCTTCGAGGGCTTTGAGGAGTCGAAGTATGGCACAGGCGAGTTCTTTGATAAGTACACCGATCAAGTCTGGGAGCCCGCCACTGAGCGCGTGCGTGAGCTTTTTGCAAACGTCCACATCCCCACTCAAGACGATTGGCGTGCCCTGAAAGCCGATGTCATGGGCTACGGAATGTACAACCAGTATTTGCAGGCGATTCCGCCGACGGGTTCTATCTCTTACATCAACAACTCCACGTCCTCAATTCACCCGATTGTTTCCAAGATTGAAATTCGCAAAGAGGGCAAGATTGGGCGCGTCTACTACCCCGCCCCTTACCTCACTAATGACAATCTTGAGTATTACCAGGACGCATACGAGATTGGTCCGGAAAAGATCATCGACACCTATGCTGTGGCAACACAGCACGTCGACCAAGGCTTGTCCTTGACACTGTTCTATCCCGATACCGTCACCACGCGCGACGTCAATCGAAACTACATCTACGCTTGGCGCAAGGGAATTAAGACGCTCTATTACATGCGTATTCGCCAGCAGGCGCTCGAGGGTACCGAAGTACAGGGTTGCGTCTCCTGTATGCTCTAGTTTTATACACAAGAGTAAAGCCCAGCTTCCTAGCTGGGCTTTACTCTTACGCTCTTGTGTAGTGAGCACTACTCGACTGTCACAGATTTGGCAAGATTACGCGGCTTATCGACATCGTAGCCTTTAGCCTTGGCGACTTCACACGCAAAAATCTGCAGAGGAATAACCGTAACGAGCGGCATCATCAATGTTGGAGTAGTGCGCGGTGCCCAGAAAACCTGCGAGGGGTCGGCATACTTGAGAACGTCTTCGTCTCCTTCTTCGGCAATCACAATAAGCTTTGCTCCACGCGAGCGTACCTCTTGTAGATTCGAGATGACTTTGGCATGCAAGAGTGGACGGCGAGGTGTCGGCACAATAACGAAAACAGGCAAGTCCTCTTCAATAAGAGCGATAGGACCATGCTTGAGCTCGCCGGCAGCAAAGCCTTCGGCGTGGACATAGGCGAGCTCTTTCAACTTGAGTGCGCCTTCGAGCGCGACAGGATAACCAACATGACGTCCAAGGAAAATAACCGAGTCAATATCTGCCATGCTCCTAGCAAGCTCGCGGATTTGCTCTTCTTGCTCTAAGACCTGCTCGATACGCCCTGGCATTTTGCCAAGCTCGTCAAGATAACCGGCAATCTCGTCCACATACTTATTGCCGCGCAGCTCTGCCAGGTACAAGCCGAGAAGATAGGCTGCGGCAATCTGGGAGATGAATGCTTTAGTGGAGGCGACCGCAATTTCTGGTCCCGCGTGCGTATAGAGCACAGCATCAGACTCGCGAGCGATAGTCGAGCCCTGCGTGTTCACAATTGCAAGCACTTTCGAACCTTGCTCGCGTGCGTGGCGGATTGCCATGAGCGTATCCATCGTTTCGCCGGACTGGCTAATTGCCACGACGAGCGTCTTTTCATTGACGACAGGGTCGCGATAGCGGAACTCGTGTGCAAGTTCGATTTCGACAGGGATACGGCACCAATGCTCGATAGCATACTTGGCGACGTGCCCTGCATAGGCGGCTGTACCGCAGGCGACCACAATGATTTTGTCGATAGAGCGTAAAATACTTTCAGGAATACGCAGCTCGTCGAGCTGAAGATTACCCTGCTCGGTGGTGCGAGCACGCAAAGTCTCTCGCACAGCCATCGGCTGCTCGTGGATTTCCTTATCCATAAACGTCTCATAGCCACCTTTAGCGACGGCAGACAAATCCCAATCGACAGAGAACTCTTTAGCCTGAGTCGGATTGCCATCGAAATCGATGACATTCACGGAATCGGCGGTAACTTCGACAATTGTGTCCTGCCCGAGCTCAAGGGCGCGCTTCGTTTCTCCTACGAATGCAGCAACGTCCGAGCCGAGATAGTTCTCGCCCTCTCCAAGACCAACAACAAGCGGGGAATTGCGGCGTGCAGCAACGAGACGCTCAGGGTGCTGTGAGTCGAGAGCAACGAGGGCGAAAGAGCCTTCGAGCTTACCTGCAATAGTTCGCATTGCGTCTAAGAGGTCTGCACCTTTTTCAAGCTCGATGGCAAGAAGATGAGCAGCAATCTCCGTATCGGTTTCCGAAACGCGCTCAATGCCACGTTCTGCCAGTTCAGCAGCGAGCGCCGCATGGTTTTCGATAATGCCATTGTGGACAACAGCAACGCGCTCGTCATGAGAGATATGGGGGTGAGAGTTGGTGTCACTGGGGGCACCATGGGTCGCCCAGCGGGTGTGCCCAATTGCGGCACTAGCAGGTGGGAGTGGCTCAGCCTCGATGGCCGCTTTGAGATTGTCAAGGCGACCTTCACGTTTGAGCCATGCTAATGGCTGGCTGCCGGCGACGGCAATGCCTGCCGAGTCGTAGCCGCGATACTCTAGGCGTGCGAGCCCCTCAAGCACGACATCGCGTGCCTTATCACTGGGGCTTTCAGGTTTTCCAATGTATCCAACGATTCCACACATAGCGCCAAGTATAACCCCATCTCGCAGGCTACGTCACTCCCGTCATCACCACCACAATCTTTTGCCAGACCTGTAGAAAACACATACACTAGAGCCATGTCCGAGCACAGCGACCGCGAGCATAATCTCTTGCCGAGCCGTCCCCAATTTTTCACATTTAGCCATGATGAGTGGGCGGCTCTAGCTCAGTCGACCCCTCTGCCGCTGACCGAATACGATATTTCGCGCCTGTCGGCACTTGGCGACCCTATCAGTCTGAGCGAGGCGGACGCTATCTACCGCCCCTTATCGGCTCTTTTGCAGATGTACACAGCGCAAGTAGGCAGCCTACAAGAGCAGACCAGCAAATTCCTCGCCCTCAACGAGAAGCGCACGCCTTTCGTTATCGCAATTGCCGGTTCGGTTGCCGTCGGCAAATCGACGACCGCACGCCTGCTCCAAGAGCTTCTGCGCCGCTGGCCTGCCACCCCGCGCGTCTCACTCGTCACCACGGACGGCTTTCTCTACCCTAATGCCGAACTGGAACGTCGGGGGCTTATGAACCGCAAGGGTTTCCCTGAGTCGTATGACCAGCAAGCGCTGTACGAGTTTGTCCGCGATGTGAAAGCTGGAAACGAGCAGGTACACGCGCCACTATACGACCACGTGACATATGACGTCGTCGCAGGCGAGTACATTACACTCAACCACCCTGACATTCTGATTCTTGAGGGCTTGAATGTGCTCGCTCCCCCGGATTTATCGCTAACGGAACGCGAATACCAAGGCTTGTCGGATTTGTTTGACCTGTCGATTTATGTGGATGCACAGCCCCAGGATTTGGAGCGCTGGTATATGGAGCGTATTTTCAAGCTGCGCGATACTGCCTTCACGAATCCTAATTCCTACTTCCGGCGTTGGGCTGAGGCGAGCGAGGCGGAGATTGTGGAGCATTTCGGGGAGATTTGGCGCTCTATCAACCTTGTCAATTTGGTGGAAAATATTGCCCCCACGCGCTCGCGCGCCAATATCGTGCTCTCTAAAGGCAGCGACCACCGTATCGAGCAGGTCTCCGTCCGTAAACTGTAAAAACCCGTCGTTGCGAGGAGGACGGAACGACGAGGAACGGAATCCCGAGGAAGCTTGCTTGCTCGATGATGGAGTGACGAAGTCGCCGAAAGTGAGCGAAGCGAACGAACACGTCCGACGAAGCAATCTCCCCACCTTGTCGTCGCGAGGAGGTGCGTAGCGCCGACGAAGCGATCTCAAGTGGCGAAATTGCCACGCACGCTTACGCGTGCTCGCAACGACGGGAAAAGGGTAGTCACACACTCCCCCGCGACGACGGGTATGAGTATGGCATAATCGTCTCCAGACATATTTTCAAGGAAGAAAAGGACAATCATGGGAAAGCTTTTTGGTACTGACGGCGTTCGCGGGCTTGCGAACCGTGAGCTCACAGCAGAACTTGCCTTGCAACTGGGTGAAGCGGCTGCCCGCGTGCTTACCCGCGAGACTCGCAGTGGCGCGCGCCCGAATGCTGTGGTTGGTCGTGATACTCGCGCTTCGGGCGAGCTGTTGGCGGACGCTGTCGCTGCCGGTCTGGCTGCTGCTGGCGTGGATGTCCAGCATGTCGGCGTGCTTCCGACCCCAGGCATTGCCTATCTGACCCAGGCCCAAGATGTCGATTTGGGCGTGGTGATTTCGGCTTCCCATAATCCGATGGCCGATAACGGTATCAAGTTCTTTGCCCGTGGCGGCTACAAGCTGGACGACGCTCTCGAAGCGGAAATTGAGGGCCTGCTCGGCAAGGACTGGAATCGCCCGATTGGCGCTTCGGTTGGCCGTATCGAGTATGACGCGGAGAACGCCGAGGAAACCTATATCCGCCACCTCACTCATTCCGTCCACACTTCCCTTAAGGGCCTGACGATTGCTATGGATTGCGCCAATGGCGCGACCTCGAATATTGCGCCCGAGGCTTTCCGCCGCGCCGGCGCGGAAGTCCGTGTCATTTCGGCAAACCCTGACGGCTACAACATCAATGAGGATTGCGGCTCGACCCATATCGAGCATTTGCAGAAGTTCGTGGTCGATGAGGGCTGCGATTTCGGTGTGGCTTTTGACGGTGACGCTGACCGTTGTTTGGCTGTCGATGGCGAGGGTAATCTCGTTGACGGCGACCAGATTATGGGCATGTTGGCGCTTGCCATGAAGGGTCGTGGCACCCTGGCGAAAGACACCCTCGTTCTGACAGTGATGTCGAATCTGGGCTTGAAGCTGGCAATGGCTGAGGCTGGGATTGAGGTTGCCGAGACGGGTGTGGGCGACCGCTATGTTCTGGAGGAAATGCGCGCAGGCGGCTATAACCTGGGTGGCGAACAGTCTGGTCACGTGATTAATCTGCGCTATGCGACAACAGGTGACGGCACTTTGACTGGTTTGAAGATTGCTGCCGAGATGGCGCGCGCAAAGAAGCCTCTTGCCGAGATGGTAAGCGTTATTACACGCCTGCCGCAGACCCTTATCAATGTCTCTGGCGTGGATAAGGACGGCTCAAAGACCAATGAGGCGGTTTTGGAAGCCGTGCGCGAGGCCGAGGAAAAGCTTGGCAAGACTGGCCGCGTGCTCCTGCGCCCCTCGGGCACTGAGCCGCTCGTGCGCGTCATGGTCGAGGCAGCCACCCAAGAAGAAGCCGATGCCGTTTGCCGCGACCTGGCAAACGTCGTCCGTATCCACCTTTCCCTCGACTAGCCTCTTCTTCCGCAGACCCACCCTTCACAATAACGGAATTCGTGTGAAATCTACTGTGCATAATTCTGCTATTCGTGTATTATTGAGAATATATTATTCTGCTATCCGAACATAAAGGCTGGTAACTATGCTAAAACGTAAGCAATACGAAAAACTTCGTGAATGGAAATTGTCAAGCCAAGGAAGGACAGCCCTTCTGATTGAAGGAGCACGTCGAGTTGGGAAAAGCACGCTCGCCGAAGAATTCGCTCGCACAGAATACGATTCGTACATGCTTATTGACTTTTCTGTGGCACACAAAGAAGTCAAGCAAGCCTTTATTGACCACACAAACGACTTTGATTCCCTATTTCTTTTTCTACAAAGCTACTATCGCGTTTCACTGACTCCACGCAAATCTCTCGTCATTTTTGACGAAGTCCAGCATTTCCCAAAAGCACGCGAACTCATCAAACATCTCGTCAAAGACGGTCGATACGATTACATAGAGACTGGTTCTCTTATTTCAATTAAAAAGAATGTTGCAGGTATTCTTATTCCCTCTGAAGAGGACAAGCTACTTCTTAATCCTTTAGATTTTGAAGAATTTTTGTGGGCTTTGGGTGAAGAAAATCTTGCACAGTTCATACGTAATTCATTTGAGAAATGTGAAAGTTTGCCCGACGGCCTTCACCGCAAAGCGATGATGCTGTGGCGCGAATATATACTTGTAGGTGGTATGCCGCAGGTCGTTAATGCTTATATTGACGGTAAAAATATGGAAAGTGCCGATGAGGAAAAACGTAGGATTCTTGGCCTGTACCGTGACGATATAGCGAAATTTGCTGACGGCGAGCGCGGTAGAGTTTCAGCAATTTTCGACGAAATCCCTGGGCAACTTTCTAAACATGAAAAGAAGTTCATTTTAAGTACCCTCAGTCCTCATGCTCGCAGTCGTGAATATTCAGGGTCGTTTTTTTGGTTGGCAGATGCTTGTATTACTAATAATTGTTTTAATGCAACAAACCCAACTGTTGGGCTTGCTTTAAGCCAAGAAAACACTACTCTCAAATGCTATATGGCTGACACTGGACTTCTCGTTTCCCATACATTCGCAGACCGCGAAGTAACACCACAGGAGGTGTATCGCGATATTCTGCTGGGAAAGCTTGAAGTGAACGAGGGAATGCTCGTAGAAAATGCCGTCGCCCAACAGTTGCGCGCCTCGGGACATCGCTTGTTTTTCTATTCTCGTTCGGGCGCGGGCGGCGAGGAACGCATGGAAATTGATTTCCTTATCGCCAAAGAATACGATGATGCCGCCATGCGTTTACGTATAAGCCCCATCGAGGTAAAAGCTGGTAAAGGGCGCTATGCGACAGCCTCTCTCGATCGTTTCGCTGCCACGTATACTTCCCGCATTGGCACTCAATACATACTGCACGTCAAGCAATTACGTGTCGAAAACAAACGAGTCTATCTGCCCCTTTACATGACACATTGTTTGTAGAGATCGCTTCAATCATTTGAGGAAGCCGACGCTGTCTGCCGCGACTTGGCAAACGTCGTCCGCATCCACCTCTCCCTCGACTAGTGGATGGCGTCGTAGCCGCGTTCACCAGTACGAATACGGATAACCTCGTCGATGGGACTAACGAATATTTTGCCGTCACCAACTTCGCCGGTACGCCCAGTCTCGCAGATAATGTCAATGACTTCTTCAACGTCCTTATCGTCAACAATGAGAACTATTTGAATTTTCGGTATCAAATTGACGAAATTTTCGTGTCCACGATAGCTCTCTTTCCACCCTAGCTGATTGCCGTATCCACGGATTTGCTCCACGCTCATACCCGTGAAACCTTGGGCAATCAGCGCGTCTTTCAACGGCTCTAAAGTGGACGGGCGCAGTATAGCGGTTACTTTTTTCATCTCATTTCCTTTCACTAATCAAGACCGTCATACGCGGGATACGCGGCTTCATGGTGCTGATACACATCAACTCCCTCAGCTTCTTCGCGCGCACTAACTCGCAAATCGTTAACGATGAAGCGCACAAACAGAACAATGCAGCACGTTAAGACACCAACGAAAAGTACTGTGACAATAATGCCTAAAACTTGCGCCCACAACAGGTGGAAGTCACCCGTATAAAGCAGACCTCCGTACTGCGTCCACGACAATTCTGGGACGCAAAAGATTCCTGTGAAAATGCCGCCTAAGATTCCGCCTATTCCGTGCAGACCAAAGGCGTCGAGAGCGTCGTCGTAACCGAGGCGAGGCTTGAGATAACTGATTGCCCAATAGCACATGGGCGAGACGAGGAATCCCATCACCAGTGCCGCCCACATATCGACAAAACCAGCTGCGGGTGTAATGACAACAAGACCAGCAATAATACCCGAACACGCTCCCACCAATGTCGGTGAACCTGTGCGTATCCACTCGACGCAAATCCACGAGAGCATCGCCGCAGTAGGAGCAACCATCGTGTTGACGAGAGCCAGAACAGCCACTTCGTCAGGGGCAAAAGCGCTGCCTCCGTTGAAGCCAAACCAGCCGAACCACAGCAGCCCAGCGCCTAAAGCGACCGCGGGGACGTTATGAGAGCGGTAGGTGAAAGATCCGTAACCGCGCCGTTTGCCAAGAAAAATAGCGACGATAAGCCCTGTCAAGCCCGATGATATGTGGACGACGTCGCCACCTGCGAAGTCGAGCGCTCCGATTTTTCCACCGATGAGACTGTTGTCGCCCGACCAAACCATGTGTGCAAGAAGCGGATAAACAACTATAGACCATATAAATATGAACAAGGCGAATGCCGTGAAACGCATTCTGCCTGCTAGTGCGCCGCCGATGATGGACGCAGTGATGAATGCGAAAGCAAGCTGGAAACCGAAATCGAGTAGGGGCGGGTATGCGGCGGTTTCATCTGGCGAGAGAACGGTGTCCAACAATCCGTGACCGAATAGTTGATTAACGCCCCCAATAACCGGATTGTGCGAATTGCCGCCATAGGCGAGTGACCAGCCAATGAAAGTCCATGTCACTCCGACGATTCCCGTCACTCCGAGGGACATATACATCGTATTGACAACGTTTTTACGACGGGAGAGTCCTCCATAAAAGAATGCTAGGGCGGGTGTCATGAGAAAGACGAGAGCCGTGCTTAGCAGCATGAATGCCGTTGTTCCTGTGTCCATTGTGTCTCCTTCGCTTAAAAATATATCTTGACATCAAGATATATATCTTGATGTCAAGATTATTTGTTAGCTTCACTTTTTTCAACGGACTGTCCACACTATGGACCGACTGTGACGGAAAATACAAGCGACTCACAGCAACGAAAAACTGCTTCTTCTTGTTAAAAAAGAAAATCCCCAACTAACATTTCACCACTGTTACGCATGGGCAACTAATACAAAGAATGGTTCCATCGCAATTAATTTGGGATTTCTATTGCTTCTAAATCGCGTTTTGTATGAACAAAGCGCAACACCTGCACACTATGCGTGTCTTCGTCGATACGATACAAGGTAAGATAATTACCGGACGAAGTGAAACGTATATCGTGTTCTGTAAATTTTTCAGTCGGAACACGTCGGTGAGCATAAGGAAAATTGGCAAGTTTGAGCGCCCGCAAGCGCAAGTTTTTTACAACACGCAATGCAATTTCCGGTTCTTCAATCTCCTCAACTAAAGCGTCATAGAGATTCACTAAATCGTTGCGCGCATTAAGAGTAAATTCCACTCTCCATAGTGACTGCGCACTCATACCGCAATGCCTTTACTACGCAAATAGGCATCAAGGTCGTCAATATCTATCATTCGACCAGCAGCTACGTCTTCCAAAGCCGATGCTAGTGCAGCATCGATACTAGCTGGGTCGTCCATGTCAACCCTAAGATTTTCTGACGATAGTGGTGTTGGCAGGGAGGTTAGGGAAAAAGGAATACGTTTATTGCGCGCAATAGAGCGCGCATACACGGTAAAAGCCGTCGTCATCGAGATACCGATTTCCGCGCACACACTCTCCATTTCAGCTTTCACCTCATTGTCGAGACGAAAATTCACAAGCGATGTAGCCATAAAATACTCCTTTACATTCACTCAAAACAATTATAAAGACACCGTCTTTACAAGTAAAGTACAGAACACAAAACGGACGTAAATTTTTGCGTTCGCTTTTACGTCCGTCACTCCGCACACTTCTCCCTCGACTAACCTCTCCGTCGTCGCGAGGGAGGGACGACGAGGAACGGAAGGTTCGTGAAAGCTCGCTTTCACGAGACTGTAGTGACGATGTCGTCGAAAGTGAGCGAAGCGAACGAATACGACCGACGCGATCTCTACGGCACTAATGGGACTGGAGATTGCTTCACCTGCTACGCAGGTCCGCAACGACGGGATAGTGCTGCTTTAGAGTTCTTTAAGGCTGGGGTCGATTTGGAGGGCCGGGCGCGGGGAGAAGTGGAAAAGATTGGCGATAATAGAGCTGGGGAATTTGGCAAGAGCCTCGTTGTAGCGGGTGACGGTATCGTTAAACGATTGGCGCATATAGGAGATTTTGTCCTCCGTATCGCGTACTTCTTCGACGATATTATTGACGGTGTTTCCGCCTTTACCCGATTTGGCTAGGGAAACCAATTCTTTAATCGACTTATTCAAACGCTCTTGCGTATCGAGCATGTCTCTGTCGCTAGTGCCGCCCTGCATTTCGCGGTAGATTCCTTCTGCCTGCGTAACAAGTGTGGAATTGTCGCCCTGTGGCGCATCGATGAGTTTGACGAGACTGGGAATGAGGCTTGCACGTCGCGCGAGCTGGACGTCAATCTGGCTCCACGCATTGTCAACTCGATGATTCAAGGTGACGAGACGGTTGTAATAGAAAATGACAAAGGCACATACAAGCACGAAGCCAATCCCGACTCCAACAAAGAACGCTACCATTGCCAGCCCCTCCTAGGTCCTTTATACAACTGTCTTTACTCTACACACCAGCGCGAGTCCGTGCGGAAAAAGTGGACGGCACAACTCCCCGCTCCCTGCCTGTCACCTGTCCGTTCACTTACGGCAACGAGCGGAAGCCTGAGGAGGACAAAAGAATAGGGGGCTCACGGAAACTCGCTCGCGTGAGCCCTCTAATCCTAGTTGTACTTATAGAAACCCTCGCCGCTGGCAATGCCAAGCTTGCCTTTGTCGATGTAGTTTTCCTTGAGCCATGCGGCAATCTTCTGTGACGTTTCGTCACCGGCAGCAGCGATGTTGTAGGGCGTCACCAAGCCGATAACGTCAAGAATCTGGAAAGGACCAGTCGGCGCACCTGTTGCAATGCGCCATGTCTTGTCAATATCCTCAGGCTCAGCAAAACCAAACGCAGCCAAACCCTGAGCCGCCGACAGGAAAGGAATAAGGAGCGAGTTGAGAATATATCCCGCCTTTTCCTTACGCACAGGAATGGGAACCATGCCCATTTCGGCAGCAAACTCGACGACGGTCTCGAAAATTTCCGGCTTTGTATCAGCCGTTGCCATGACTTCGCCCGTATTATATTTCCACACTTCATTGGCAAAGTGGTAGGCCAAGAAGCGTTCAGGGTGACCCGTGTAATCCTTGATGTCCGAGGGAAGTAGCGAAGACGAATTTGTGCACAGGATTGTCTTTTCCGGTGCGAGTTCGCCAATTTCTTTCCACAGCTCGCGCTTCAAATCGAGAATTTCCGGCGCAGCCTCAATAACGATATCTGCGTCAGCTAGAGCTTGTGCTTTGTCGGTTGTCAACGCGATAGCTTCGGCTGTCGCCTCTGCTTTCTCTTGTGCCTGCGGCATTCCATCAGCAATATAACGCTGCGCCAACTTGCGGTAACGCTCACGCCCTGCTTGGATAGCTTCCTCGGAAATATCCCAAGCTGTCACGTTAAAACCGTGAAAAGCCGCTTGGTAGGCAATCTGTGAGCCGAGTACACCAGTACCAAATACTGTAACGTTTTTGATGTCAGTCATAATGTTTTCTCCGTGACTAAAAGTGACCAAATGTCGCCCTAGGAATATATCGACGACCAGTTAACAGCATACACCCCACCGCTTCTCTGTCCCGCATTTTTAGAAGGAGCACCTAGCCCTCCCCATCATGACGGGACGAGTACTAGAAGGCCCCGCCGCCGCCACCGCCGAAGCCACCGCCTCCTCCACCGGAAAAGCCTCCTCCAGCACCGCTAGTGCTACTGTAAGACCCACTTCCACCATAAGAGTATGTACTTCCTGTCGCCGACATATGAGCACTCGATATAGAACTCGAAACAGATGAGAAAGGAGTATGGCTGGAGCCGCCATAATAATCCGCGTCAATCCAAATACCTGTTCCCATCGCAAAAGAGGAATCACTCGGGACGCTTGGCGCAACGCTACGTAACTGTTCAAGAGCCTTATCTGCCACGCCGAATGCCGCCGCATACACCATAAGCTCACCCCACAGCTTCACATCCGTAATAGGACGCTCGTCCAACAAAGAGAAATCTTCCAACCAACGCTTCAAGGCTTTCGACTTCGCTATAATCTCGTTACCTCGTGGCGTGCGCTTGCGCATGAAAAATGCGAAAACGATAAAGACACAGCCGACAATGGCCAACCAGATTGGCACCCAAATACTCAAAGCAGACATAAATATCCAAAGCATAAACGCAGCTGCCCAAAACATAAAAGCAACAATGCCGAAAATAGATGTGAATGTTGCACCTGACTTTTCAAAGGGCTGCATTGCTTCGACTCGCTCGTCAATATTCTTCGTAACTCTATAAAGCGCTAGTGTAAACTCGCTGGACTCTTTCTTGGCAACATACTTAAAATCGGAAAAAAATACGACATCGACAGACTTAAGACCATGTTCTACCTCGCCAGTATCGCGTTCCATACGCTCAACCAAGCAAATACGCCACTGCAAATCTGTTCCGCTTTTCTTGCTTTTCAACGTCTCAATTTTCTTGGCTTTCCACGCCTCGGTTGCCACCGTCTCGAAAAGAAAATCCATAACACGCTCGTCAATTTCCGTCAATTCACCCTTGAAATCTGGCACACGCACAATCGCAAATTGTTCTAACGCGTTATACGGGGCGTACTGCGGCCCACTCACATCAAGCAACCTGATAGCGCCAATCTCTGATAAATGCATGAGGGTAACTGGGATATCCTTAGAAGCGTTATTCCATCTCCATATACGCGTCACTATCGCAGGGTGGACATCGCGGGCAGGCACATCACGCCAATACTTTTCCTTGAACTCAGGACGATACTCGCGCCCATAACGGAAAAATACGATAAGTGCCCCTATGAGAGCCGCAATAGACACACCCCTTGACCCGATTGTTGCGTAGCGGGCATGACGAATAGGAGCGTCAATATACTCTTGTTCTTCGGCTTTAGCTTCTTCGATGTGCTTGCCTGAATGAACATTCACTCCGTCGCTTGCCGGCTTCGCCCAATCGCGTGGGAACAACACTCTCATCTCGGCAAAATCGCCGTCACCGGCTTCGGGAACGTAGGCATGTACCACGCCCGCACTTAAACTGATATCCCCAGATAACGGCCCGTGCCCGTAAATCAGCACATTATCGCCTGCTGCGGCTTTTTCCCCCGCTGGAATGGGCAAGGTCACGCGCGCATTAATACTGTGATTCGGCTCGTCCCACTCGTCACCAATGAATTTCCAATACAACTCCGCGGTGTCGTCATAAAACTGCACGGCGTTGGTAACGTGATAATTAAAGGTGATATCACATGTTTCCCAGCCCATTTGTTTGAACGCATAAACGGTCAAATTTCCCCTGTCGAAAGAGTAGTGACCACTCGGCGCACTCGCAGGATTGTCACGCCAATACGTATCAAAGGGAATCTCCGGTAAATCGTCGCGCTCTCCCGAGCACTCGACCGAAAGACCTTCCACCCTTATTATGCTGCCTTTGGGCAGGCGCGCAAGACGCTGGTAAACACCGTTAAAGTTGCCGTCAAAATTGTAGGTGCGTTTTTCACTGACGTGGAGCGTGCCGTCTTCGTCCACAGTCGCATCAATCTGGACACGGTCGATACTGTAGCTTCTATCGTCCGCGTGAGCGGGAATGGCAAGGGAAAAAGCCAGCGCTACGAAACAGAACAGAGCAAGTAGCACCTTCAGTAGTGCGTGACGGTGACGAGTGAGCATGGCTTTACTCTACCCTACCGGCACAGTCTCTACCCGACGCGCCTCCCCCCGATGGGTAGTTTTCGTCCGTTTTAGCGCAAAATTCTCAGAAAAACCGGCTTAACTGCCCAACGGGGTAACAGTACGACAAAAATGTGCCCCCTGCGGGGCAGGGGGTACATTGTGAAGCCTGAAATATCAGCGCTTGGAGAACTGCGAAGCCTTGCGTGCTTTCTTCAGGCCCGCCTTCTTGCGCTCAACAGCGCGGTCGTCGCGGGTCAAGAAGCCAGCCTTCTTCAAAGCTGGGCGGTTAGCTTCGCGGTCAATCTCGTTGAGGGCGCGGGAAATGCCAAGGCGCAGAGCGCCAGCCTGGCCGGAGATACCGCCGCCGTCGATACGGGCGATAACATCAAAACGTCCCTCGAGGTCGAGAAGCGCGAAAGGCGAATTAACCAGCTGCTGGTGCAACTTGTTGGGGAAGTAATCGTCGAGCGTACGCCCGTTGATCTTCCAGTCACCAGTGCCGGGAACGAGGCGAACTCGTGCAACAGCTTCCTTGCGGCGGCCGGTTGCCTGACCGGGAGCGGTCACGGACGCGCCTTGGCCGGTCTTGGGAGTTTCGCTTTCGGTGGTGTACGAGCCGGTGAACTCTTCGTCCAGCTCGGTTTCAACTGCGGTCTCTGCCATGAGTTTATTCCTTCTGGATTAGTTCACTGCGCGATTTGCGTCAGCTCAAACGGTTCGGGATTCTGGGAAGCGTGCGGATGCTCGGGGCCTGCATAAACCTTCAGCTTTTGAATCTGCTGACGGGCAAGGCGATTCTTCGGGAGCATTCCCTGCACGGCTTTTTCGATAGCCCTTTCAGGGTGGGTCTCAAGTAGCTCAGCATAGTTGACAGCCCTCAAACCGCCCGGGAAACCCGAGTGGTGGTAAGCCATCTTGTTCTCGCGCTTCGAACCGGTCAGAGCGATTTTTTCAGCGTTAATAACGATGACGTAATCGCCCATGTCCATATGAGGCGCGTATGTCGGCTTATGCTTTCCGCGGAGCAAAACAGCAACTTGCGATGCTAGACGACCCAGAACGATATCGGTGGCGTCAATGACGTACCACTTGCGTTCAATATCGCTAGGTTTCGGTGAATACGTGCGCACTGTACGTAACCTTCTGTCTAAGCGGGCGCTGCGGATTGTAGCGGTTGCAGCCACCCTATGGTCAATAGGATTATGTCGGCAAATTCGCCACGGGAAAGGCTGAGCAGCGAAATCGCACAACGTCACAAGACTACTGACGCTTATGGCGCTAGGTCAAAGAAAAATCGAAGTTGTGAGAGGATTAACGACCCATAGTGGTGGGGACAAGTTTCCTCTAGCGGAGAAAGAAAAACAGGACGCACACAGCGGTGTGCGCCTAAACTAGAGAAGTAACCGTCAGTGAAAGGACTGTCATGGATACGAACGTAACGGCGCGTGTCGTCCCTTTTTCACCTATATCCCTCGATGACCCCTCTAGTTTGCTTATTCTGCTGCTTATTTTGCTTGCGCTGGCATTTGTTGCCGGCCTGCTCATTGTGCTTTTGACGCGAAAGAACAAGAACAGCGCAGAACGATCGCCAGTTTTTGGGGCAGAAACAGAGGACGCCCCTAGCGTGGTCATGCACCCAGCAGCCAAAGCGACGGCCGCCCCTATGGGCACTCCCGCCCCTGCTGATATACCTGTGCCCACTGATACGCCCGTCCCCGCGGCAGAAACCGTCCTACCTGAACCAGTACCAGAACCTGTGCTAGAGCCGGCAGCCGAGCCTGCGCCCGTAACCCCCGACCCGCTCGCACCCAACCCCGAAGACCTCGACCTATCCCACGAGGACATTTCCAGCCAACCCATCCCCCAGCTCGGACATCCCGACGATGAGGGAGTGCCCGTCCCCAAGTACGATACCCACGCCGAATCACTCGTCGTTGACACCAGTATTGCCCCCGTCGATGTGAACGCGACCGTGCCTCCCGTGCCCGTCCCTGAAGAAGAAATTGACGGTGACGTTAGTGAGAGCGACGGTGACGCGTCCGACGGTTCCGTATTCGTGTGGCCGCCCCACGAAGAAACAACACAGGACAAAACAACACAGACAGAAGAGGAAATAAATATGGAGACCCCAGCAAACGAGGCAGAAAACCAGCCTCAGGATTCCCAAGACTTCACCGCAGAAACAGCTGGCGCTGAGGATACCGCCGCGCAGACAGCTTCAGCCGAGGCCGCGTCTGCCAGCCCATTCGATTCCGTCAAGGCGAAATTCGAGGAAGTCAAGGATAAGACCACTGCCTTCTTTGAGGGCGAGGGTGAGGACGCTCCTCTTGAGCGCATTAAGCGTGCAGCTCTTGACATGAAAGACAAGGCAGAAGAGCTCAAAGATAAGGCCTACGAGATGGCAACGAGCGAAAAGGCTCAAGAACTTCGCAGCTCTTTGGAGTCCAAGGCAGAAGAAGCCAAGGAGAAGGCGACCGAATTGTGGGAGAAAGCCAAAGAGAGCGCTCAGGACGAAGAGTCGTTCCTCGGTCAGGCCAAGCGTGCGGCTACCGACGTAAAAGGCAAGGCGGAGGACTACTTCTCCACCAAGACCAATCCGCGCGACGATACTGACGAAAACGCAGAGTAGATGAGTGCTACGCTAGCTGATTCTCTCGGCCATTCGGTTGGCTATTCGCTCAACCATTCACTCAGCCATTCGCGCGACTATTCGCTCGGCTTACGCAGTTTTTTCGCTGTCACCTGGCAAAAAATCCATATTCTTGTTCTCCTCTGCGCTGCATGGACTCTTCTACTCCTTGCCGTCGCTCCCTCTAGTTTTGCCGACGATAAAATCCCGCAAGACGAATACGAGGCTTCTCTGATGAACTCCTATTCGAAAGCCCTGACGAGCACAGGAATGACTGATGAGCAAATCTCCTCTTTTGTCACGTGCCTGAGCGACACAACATACGATGATTTGTCCGCCGAGACCGTCCAGGCGCTCACAGAAGGCAATCTGGACTATGAAATCAGCGGTGAAGAAGCCGATATTGTCTTAAGTGGTATGCAAACCTGTATCGCGGATAACGGTTTGTCTGATGTCGTCATCAATCCTGAATCCCAGGAGAATGACGGTAACGATGACGTTTCGACCGTAGAAACAAGTGACACCGAACTGTCAGACACTTCGAAGGCAGAATCGCCGACCTATCTTCTGCCTCTCGCTACAGCTTTAACCCTGCTTGCTATTATTGCTTTTGCCTTCTACCTGCTCATCCGCGGGAAGGCGCGTGATGCAGAAAAGCAGCCGGCACAAGCGGCAGATGAAAACTAGGAGGCCCCTCTTTTTTTAGAGGCCTTCTGTTCTATTTCATAGCAGTAGTGGTCGAACTCTTCGTCAGACATTTTCATGTACTTGTATGCGTCGACAAATCCCCATATTGCAGTAGCCCATGCCAGTTCAAAACCACTGAGTATGTCTATAGCTATAATAATCAAGGCTGTCTTTATGTCGCCGAGCGCTATGCGATGTATACCGAGAAAACCACCAAAAAACGCTGCACCAGCCATGACAATACGAGGAGGTGGCGCCTTTTCACTCCAGTTCTTCCCCCACGGAGGAGTCCAGTCCTTTAACTCGGGAAAATTCTTCGCTGGGGTTTGAGGATTGACAGGCGCAGTATGCTGCTGACGATTTTTAGGGACCTCTCGGCCAGTCGATGTGGGAACTTCGTAGGGCTGGGCCCAATCAGGAGTGTAGCCGTCGTCGCTCCACGCACTGGACTGGTTCGGGTCGTACTCACCCCACGCAGTCGTGAAAGTGCGCTCCTCGTCAAAAGGAGAACCGAAAGCGTCGCGCCTTTTGGCCATTACCACTCCTTGCTAAAAATGCAGGTATTCCTTAGCAATTATACCCGCGCCAATGTGCGCGCATTGCCCGCACAGAGGTGAGCCCTCACCACTGCTAGGCGGCATGAGCGCGTGACTGCTCGACGGCGAGGGAATCGCAGAGCTCATTGGCTTCATCGCCAGCATGGCCCTTGACCCACTCGACATCGGTGCGCCCTGTACGGTTTTCGTAGAGCTCCAGCAGGCGCTTGACCAGCTCGAGATTCGCCACGGGCTTCTTATCGGCTTTGCGCCAGCCGCGCTTGCGCCAGCCCACGGCCCACTGCGTCATGACATTCAGCGAATACTGCGAATCGGAACGAATAAGAAGATTGCACTGTGGGCCCGCATAGGTGAGCGCCTCGATGAGGGCTGTCAGCTCCATGATGTTATTTGTCGTGCTCGCTGCTCCCCCGCTGGCACGAGCGCCAGACATCTGCTCAACCCACGCCCAGCCGCCAGGCCCTGGATTGCCCGAGCAGGCGCCGTCCGTCGCCACAATCATGTCGTAACCAGGCTTGATTTTTCCGACGGGGCCGTTGCCTGCAATAACTTCTGCGCCGCTACCGAGAGCGGGCGCCACGGAATCGTCACCGGACACGTCACCGGAAGCGCCACCGTCAAAATCCACACCTGCCGCCGAAAAAAGGTCATCACTCATACGCTCTACCCTACCAGCGAGAATGAAATCCCTCATATATCTGCGAGACAAGCTTGGCAAGTGAGAGAAAAAGCCTACGATAGGGCGCAACGGTATGCCGCCTAATACCGTCGAAATAAACACGCGCTACCCGAGCGGCGGCGCTGACGGAAGGAAAGACAATGGCACGAATTGCCAATGATATTACTGAGCTGATAGGCGGCACGCCCCTTGTGCGAATTAACCGCCTTTTCCCCGAGGCGAAGGCGACTGTGCTTGCCAAGCTGGAGTATTTCAACCCCGCTTCCTCGGTTAAAGACCGTATCGCCCTGTCGATTATCGAGGAGGCCGAGAAGTCGGGAGCACTTAAACCCGGAGGCACAATTATCGAATCTACCTCGGGCAATACGGGTATTGGTCTGGCGCTGGTGGGCGCTGCGCGCGGTTATCGCGTGATTATTACAATGCCGGAGACGATGAGCGTGGAGCGCCGTATGCTCATGCGCCTGCTGGGCGTGGAGCTGGTTCTTACGCCAGCGGCCGAGGGCGTGGCTGGTTCGGTGCGCAAGGCCGAGGAACTTCTTGCCGAGACTGAGGGCGCGATTTTAGCCGACCAGTTCGGCAATAGCGCTAATCCGCTCGCCCACTACACGCGCACGGGTAAGGAGATTTGGGAGGATACGGACGGCGAAGTCGCTGCTCTTGTTGCCGGTATGGGCACGGGCGGGACGGTTTCCGGTGCTGGACGGTATCTGAAAGAGCGCAATCCTGAGATTAAAGTTTTTGGTGCTGAGCCTGCCGAGTCACCACTCAATTCTGGCGGACAGGCTGGGCCGCACAAGATTCAGGGCTGGGGTCCGAATTTTATTCCTGACAATATCGACCGCAGCGTGATTGACGAGGTGCTTCTTGTTCCCGGTGACGAGGCGATTTCTTTGGCTCGTCAAGCCGCATGGCAAGAGGGCATTTTGACGGGTATTTCCGGTGGCGGTGCTTTGCATGCTGCTAGGCAGGTGGCAATGCGTGACGAGTTTGCCGGCAAGACGGTTGTCGTGGTGATTGCCGATACTGCCGAGCGCTACCTCTCCACCGCCCTCGTCGAAGGCCTGGACGGCTAACTCTTTCGCCCTCCCCCGTCATCGCAACCCCCTTCCCGTCATTGCGAGCGAGCCTGAAAGGCGAGCGCGGCAATCTCTAGTCCAATAGCACAATTCAGGAACTAGAGATTGCTTCGCCCCTACGGGGCTCGCAATGACGGGCTAGAATGCAGTCATGCATAAGTTAGCTGAAGTTTCTCTGCGCAATCGTCCCTTTGTGGCGCTCGTCTGTATTGCCGCGTCAATCCTCGGCCTGTTCTCACTCTCGACGATGAGGCAAGAGCTCATCCCGCAGATTGACCTGCCCGCTGTCTCCGTCGTCGCCGTCAGCCCGGGCGCGACCAGCGAACAGATGAACGAGCGTATTGCGGTGCCTATCGAGCAGCAAGTCGCCTCTATTCCCGAGGTGAAGAATACGACCGCGAACTCAGCTTCTTCCTATGCAATGCTCACTATCGAACTGGAATACGGCACGGAGCTTTCGCGTGCGACCGCCAAAGTCGAGCAGGCGATTTCTCGCGTCGAATCAACATTCCCCGAAAACACCACAGTCGAGACGACTTCGGGTGGCTCTGCCGATATTCCCCTTGCCATGCTCGGCGTCACCACTGGCAAGGACGCCCTCCAAACAGCCCAGCGGGTGCGTGCCGTTGCCATACCGCAACTGGAAAAGATTGAAG
>JAFYHO010000029.1 GCA_017539125.1 Actinomycetaceae bacterium | reverse complement strand
TATCGATATGATGTCCAAAGTTCACAATCCCGTAGGCGTCAAGCTTGGCCCGACCACGACCCCTGAGGAAGCCATCGCTCTTATCGACCGTCTCAACCCGAACGGTATTGAGGGGCGTTTGACCTTCATTACCCGTATGGGCGCACAAGCAATCACCGACGCTTTGCCGCCGATTGTTGAAGCCGTTAAGGCTGACGGTCGCCCTGTTGTATGGGTGACTGACCCGATGCACGGCAATACGATTTCAACCGATACCGGTTTCAAAACGCGCCGCATGGACGCGATTTTGGAAGAAATTCGCGGCTTCTTCGCCGTCCACCAAGCCTGCGGCACTCACCCTGGTGGTATCCACGTCGAGCTCACTGGCGATGACGTTACCGAAGTGCTTGGCGGCGCAGAAGAAATCGTTGAAGAGACGCTGGGGGAGCGCTACGAAACCCTCGTCGATCCGCGTTTGAACCACCAGCAGGCGCTAGAAATGGCTTTCCTTGTCGCTGAGGCTCTCCAAGAGATACAGCCGTAGAGGGGCAAGCGCGAAGCTACGCGATACTTTTCTGAAATTACGCGAGGTTCCCTAAATAATGCCGATGGTAACTGTTGAGCCAATCTTGACGGTTTGCCCTGCCTTGGGATCCTGTCGGTAGACCGTCCCTCCCCATTCCAGATCGCCAAACAGAGGCTTTTCGTCGACTTTTAAGCCCGCAGCCTCCAATTTGCTGCGCGCTTCTTGTACAGATAGGCGAGTAACTTTAGGCACCTGAACTACCGGCGGCCCTTTAGAGAGGGTGAAAGAAATTGTATCCCCACGGTAGACAGTGCCTTCGCTTGGATTTTGCGCCATGACTTTACCGGCAGGAACAGTATCAGAAAACTCCTCGGCAATCGCGGCGTGCAGCCCCACAGCTTCAAGTGCTTGGACAGCCTCATCGCGGCCCATATTGGTGAGAGTAGGAAGCTCGACAGGTTCACGTCCAAGAGAAATGACAATCTCGATATCGCTGTCATGGTTGACGATGCTGCCACCCTCAAGAGATTGGGAAATAACAAGGTCTTTTTCGACGTCATCCGAATACGACTCCGTCACTTTCGGATGTAGGCGCGCCCCCTCAACCTTGGTAAGAGCCTCTTCGCGGGGCAGAGAAACGACAGCAGGAACCTCGACTTGTTCAATGCCAAGCGATACCGTCATCGTGACGGTACTCCCAATGCGCAGGCGCTTATTACTGGGAGTCGTTGAGATTACTAGACCCTTTTCAACATCGTCACTATAGGCTTCCTTGCTATCGACCACAAAGCCCGCGTCAGTCAGCTTCTTTTTGCCCGCTTCAGCGCTTTGACCTGCAACAGCAGGAATCGACACTCGTTTCCCAGGGCCAGCAAAGAAATACCAGCCGCCCACAGCGGCAGCGAGCAGGGCCAATACGAGGAGAATAATCAGCAAACGCTTGCGAGTTTTCTTCTTTGAGGTGGTGGTCGCAGTAGCAAACTTAGCTTTCTCGACAGTACCCGGGAGAGCCTCAGTAGGAGTATCTGTTGCTAGCGCAGGTGAAGGCTCTTCTGCCGCCGCGATTGACGTAATCGTTTCCGGCGGCGAAGGCTCTGTTGGCACAGGAAGCGAGGACGTGTGTGAGTACGCGACAGTTTTTTCCTGATAGGGTTCTTCACTGGCATCATTGATGCTTGTTTGTGGGATACTGGGAGCGACAGGAATGCGGCGAGCGAGACTGGCCTCATCGATAGAGTCGCGCATAGCAAGGAATTGTTCCAGCGCTTCCTTTCCGTTTGCGGGACGGTCACTGGGCTCTTTAGCAGTCAAATCCGCGATAAAAGAATCCACTTCGGGCGGTATCCACTCAGCCTTATCTGCAACTTTCGGCATGGGCTTGGTGATATGCATATAGGCAGTTTGCATAGGAGTTTCGCCCTTGAAAGGCAGCTGACCCGTGATGGCCTCGTACATCATAATGCCAAGGGCATAGAGATCAGCTGGAGGTTCGAAGATGCCTGAGCTGACGGATTCAGGAGGAATGTAGGCGACTGTTCCCAAAATAGTTCCAGTGCCAGCCGATTCTGCGTCAATAACATGGGCGAGCCCGAAATCTGCCACTTTTGCTTGAATAGCCGCACCCTCACCAGACGTATCAGAAGGTAGGGGATTAGTGAGCAAAATGTTTTCAGGCTTAACATCGCGGTGGATAATGCCAGCTTCGTGTGCTGCCGCTAGAGCGCGCAGAACATGCTCTGTGATGTCAAGACAGCTTCCCAATGACAGAGAGCCTAGGCGCTGCAATTCGCTGCGCAAATCAGGGCCGGGGACGTACTCCATGACGAGATAGGCGCGAGGACCCTCAGGGGACGCCCATACTCCCTGGTCGTGAATGGCGACAACATGGGGATTAGAGAGTTGGGCTGCCGCTCGAGCTTCCTTATTGAATCGGGTATTGAGATCGGATTTTTCTGCCAAATGTGGGTGCATGAGTTTAATGGCAATATCGCGCTCTAGGCGTTTATCGCGGGCACGATAAACCGTCGCCATGCCCCCGCGCCCAATCAGCGCAGTAATGGCATAGCGTCCGTCGACAACCTTCCCAATGAGAGAATCGCTCACGTGCATTAGGCTACCTTGCTTAATGGTGCATATCTATTAGTTACTTGGCGAGTTTCATCGCATGCGGGGAACCTAAGCCAGGCGCTGGGACAGCTCAGTCATAATCTCGCCGAGGAGTGCGCGTCCGCTCTCGTGGCATTGCAGGGATTGCGCGCGGCTGTGGGCTTCGCCTTCGTAGCTCTCAATCATTGTTTCGTGGGCTGCACGCGCTCCGCATTCTTCCCCTAATCGCTGAATACGCTCTGCTTCGCCCGCACTTAATTCACGCCCCAAACACTCATCGAGAAAAGCCCTATCGTCTGCCGTTATACGCTCGCGCATAAGAGAGAGCAGGACGGTTCTCTTTCCCTCGGCGATATCACCACAGGCGGGTTTACCCGTGACAGCGGGGTCGCCGAAAATACCTAAATCGTCGTCGCGCAGCTGGAAAGCGATGCCGAGTTGTAAACCGAGGTCACGCAAATCGTTGACGAGTTGGGGGTGCGCACCTGCGAGTGTTGCCCCGATTGTTAGAGGCATTTCGACGGAATAACGTGCGCTTTTGTGGGTGAGAATGCCAAGGGCGCGCTCGTGAGGGGCAGTCTCGTTCAAGGGCAGATGTTCTTCGCGGATATCGAGGAATTGTCCGTAGGCAACTTCAATCATCATCGTATTGAAAAGGGAGAGGGCTGTGAGGACCGCATCGCTGGGGGCGCTCTCAAGTGCCTGGTTGAAAAGCTCGCAGGCCCCAGCCAGCAGCAAATCCCCAATAGTAATCGCCGCACCACGACCAAAAGAGTTCCCGTCGCCCAGCCACGATTTTTCAGCGTGTAACTGCTCAAAAGCGATATGGGCAGAGGGCTTTCCTCGGCGCAGGGGAGAGTTGTCGATGATGTCGTCGTGGACGAGGGCGCTGGCTTGGAAAAGCTCAAGGGCGGCGCCAAGAGCGACTGCCTGTTCTTCGTTGATGTCGCCCGCACACAACATTCCGGCATAGGCGAGCAGGGCGCGTGTGCGTTTGCCGCCGCGGACAATAGAGCGTATCTGTGTTTCAAGCTCGTCAAAAGCTTCGCGTTCGTAGGGGTTTTCGACCAGAAAACCGAGAGAAGAAAACCACGTGTCCAGTCGCGTGCTGACGGCGGAGCGAAAATCCGAAGAATCCATAACCTCAAGCCTAGCCTACTTCGGTCCCCAACTAGCAATTATGCGATGGTTATCCACAGTTGAAAAAGGGTAGGTGCGTGGGAGTTGTGCAGTGGTGTGGGATAGAGATAGGCCGCCTTCCGGCGGCTGAAAAGCATGAAACAGATAAACAGAAAGGTTGAACACGCATGTGTGAGAAAACCCTTGATACGTACGTAATCTCCTGCGATATTTCCACCGTCACGGACAACGACAAGCGACGAGCCGAAGAAGCAGGAAAACAATGGGAAGAAAAAACACGAGACACATTGGATGAAGGACTACACGTTTGGAGTCAGCTTGTGGACCAGGGTGTGGAGGTAGTGTGTGCGCAGGAGAGCCCAGAACTTTTTGGGATAGCGATTGCTGCTCTCGAAGAAGGGAAGGTGCGCGATTGCCTTCTCATGCACGCCTGCGAGGGGACACTAGAAAAACTGGGGGATAGTGCTTCTCCTGAATATATCGAAGAAACGTTCCTTAAACTGGAGCAGGCAGTGCCGGATATGGGAGACATGAAAGTGATGTGCGATCTTCTCAAGCGATGCTGCTCGTATGCGGGTGCGAAGCAGGGATATCCTTTCGCTTTATTAGCGTATTTACTGTGGTGGACGGGGAAGTTCCGTTCTGCCTATGAGTATGTCGACGAAGCCTTAGAACGCGATTCTCGCAACTCCTTGGCGTGCCTTCTATCCCATGTTCTTGACGTAGGTGTTATGCCTCCGTGGCTTGCCCGTAAGTGTGGCACCTTCCACAGTAAGGCTTTGGAATGAAATGGGGGAGACTTGCGTTGGCACTAGTGGTCTAAGACTGTGTCCTGACGGCACACGAGAATAAAGAGGGAAGTCATTATGGCAAGTAAAGCTGCAAAAACAACTGAAAAAAAGACGACAAAGAAAGCAAGTACATCCACAAAAGAAACACCAGCGAAGAAAACGACGGCAGCGAAAAAAGCCACCACAAAGGCAGCAAGCACGAAATCTGCGGCAGCAAAAAAGACTGCTACTACAAAAACTACAGCCGCTAAAACGACAACGGCCAAGAAATCAACGACCAAGAAAACGCAGCCCCCTAAAAAAGAAGCAGCTGCGAAAAAGGCAGTGAGCACGAAGAAGGCAAGTGCTGCTAAGAAAGAAGCACCAGCTAAGAAGGCCAGTGCAGCGAAGAAGGCTGCTCCTGCGAAGAAAACAGCTCCGGCTAAAAAAGCAAGCGCAACCAAGAAGGAAACGACCGCTAAGAAAACCAGTGCCAAAAAAACTGAGACTGCAAAGAAGTCGGTAGCTGAGAAAAAGACAGGCTCCGCCAAGACTGCTACGAAAAAGACCGCAGATAAAAAGGTGACTGATAAAAAGACAACTGAGAAGAAGTCTGTCGCGAAAAAGCCTGCTGTGAAAAAAGAAAGCACAGCGAAAAAAGCGACCACTGCTAAGAAAGAGCCTGCTAAGAAACCTGCGGCTACAAAAGAGCCCGCCAAGAAACCTGCTGCTAAGAAAGCAACGGCTAAGAAAGCCGAGGCAAAAACGGCTTCTGCTAAGAAAGTAAGTGCGGCAAAGAAAGCAGAGACTAAGAAAAAAGCTACCGCCGAAACAAAGGTAAGCACAAAGAAGTCGGCAGCTAAGGAAAAGGCTGCCGATAAAAAGACGGCTGCGAAAAAGACTACCGAGAAAAAGACGGCTGAGAAGAAGGCGGACGCCCCTACAAAGGGCACGTCCACAAAAGCCACAAGTGCAAAGAAAAAAACAGACGAGAAGGCAGAAAAGCCAAAGCCAAAAACAAGCAAAAAAGCTGCAGCAAAAAAAGAAAAGGCTGAGCCCGTCACCACTGCCGAAGAAAGCATTGATGCACAGGAAGCGCTTGATGTTGATGAGCTGAGCGTTAGCACTCCCGATCTCGACGATGTCGAAGAGATTGACCTCGACGACGTCGATATTGACGAAGCCGATTTGGACGATATCGAAGAAATCAATCCAGACGAAGACCTCGAAGCCGATATTCGCGATGACGATGATAGTGATGCCGAGGATGAGGCAAACGAGGATGAAGACGGTGACGAGAGTGATGAGGGCACAGCCAAGAAAGGCAAGTCTGACGACTCAGATAATGCTGCCGACACGTCGCATGGTGCTTTCACCGTTGCCGATTCGGACGAATCCGATGAACCTGCTATCCGTGTTCACGTCGCTGGCGCAACCGCCGATCCGGTCAAGGATTACCTCAAGCAAATCGGTAAAGTCGCTCTGCTGAACGCCGAGCAGGAAGTGGAGCTGGCGAAGCGTATTGAAGCAGGCTTGTATGCCGAGCATTTGCTCAACACAGGTGATTTACCTGCGGAAACAACCAAGGAGCGCACCTATATTCGTGAGCTGCGCACGATTATGCGCGACGGTCGTGACGCCAAGAACCATTTGCTCGAGGCTAACTTGCGTCTCGTTGTGTCCCTCGCAAAGCGGTATACGGGTCGCGGAATGCTTTTCCTCGATTTGATTCAAGAGGGCAATCTCGGTCTTGTGCGCGCGGTTGAGAAATTCGACTACACCAAGGGTTACAAGTTCTCCACCTATGCGACCTGGTGGATTCGCCAGGCGATTACCCGCGCTATGGCAGACCAAGCTCGCACGATTCGTATTCCCGTCCACATGGTCGAAGTCATCAATAAACTGGCGCGCGTCCAGCGTCAAATGCTTCAGGATTTGGGCCGCGAACCCACGACCGCCGAGCTGGCAGTCGAGCTGGATATGACCGAAGAAAAGGTTATTGAAGTGCAGAAATACGGGCGCGAGCCAATTTCCCTGCACACACCTCTCGGTGAGGACGGCGATAGCGAGTTTGGCGATCTTATTGAGGACTCTGAGGCAGTTGTTCCAGCAGACGCAGTCGGTTTCACGCTTTTGCAAGAGCAGCTCAATCAGGTGCTTGACACCTTGTCTGAGCGCGAAGCAGGCGTTGTCTCTATGCGCTTCGGTTTGACAGACGGCCAGCCTAAGACCCTTGACGAAATTGGCAAGGTTTATGGGGTGACACGTGAGCGTATCCGCCAGATTGAGTCCAAGACAATGTCGAAGCTGCGCCACCCCTCACGTTCGCAGGTCCTGCGCGACTACCTCGACTAATCCCGTCCTGTCATCGCGAGGAGCGAGCAACGCGAGCGACGCGGCAACCTCCCCCCACCCCGTCATCGCGAGGGAGGACGAAGTCCGACCGTGGCGATCTCAAGATTGCTTCGTCAGCGCTTCGCGCTTCCTCGCAACGACGTTGAGGGGGCGCGACGACGGGTAGGGAGGGACGGGGTGGAGCGCACTTTAGTAAAGGGACAGTAAGTTTTCTGTGGGAAAAGTACGGTTTAGACGAAAAAAGGCACACGCTGCTGTAGGCTGTGAAGTACATGCAACGTAGGACTTTAATCCTATATTGTCTCACCTTTGGGAGTGTGTCTCTTTGATCGAGGTGTATCAGAGGAAAGGTTTTCTTATGTCTATAGGGTCTGGTCGTTTTTCTGTAAAGCTGTTAGCCGTAGCAGCCGCTTTGAGCCTTATGGGTTCTGGCGTGGCTATCGCCGATGATAGTAACGACAGCGAGATTGGTGTTGATGTTTCCGTCTCGAGTGAAGCAACTATTGCTCCAGGGGGCGAAGTAGGTGACACCGATGAGGTGTCTGAAGCTGAGACTGGCGAAAGCGTTTATGGTGAAAACACCGATACTGAAAATGCTGATAGCGAAAGTGTGGATACTGAAAATGTCGATAGTGAGGGCGTTGATACCGAAAGTGTCGATAGCGAAGAAATACTCGACGATACAAGTGGGGCTGCCGCCAAGAACGTCATCAAAGATGCCAATCTCAAAAAGTGCGTCAATGAGCAGTTGAGCCGTTCAGCTAATCAGGCAGTGACAGCAAAAGATCTGCAGGGATTGAAATCCCTCAAGTGCAATCAACGCAAGATTGCCAATATTCAGGGGCTCCAACACGCCACAAGTCTCGAAATTCTTAACCTAGAGCATAATCAGGTGTCTGATGTGTCGGCTTTGGCTAAGCTGACAAAACTTAGGCACCTTCACTTGGATGGTAATCGGATTTCTAATGTGTCGCCGTTGAGCAAGCTGACAGAACTTGAGGATCTTTATTTGAGGGCTAATCGGATTTCTAATGTGTCGGCTTTGGCTAAGCTGAAAAATCTTTGGAGTCTTCATTTGGAGGGTAATCGAATCTCTGATGTGTCACCGTTGAGCAAGCTGACACTTGGGAATCTTGGTTTAGGTGGTAATCGGATCTCTGATGTGTCGCCTTTGAGCACGTTGACGAACCTCGGCTGGCTTAACTTGACCAGTAATCGGATTTCTAATGTGTCGCCGTTGAGCAAGCTGACAAAACTTGGGACTCTTCTTTTGGGAAGCAATCGAATCTCTGATGTGTCGGCTTTGGGGAAGTTGACGAATCTCAACTGGCTTGTCTTGTCCGATAATCGGATCTCTAATGTGTCTGCTTTGGGGAAGCTGACAAAATTGGAGGATCTTCAGTTAGGGCACAATCGGGTGTCTGATGTGTCGGCATTGGGAAAGCTGACAAATTTGAAGTATCTTGATCTTTACTACAATAAGGTGTCTGATGTGTCGCCCTTAGGTAACCTCCCACACCTGTGGAACCTTGGGTTGGGATATAACAAGGTGTCTGATGTGTCATCCTTGGCTAAACTTACAAAGCTTCAACATCTTTGGTTAGAGGGCAATCGGGTGTCTGACGTATCGGCTTTGGCTAAGTTGCCGCCAACTCTTGACGCGCTTGATTTGTCGAATAATGGGCTGTCGGATGTGAAGATGCTTAAACCGTTGCTCGCTAAAGGGAAGGACTTCCATCTGTATGTGAATGACAATAATGTGACAGATTGGCGGGTTCTCACTCCCGAGAAAGGGCGGGTGACTCGGTTCCACGCTAAGGGGCAGCGTGCTTCTGTGAGGGCCGTAGTGTCGGGTACAAGGACGACATACAATGTATCGAAAGTCCATGCATTGCGGGACGCACCGATTACGTGGCGTGTGGGAAAGCTTGTGCCGAAGACCAAGGATGAGCTCGGCAATTTGGTGTGTGGCTATTATCAGGAAGATGCTGGTCGTAATCATTGTTTTGTGACTGACTGGAAGCGCACGAACGCGCTCTCCAGTAACAAGAAAAATAAAACGCTCACGATTAACGAGAATCTGTCTGGCGTAACTGATCTTGTCCTTTACGGGGAGTGGGATGTGAAAGGTGAGAGCGACCAGCGTGGTTCCTTTGTTCTTAAGCCTGTGTATTCGGTAGCTGTGTCATCGATGAAGGTGAGTGGCGCGTCGAAAGTTGCTGCTGGTTATTCGACTACGTTGAAGGCAGCGGTTGCTCCGTCGAATGCGACGAATAAGAAGGTGTCGTGGAAGTCGTCGAATACGAAGATCGCTACGGTGAACGCTAAAGGCGTGGTTAAGGGTGTGAAGCCTGGGACTGTGACGATTACTGCGACGGCTAAGGATGGGTCGAAGAAGAAGGCTTCGAAGAAGATTACTGTGGTTAAGCCTGTGAAAGTCAAAGGAGTATCTATTTCTGGTTCTTCTAAGGTTGCGGCTGGCAGCAAGATTACGTTGAAGGCTAAAATCAATCCGTCGAATGCGACGAATAAGGGCGTTACGTGGTCAAGCTCGAATAAGAGTATTGCCACGGTGAACGCTAAAGGCGTTGTAACTGGTAAGAAGGCTGGTAAGACAGTCACTATTACGGTGACAACGAAGGACGGAAAGAAGAAGGCCTCTAAGAAAATCACCGTGACGAAGGCTGAGGCTGTCCAGAAAGTGTACCGCTTGTATAACCCTGTATCGAGTGAGCATTTGTTTACGACCGATGCGAAAGAGTATACGATCCTTAAGGATAAGCATGGCTGGAAGCAAGAGGGTGTTGCGTGGATGAGTCCGAAGTCTGGTGCTGGTGTGTATCGTTTGTATAATCCTGGTCTGGGAGATCATCATTATACGAAGGATAAGAATGAGGCAAAGACTTTGGTGAAGAAGCATGGCTGGCGTTATGACAATGGTGGTAAACCTTTGTTTTATTCTGATGCAAAAAAGCGTGTGCCTGTTTATCGTTGCTACAATCCGGGGCTTCGTGTTGGTCAGCATCATTACACTGCCGATAAGCGTGAGTATGATGCGTTGGTGAAAAAGCATGGTTGGAAGAAAGAAAGTATAGGTTGGTACGCCATCAAATGGCGATAGACCCGCCAGCTTTGCCCAGTTAGTTTCCGCCCTTTTACTACATTATGAAAGGGCGGAAAGCCAGGAGGCGGGGTCAGTCCGTTCTCCGCTGCGCGAGATTGCATGGTCGGCATAGCGCACGCCGTCAGCCTCGGCGCGCAGATAGTAGCGCAACAGCTCCGCAGCGATGTGGGCGTCTGCAAGCGCGCGATGTTCGGGGTGCTGCTCAATGCCGGCACGCTCGGCAGCCGCTTGCAAACTATGCCTTCCCTCCGGCAGATAAATCTTCGACAACTCCATCGTGCAGACCCGCTGTGCAGCAGGAATAGAAAAATCAATCCCCGCCCGTCTCAGCGAGGTCTCAAGAAAGCCAGCGTCAAAATTAGCATTGTGAGCAACAAAAGCGCGCCCATCCAACAAAGCCGCCACCTGCTCAGCAATATCCTCAAAAAAGGGAGCAGCGGCAACGTCACCGTCATACAAACCATGAACAAACGAAGCTCTCACAGGAATACGCGGATTGACAAGGCTCGACCACGCGCCTTCCTCCACGCCCTGCTCGTCAAGAAGAATAATCGCACACTCAATAATGCGGTCAGTGATAGGGTCCAGCCCCGTTGTCTCGCAATCGACTACCGCAAATCCAGTCACACCTCCAGTCTAAAACCCCCCGCGGCTGCGCGCAGCAATACACAGACGTGTCACGTGACGTGCTGCGCATGGCGCGCCGATATGAAAGAGCCCTTTTCCTCGCATAGCATTGGAGCGTGTCGAAGAAAGAAACGTATTCTGCCAGCCAGATTCAAGTCCTCGAGGGTCTTGAAGCAGTCCGCAAGCGCCCGGGCATGTATATCGGCTCGAATGACTCGCGCGGGCTCATGCATTGTTTGTGGGAGATTATCGACAACTCTGTCGATGAGGCCCTTGAAGGGCATGCCCGCACGATAGATATTCACCTTTACGATGACGATTCTATCGAGGTGCGTGATGACGGGCGTGGCATTCCTATTGACGAAGTTCCTGGTGAGGGGCGCAGTGGCGTGGAAGTCGTCTATACGAAGCTGCATGCAGGTGGCAAATTCGGCGGTGGCAATTACAAGGTTTCCGGCGGCCTGCATGGCGTGGGTGCGGCTGTCGTCAATGCTCTGTCGGCACGCCTGGACGTGGAAGTTGACCGCGGAGGTAAAACCTATCGCGTCCAATTCCGTCACGGTGAAACAGGTGTCTATGAGGACGGGCGTAAAAAGCCTTCGCCCGACAATCCTTTTAAGGCGTCTGGAGATAAAGAGGGGTTGCAGACTGTCGGCAAAGTGGCGAAGAAAAAGACGGGAACTCGCGTGCGCTACTGGCTCGACCGTGACTTCTTCGTCCCCAAAGCCGCTTTCTCGTATGAAAAACTTATTGAGCGTGCCCGTCAAACCGCTTTCCTTGTTCCTGGTTTGACAATCAACGTCCATGACGAGCGCAAGGATGCAGAAAATCCGTTAGAGAGTTTCTGTTTCGAGGGTGGTACGGTTGATTTTGTTGACTTCCTTGCGCCTGATGCGGCGATCACTGCCACGATGCAGCTGACTGGCGAGGGCAATTACACCGAGAACGTCCAGATGTTTGACGAAAAGACTGGTAAGCAGAAAATGCGCGAAGTGGAGCGCACCTGCCAAGTCGATGTTGCTTTGCGATGGGGGACAGGCTACGACACTATCGAGGAGAGTTTTACGAATGTCGTCAAGACTCCCGAAGGTGGAAGCCATCTTGCTGGTTTTGAAGCTGGGCTTGTCAAAGTGGTGCGCCAAGCAATTGACGCACAGGCTCGCCGCTTGAAGTTGAGCGCCAAAGAGCAAAAGACGCTGAAGATTGAAAAAGACGATGTGCTTGCGGGCTTGAGTGCGGTCGTGTCCGTGCGCCTGCCGGAGCCGCAATTTGAGGGGCAGACCAAGGGCAAGCTTGGCACTCCGCAAGTGCGTGCTATTACGGCGAAAGTCGTTGAAGAGCAGCTCACCGCTATCTTGAACTCGAAGAAGCGTGACCAGAAAACCGAGAATGCGCGTCTGCTGGAGAAGGTTATTTCTGAAGCGCGCGCCCGCGTCGAGGCGCGTCTCCACAAAGAGATTTCGCGTCGAAAGAACGCGCTCGAATCCTCGTCTATGCCTGCCAAGCTGGCTGATTGCCGCTCCGAAGATGTCGCGTCCTCCGAGCTGTTTATCGTCGAGGGAGATTCGGCTTTGGGTACAGCGAAGCTCGCGCGCAATAGCGAATTCCAAGCACTTTTGCCTATCCGCGGCAAGATCCTCAACGTTCAAAAAGCATCGACAGGAAAAGTGCTGGATAATGAGGAAATCAAGTCGATTATTCAAGTCATCGGTGCGGGGTCCGGCCGCACATTCAATCTCGATTCTGCACGCTACGGCAAAATCATTATGATGACTGACGCTGACGTGGACGGCGCCCACATCCGCACTCTGCTGCTGACTCTCTTCTTCCGCTATATGCGCCCGCTTATCGAGGCTGGGCGTGTTTTTGCCGCCGTCCCGCCCCTGCATCGCATTGAAGTGGCTGGCTCTGGCGGCAAGAAAAAGCAGTACATTTACACGTATTCCGAGAACGAATTGCATAAAGAGCTGGGCAAGCTCAAGAAAGCGAATAAGCGCTA
>JAFYHO010000173.1 GCA_017539125.1 Actinomycetaceae bacterium | reverse complement strand
TTACCAGAACCATCTTGAGCTGTCGCGGTAATAGTGACCTTGCCAGCCTTCTTGCCCGTGACCTTACCCTTGGAATCAACAGTGGCAATCTTCGTATTCGACGACTTCCACGAAACACCCTTATTCGTCGCATTAGACGGAGCAACAGACGCCTTCAACGCGATCTTCTTACCAACCTGCACCTTAGACGCACCAGAAACACCAACCGACGACACCTTCACAACAGGCTGAACAACCGTCACCGTGAACGACCCCATCGTCAATACACACTTATCCTCATCATCCCAGTAAGAGGCGGTAATAGTAGCTGTTCCAGGAGCTTTACCAGAAACATAACCATACTTATCAACCGTGGCAACATTCGTATTAGAACTCGACCAAAATGACGGAGTCCCATAACTATACTCGCGATCATAATCCTCACGCGTCATAATCGCCTGCTCCCACTTATCACCATACTTAGCATCCCCCATAAGCATCGCCTCGCTTGTTTGACCAACAAGGAGCGTAGGGGGGCCTTTAACGCTATATTTTATATATGGGTCAGCAGGACAAGCATTCGCGCCACCAGTATCAGCAAGAACGTCAGTTAAGTTCTCATCAGAGACATCAAGCTGACTGTTGGCATCAGTATCGAGCTGAACAGTATTATTGTCTGCATCCTGCTCGAGCGTGGGCTCTGCGCTAGGCGTTACCTCTGGCACGCTCGGCTCGGCAGAAACCTCAATACTAGGAGCACCAGCAGTATCAGCAGTTTCATCAGCAACCGCAACACCAGAACCCATAAGACTCAAAGCAGCAATGGCAGCCAACAGTTTTGTAGAAAAACGACCAGTCATTACAAACCCTTTCACTATCTTCTTGACACATCCCAATTAAGAGGACACCCTCCCAAAGGTGAGAAAATATAGGATTAAAGTCCTACATCTCGCAGTATTCCATACCTCCCCGCCCTTTCCCATAAAACGGCGCTATTTCTTGCTCACAATTTACTATCCCTTTACCAAAGCCCTGCCTCGTCATTGCGAGCCTGCCGTTTAGGCAGGCGTGGCACAACAAGGAACGGAAGCCCCGAGGGAGCTTGCTCACTCGAGGGTGGAGTGACGATGTTGTTGTAAGTGAGCGAAGCGAACGAACAATCAATAGTCCATTATTGCGTGCGTTGCAACGCTAGCAATTGTGTCAGAATTGATTGCTACGCTCGCCTACGGCTTGCTCGCAATGACGGGGTTTGACCCTAGCAATGACGCGGGAAAATTGTCTAGCCGATCGGCGCAGGGGTGACGCCAAAGGCAGCAAGTTCGCGGGCGCCGCCGTCGCGGCGGTTAAGCACCCAAATGCCGTCCTCATGCAGGGCGACTTGGCACTCCCAATGGCACGCATCGGAACCGTCATTCGTTACGACCGTCCAATCATCATCGAGAACGCGATTATCTTGCTTGCCGCGCGTCAGCATCGGCTCGATACATAGCACCATTCCAGGTTTCAGGCGTGGCGTGCGCCCAAAGGTGCGCCCGCGAGCGCGATAGTTCAGCACATCTGGATCTTGGTGCATAGACGTCCCAATGCCATGCCCTGTGTAGTCGAGGACAATATCCAAATCGGGAGCCGTAGCCGTCACGTAATCGTCAATAGCAGCGCCAATATCTCCCACTCGCCTGCCCCACGCCATAGCGGCAATCCCCGCCCACATCGCCTGCTCGGTCACCTGAGATAGACGCTCACGCGCAGCAATCAACTCAGCGTCACCCGGATTATCAGAAGGTAACACCATAGTGAAGCACGAATCGCCATGCCAGCCACCTTTGACTGCCCCGCAGTCAAAAGACACAATATCCCCTGCTTCGAGCGCGCGCTCATCGGGAATGCCGTGAACAATCACCTCGTTGATTGAGGTGCAGATATTTGCGGGATAATCGTAGTAGCCGAGAAAATTCGAGCGCGCCCCTGCCGCCTTCAGCACGCGAGCGGCAATATCATCAGCCTCGGCAGTTGTCATGCCAACGCACACACTCTCACGCAAGGCACAATGGATATCGTCAACAATCAGCGCAGCCTCACGCATCGCGCGCATCTGCCTAAGGGTCTTATATTCGATAGCGCCAGCCATGTTCCAGCACAACTATTACGCCACAAAGCGAGAGACTTGCGTCAAGAAACCGGCAATCGTTGCGTCAATGCGATTGGCAACTTCGTCAATCGTGCCGCTGCCGTCCACTTTCAATAAAATGCCGCGCTCCTGATAGACATCCAGCAGTGGCTTCGTGCTCGCATGGTAAATATCGATACGATGACGGATAACGTCCTCGTTGTCGTCAGCGCGCCCTTGTTCTTTTGCTCGGTTGAGTAGACGAGCGAAAACCTCATCGTCATCTGCCGTCAGCTCCAAAACGAGGTCAATCTTAAGGCCCTGCTCAATCAGCATCACGTCAAGCGCACCAACCTGCGAAGGGTTACGCGGATAGCCGTCAAGCAAGAAACCATTTGCCATATCAGGCTGAGCCAAACGCTCACGCACCATCGCATTCGTGACTTCGTCAGGAACAAGCTCGCCGCGCGATGTATAGGAATCTGCTAGCTGCCCAAGCTCGTCGCCCGCGGCTGCGTGGGCGCGGAACAAGTCACCCGTGGACACCTGAATAATATTATGACGTTCGCACAGACCAACAGCTTGAGTTCCTTTGCCAGCCCCAGGCGGGCCGACCATAATCATGCGAAGAGACATTGTGCGGGTTTGCCTTTCTTGACATCCTCAAGGACAGCTGAAAACGCTTAGCGTAGGAAGCCCTCGTAGTGGCGCTGCTGGAGCTGAGCGTCAATATCCTTGACGGTCTGCAAGCCGACGCCCATCAAAATCATGATTGAGGTGCCGCCGAAGCCGCCGCCCATCACGCCAAGCTTGGCGAAGAGAATCGTCGGAATAAGCGCGACGATTGCCAGGTAAATCGCGCCAACCCATGTCAGGCGATTGGCAACATAGCCGAGGTAATCGGCAGTGGGCTTTCCAGCGCGAATACCGGGGATAAATCCGCCGTAGCGCTTCATATTGTCCGCGACTTCCTCAGTGTTGAAGGTGATGGACGTGTAGAAGAATGCGAAAGCAACAATGAGCAGACCGTAAAGCAGGAAGTACAGCCACGAACGCGTTGAGAGATACTGGCTAATGAATTGCACCCAGCCAGAAGCGGGATTACCAAAGGTTGCAATCATCTGCGGAAGCATCAAAATCGAAGAAGCGAAGATGACGGGGATAACGTTTGCCATATTGATTTTAATGGGCAGGTACGTAGTCGAACCGCCGTAAGTACGGCGACCAACAACACGCTTTGCGTACTGAACGGGAATACGGCGCTGGCACTGCTCGACGAAAACAACCACGAAAGTAATAGCAAGGAAGAGGAAGAATACGAGCAAGGTAATTCCGATGCCCTTCGAGGTGTACACCTGATAGAGCATGGAGGGGAAGTTGGCGCAGATACCCGTGAAGATCAAAATCGACATACCATTGCCGATTCCACGGTCGGTAATCAGCTCAGCGAGCCACATGATAAGACCTGTACCTGCAGTCATCGCAAGAATAGCAAACGCGATCTTGGCAGCATTGGAGTTGGGGATAGGATCGACTTCGCAGTTTTGGAAAAGATTCGAGTTTGCGACCGAGATGACAACGGCGCTCTGGAGCAAGCCGAGTCCAATGGTGAGGTAGCGCGTGTATTCGGTGAGTTTTGCCGTACCGGACTGTCCCTCTTTATGGAGCTCTTCAAAACGCGGAATGACAACGCGCAAAAGCTGAATAATAATCGATGCCGTAATGTAAGGCATGATGCCGAGGGAGAACACGGACAACTGGAATATGCCGCCGCCAGAGAAAAGGTTCATCATGGACAAGAAGTCGCCTTGTTCCTGCTGAGCCATACACTCATGGACGTTCTTCATTGACACAAAAGGCGCAGGGATGAACGTTCCCAAGCGATAAATCGCCATAATGAACATTGTGAATAGAAGCTTGCGCCTCAGGTCAGGGGTGCGAAATGCGGCACCGAGAGCCTTAATCAAGATTCCTCCAGTCATCATGTGGCTTGCAGCCACCTGCACCTCATACGGTGTGCTTACCTACAAAAGACCGCTGTATCTCTAGTTTTACCGTGTGCACAGCAAAGCCAGCGGACACAGTCAGTCCACCATGACAACTATACCCATGCCACCGCATTTATGCCAGACGGGAAGCTGTGCCAGCAGGCACACCTTTTCTCCCGTCTTTTCGAGAACAAGGGAAGGCTATTTGAGCCTGATGGCGTACCAGCCTATGCCTTCTTTCTTCCAGCCATGCTTGTCCACCAAAGCCTTGTATTCATTCCAATTGGCAGTGTAATGATGCTGACCAACACGAAGCCCGGGGTTATAGCAACGATAAACCTTCACACCATTTGACCCAGCGGAATAGAACAAAGGCTTACCACCATTGTCATACACCC
>JAFYHO010000172.1 GCA_017539125.1 Actinomycetaceae bacterium | reverse complement strand
CACACCCGGCTCACCGATGAGCACGGGATTGTTCTTGGTGCGGCGCGAAAGCACCTGCATAACGCGCTCAGTCTCAGTATGGCGACCAACAACAGGGTCGAGCTTATGCTCGCGCGCCTGCTGGGTAAGATTGCGACCAAACTGGTCGAGAATCGTCGAATTAGAGCGCAGACGCTCCGGCCCGCCACCACCAACACCGACAGCCTCTTTACCTTGATAGCCGGAAATCAGCTGGTTGACCTGCGTGCGCACGCGATCCATTTCCGCGCCCAACTTGTTCAAAACCTGCGCCGCCACTCCCTCTGGCTCGCGCGTCAAACCGAGCAACAGGTGCTCCGTCCCAATATAGGAGTGTCCGAGCTGCAAGCCCTCACGCATAGCGTATTCGATGACTTTTTTCGCGCGCGGAGTAAAGGGAATGTGCCCCTGCGGCGACTCTTGCCCCTCGCCGATAATCTCGACAACCTGCGCGCGCACTTCGTCAAGAGAAATACCCAAAGCGTCCAGCGCCTTGGCAGCCACACCCTCACCCTCGCGGATTAACCCGAGAAGGATATGCTCCGTACCAAGGTAGTTATGCTTGAGACTACGCGCCTCATCCTGCGCCAACACAATGACGCGCCTCGCGCGGTCGGTAAACCGTTCAAACATCGCTGCTCCCTCGACTTGTGCCTGTCGGTACTCTCATTTTTGCGCAGCATTAATGCAACGCTGCATGCTTCTCTTACTCTAACGATGTTCTCGCACTATGCCCTCCCGTGTTCGCCAGCAACGTAACCGCCTGCTTCCCCCGATGGGGACTAAGCTGCATTTCTGTGTGTATTTTGCACAGATTTGCAAGTTAGCTCCCATCGGGGGAAAGGGGATAGCTATGCTAGTGCCATGCGTTCTATTATTCAGCGCGTCCGCCGCGCAAGTGTGACGGTCGACGGCGAAATTGTCGGCCAAATTGGTGCTGGTTTGTGCGTCCTACTTGGGGTGACGCATGATGACGGCGAGGCTCAGATTCAGAAAATGGCGCGCAAAATAGCCGAGTTGAAGATTTTGCGTGACGGTGACGGTAGCGACGACGGTGAGCGCCTGGGGGCGTGCGAGGTGGGTGCGCCGATTTTGCTGGTTTCTCAATTCACCTTGTATGCGGATGTGCGCAAGGGGCGCAAGCCGGGCTGGTCAAAGGCTGCGCCGGGCGATATTGCTGAGCCGATTGTCGAGGCTGTCGCGCGCGAGTTGCGCGAGAAGTATGGGCTGCACGTGGAGACGGGCTCTTTTGGCGCGATGATGGACGTCGAGCTGGTGAACGACGGACCCTTCACCATTTTTGTTGAAGTGTAATCCCGTCGTTGCGAGGAGCGGTCACAGACCGCGACGCGGCAATCTCAAGATCGCCACGGTCGCGCGGGCGCTCCCTCGCGATGACGGGTGACTACCAGGAACCACGGGAGTCGCTGGAGTTTCCACCGCCGGGCTTGCGCCTATCAAAAAACTTTTTCCACGTAAAACCGCCAGCGCGACTCATGCGTGCGTGCTCTGAGGCAAGGAAATACATCGCCGCGAAAATGCACCCCCAGTAAGCAATCGTTTTGAGAAAACCTGGGATGAGAAAAATGACGCTGAAGAATATGCGGTCAATGCCGAGCAGCACGCCGATAGCAAGCAGAGCCACCCACAGGGCTTTGGTGCCTTTGTCGGTAAAATCGCCGCTGGGGTGCATGAATGCCGTCACGAAGGCGACCACGATGAGCACAAAAAGCGCAATCTGCAGCAGGTAGGACACCAGCGAGAGAATAGTTGAACCGATAAGCATGGCTATCACCTTACACTAAATTGTTCCGTCATCACGAGAAACCCTTCCGTCGTTGTTCGCGGCTACGCCGCTTACAACAACATCGTCACTCCAGTCTCGTGAATGTTCGTTCGCTTCGCTCACTTTCGACAACTGCGTCACTTCGGTCTCAAGGAAGCGAGCTTCCTTGGACGCTTCGTTCCTTGTTGTGCGAGCTTTCACAGACCTTTCGTTCCTTGTTGTGCGAGGAGCGAGGAACGACGAGGAACGGAATCCCGAGGAAGCTCGCTTACTCGAGGATGGAGTGACGAAGTCGCCGAAAGTGAGCGAAGCGAACGAACACGAGCGACGCGGCAATCTCCACACTCCGTCGTTGCGAGCCTGACGCAGTCAGGCGTGGCAATCTATAGTCCCATTAACTGCCTGCTTCGCAACGCAAGCAATCACGTCGGTATTGATCGCCACGGTCGTTCCTCCCTCGCGATGACGGGGAGTGTTTTAGAGTCGAGAACGCAATTCTGCACCGGGACGGCTTTCGGGTGAGACGGAGGATTTTCCTTCGCAGCTCACGATTTCTTTTTGGGTAGCGCGGTATTCGCCGAGGTCAAGGAGGGTGTCGAGTGGTACTGCCCGGCGTAGCACTGCCAGGGCAACAGCCCCTTCGTCGGTCGAGCGCACAACGCTGGTGAGCTGCCCGCAGACGCGCCCATCCCAGACGACATCGCTGCCTACAGGAGGCAAGTCGCCAAATTCGCCCTCTAGGTAAAGGTAGGCAAGGCGGCGTGGCGGGCGGCCAAGGTTGACAATTTTTGCCACGGTTTCTTGGCCGCGATAGCAGCCCTTGTGCAGGTGGACAGCGGTGCGCAGCCAGTCAAGCTCGTGCGGGAGTGCGCTGGGCAGCGCCCCCTCGAGGCTCATGCGCGGCCGCCATCTGCGCACGCGGACGGCTTCTGCCGGTAGCGAGCCTGCAAGCCTATACCCTGCCGAAATACACGCGACAGCGACATCGGCAAGCCTATCGCGCTGGCAGAGCAGCACCTGCATTGGAGTGCCTTTGCAGCCTGGGTGTTTGCTGTCCTCGATACCGTAATACGCACCGCCCTCAGCAGTATGTGCCCACGGGTCGCGCCATATACGCGCCTGCTCTCCCCCACTCGCCGCTGCCTGTGTGGCTTCAGATGGGAAGTCGCCATAAAGAGCGAGCGCTGCTATGTCAGGGCGTGCCTGCACCTCGACACGCAACATGAAGCGCATGGAATTCAGGAAATCGACCATTGCCTGCCCGTAGCCACTATCGCACATCAGCCACGCGCTCTCGCCGTCCTCGTAAATGCCAGCCTGATTCTCGACGTGACCTTGCGGGCTCAAAATAAGCAGCTCGCTGCTGTCGCCCGCGCTCATATCTGCGAGGCGCTGCGTACTGAGGCTTTCCAGCCACGAAAGCCTATCTGGCCCGCTGACCTGCACAATCTCTCTATCGGAAAAGTCGGTGACGGCTTCGCCGTCCTTCAAAGCGCGCTCTTCAACACCAGGATTTCCGTAGTGCAGAGGAACGGGAAAACTCTCGCCCCCGTCAAGAGAAAAAACTGCTCCCTCGAAGCCACACAGGGGGCTTTGCGGACGGTCGTCAAAATCAGCCATCGAGCACACCTGCACGCGAGAGCCTGCCTGCCATATAGGTGCTCATTTCATGGCCAAAAGCAGCCATATCGTAGGCGTAGAAAAGGTCGGACTCGACGAGGCCTGCCATAATACGCGCACCGCCCACAGTAGAAGCGGTCGGGGTGGCGGCGATTGCGTCTGCCTGGAGGTTCAGCTGTGGGCCTTTGATGAGGCCTGCCCATGTCATTGCGTGTCCAGCGGGAGTCGAGCTCATTGCCTCGAGCAGTGTTGCCCCATCGTGCTGCCCGGCTCCGGGGGTTGCGCGCAGAAAACCGGTCGTCTGTGCCCACAAGCGCTCTTTGCTGAGCTGCTGGTACATGCGCTCACCAGGGACTTCTTTATCAACTGCGCCCGCTGGCTCTGCGGCAAGCCAAATTGACGAAGTAACACGCATATAGGGCGATTCTTCGTCATTCTCGATGGAGAGCTCATGCAGGTAGCCGCTCGCCTCAATGCCCTCGTATTCGAGAATGCCAGCTCCGCGCCACGAGCCAAGAAGCCATGCCATCGGATAGCATTCGGGCGCAAGATTTTCGGGAATCTGAAAAACCATAACCCCAAGCCTAGCCGACAATCCCCGTCACCGTCCGCACCAAACCAATCTCTGATAGTGTTCACACTGACATAATAAAGACGGACGAAGCACAGATAGGAACGCCATGCACAAAAAACTGCGAATAGCACTGCCCTCTTTTCTGGCAACTCTAATGCTCATCACCCTGTCGGCCTGCTCCCTCATGCCCAGCGGGGGCACAGAAGATAGTGGACTCTCAACGAATGTCGCAGAATTGCAGGCGCATTGGTTGCCGAAGCTTGAGGGGATAGAAAGTGTCGTCTGGGAAGAGGGACTTCTGGACGGGAGCTCTACTGAACATGGTGCGCATGGTTTTATCACCCTCACTCCAGAGCAAGCTGAGAAGTATCGTTCCGAATACGAAGAACGCCACCAGTGGTTAGACAGTAATGTTCAAATACCGCAAAGCCTCCAGGACAGTGCCCCCGATAACCAACACTGGCAGTCCAACCTTCTTTTCAGTATGGATATGAGCGATAAAGCGTATGTTGACATCGCTATGAATGACGATGGGGTCCTCTTCTTCCACGCCCGCGAACTCAATTAAAACTCGGCTGGAAAGCGCGACAACCTCGCCACTGAGATTGCTTCGCTGTTCGTTCGCGAATGGCGGGGTCAAGTTACATTTTGCCTGATACGACGTTTTTCAGGATGCCAAAGGTTTCGCGGAACATGTTATTGGGCAAGTACCACGTGTCTGAATGTGCGGCAATACCGTAGACGTGTTCAAGCCCAGCTTTACGGGCAATTTTCACCGCTCTATACACGTGAAAATTATTCGTCACTATGCCTATCTCCGCCGACGGGTTCGCGATAAGCTCACGCGAAAAGTCCATGTTTTCTGCTGTTGTTTCTGACGTATTTTCAATAAGAATGCGCTCTTCGTCAATGCCGCGTTCACGCAAATAGTCCGCCATTGCGTCCGCCTCGGGCATCGGCTCATTACTCCCCTGACCGCCAGAAACAACACATTGCGTGCGTGGATGCTCAACAAGATAATCGTAGGCGGCATCGAGACGATATTTGAGGACTGCACTAGGGCTTCCATCAGGACGGACTTTTGCTCCAAGGACGATAATGTAGTCGATGTCTTTATCAACATGAGCATTGAATTCCGTCATTATTAACGCCTGGATGCTGACGAAACCAACGGCAAGGAGCGCGATTACTCCTATGACGATGCGCCGCGCAATCGCAGGCATTTTCCCCCACACACCAGCGTAAACGCCAACCGCGACAAGCAATAGGACAATTCCAATGAGAAACCATGTCACGTAAAAAGACGAGCCAGAATTAATCAGTTTGATCGTGAAACCATAGCCTATGCTCGCGATAGCGAGGATGAGAAAAATGCTAGCGACAATATTTTTCATGCCCTCAGCCTACACCACCGTCCTCATCGCAAATGCGTAATAAAAGAGCGGCTCGGCGAGAAGCCGAACCGCTCTTTTACATCTTTTCCCGTCATTGCGAGCGAGCCTGAAAGGCGAGCGTGGCAATCTCTCGTTGGAGATTGCTTCGTCGCTTCGCTCCTCGCACAACAACGAACGGAAGGTCGGAATGCTCGCATTCCAGACTGAAGTGAGGAAGTTGTGGAAGGCGACGAAGTCGCCGAACAACGACGGTGGTGGGATTTAGTCCTGGAAGCGCGGGAAAGCGGAGGCGCCTGCATAGACAGCAGCGTCACCCAACTCTTTCTCGATACGCAAGAGCTCGTTGTACTTGGCAACGCGCTCCGAACGAGCAGGAGCACCCGTCTTAATCTGCCCGGAATTGGTCGCAACAGCGATATGGGCAATCGTGGTGTCCTCTGTCTCGCCTGAACGATGCGAAGTCATCGAACGGAAACCGTTACGATGAGCCAACTCGACAGCGTCCAGCGTCTCGGTCAGCGAACCAATCTGATTCACCTTGACCAGCAGCGCATTTGCAGCGCCCATCTCGATACCCTTAGCCAAGCGCTCGGGGTTCGTCACGAACAAATCGTCGCCGACGAGCTGAACCTTGTCGCCAATAGCATCGGTCAAGGCTTTCCAGTCGTCCCACTCGTCCTCAGAGAGCGGATCCTCAATAGAAACGATTGGATACTTCTCAACGAGCTCCTTGTAATAGTTCACCATGTAATCGGTGTCGCGCCCTTCGCCTTCGAACTGGTACTTGCCGTCCTCGAAGAACTCCGAAGAAGCAACGTCCAGCGCCAAAGCGACGTCCTCGCCAGGCTTCAAGCCAGCCTTTTCAATGGCCTCAAGAATCAGGTCGAGAGCTTCGGCATTAGAGTCGAGATTCGGCGCGAAGCCGCCCTCATCACCCAAACCGGTGCTCAAGCCACGTTCTTTCAACACGGACTTCAACGAATGATAGACCTCGGCGCCATAGCGCAGAGCCTCGGAGAAAGACTCAGCGCCGATGGGGGCAATCATGAACTCCTGAATATCCACGTTGGAATCGGCGTGCGAACCACCGTTGAGAATATTCATCATGGGGACGGGCAGCAGGTGTGCGTTCGGTCCACCGAGGTAACGGTAGAGGGGCAGACCTGCCGACTCGGCGGCAGCCTGAGCGACTGCGAGGGAAACGCCAAGAATGGCGTTTGCGCCGACCTTGCCTTTGTTGTCGGTGCCGTCAGCTTCCAGCATGACCTGGTCAATGAGGCGCTGATCGTCAGCCATCAGGCCGATGACCTTGGGCGCAAGCTCGTCAACAACAGCAGCGCACGCATCCTGGACGCCTTTGCCCAAGTAGCGGTCGCCACCGTCACGACGCTCGACAGCCTCAAACTGTCCCGTCGATGCGCCAGAGGGAACAGCAGCGCGGGCGTATGTGCCGTCGTCGAGAAGGACTTCCACCTCGACGGTTGGGTTTCCGCGCGAATCAAGAATTTCAAGAGAATCGACAGCTTCAATGCTCGCCACAAGTACTCCTTTTGCTAAGGCGGCTTCTGGATTTGGGGTTGAGCCGCATCGCCCCCTAGTCTACTCACCCTCGCCCACAGCGGCAATCACAATGACGGGTCAAGTCCGCAACGACTGGACGAGATAAGAAATTCGTAGTCTTTAACTCCAGCGTAAGCGTCGCGCAGATTTGAGAAGATTGCGCTTAAACTTGCCTGCGTCACCCAAAAACCTTTCGTAGGTTTTAGATTGCTCTCCCCGTTCATATCTGATTGCAGCCAACTCTATCGAATTCAAATAGTCAGCCGCCTGCATAAGCCGGCGCTCGGAATAGACAAGAAGACGATAATTCGTAACATTACGAGCAAGAGAAAAATCAAAAGCAGCACGCACAGACCGACCTACGACGGGACTACCCCCGTCGTAGTACACGACAACTTCGTTATACTGCTGAAAAATATCCAAACGGTCAAAAAGAAAACTTGAAACTTCTCTATGAATTGCCGCCTCGAGCTCCACCTGATTTTTCACTTGTTTTGCATCAAAACTAAAAGTTACATAGGAAATTGGCAAAGTACGTACAAAAGTTGCAAAAGCATAGAGTAGCGGTTTACGGATAACAGGTTCAAATGAAGCATACCCCTCTTTCCCGTGTAAAAGGTCAACCATATGAAAAGGAATATCTGGAAGACCACCTGCGCTGATTCGCTCTTTATAATCGGCAATTGGAGAATCAAGCATCCGGTTATGGTCGTGGAAAACGAGCGTAACCAGATACAAGCCCGCCGACATATCAGCATTACCCATCTCGTCAACAAAACAGTTCAAACGACGGCTAGACACGACCCTCCTTTCCGCAGACACAGAAGCGGCGGGGTAAAGACCCCGCCAATCTGGAGCCATCAGGCAAAGCCCTCCGGCGATATACGATTGTAACACGTAAATCTATTAACGGGCTCTTAATTATTGATTTTCAATACAACCTTCATGAGAAGAACGAATATTGCGCTTCTATTTAGACGGCAGGGTACAGATTCCTGAAATTATCAGCACTCCAATCTGTCTTACGAAGCGCGTCTTATGCCTACGGGAGCGTGTACCCTACAATTCCGCGCATTTCCACCTCGCATCATATCGCTTCGAAAACTATCAACTTTATCGTTTACCCGTTCTAGCTTCGATGGTATTCACCTGTTCAGTAATCTCTTCTACCAACGCAGCTGCTTTTCGGTATTGCACCGAATCGTCACCGTAACGATTAGCAATATCTTTAAGTCTTTCATCCATGGAAATCCTCTGACCACTCTTTGAAGTTTCCATATCAGCCATATTGAGAGCAAGTAATTCATCGGATTGGTAATCAGCATCAGGGACACCGTGATAATAAACCTCTTGCCAATATTTATATCCAGCCTCTTTCAACAATAAACCTCCTACTTCTTCATGCTCAAGCTGATTACGAGAATAGCGATAGCCAACGTCATGGAGATAGCCAAGTATAAACATTTCTTGACATTTACGCTCATCCCAAGCAAAAAATTCTCTACCAATTTCGGCGATACGTTCCCCTACAGCTTGTGCATGCAGTAATCGGTCACCATCGATTCCTAAAAAAGCATTTTTCATATAGCCAATCACCCTATTCGTTTATTACCAGTTTCTAGATAACAGAGTAAATCATTGATGCGCCTCCGCTGCGATTCAGCCATCTCAAGTTGTTGCAAATCATTTAGGGGAACCCATCTATAAGCGGTGGACTCCCAATCCAAAAGCACATTGTCGTAAGCCGTTGTACCGTAATATACAATCGTAAATTCTTGGCGAACTTCACCATCCGAATATGCAATTCGAATATTTGCATCAGTGTAGGTGCCTATTATTTCTTTCAGCTCAACATCCAAACCCGTCTCTTCTCGCATTTCTCTTATCGCGCACTCTGGCATACTCTCTCCAAAATCTAGTGTCCCACCGGGAAGAGTCCATTTTCCACTATCTCCCCGCCGAACCATTAGAATTTTTCCATCTCGTTCAACTGCCACGGCAGCTGCTGGATGTATTGAGTTAGGATGAGGAGCATCATCGTCGTAAAAGTAGTCAGTACGTACGGTGTGAAGACGCTCAGCCATCCAAATGGCGACACTCTCCGTAATATTCACTGACTGCTTGTCGTTAATGGATGGAACTTTGACAAAAAGTATTCTTGTCCCTGGTTTAGATTTTTGCGCATAAGCTGTACCTGGGTAAATTGCGTAAAAATCTCCTGCCTTAAATTCGTATTCTTCCCCTGACTCAACATCAAGATATTTTGTCCACCCCGAAAGCATGTATTGATACTCCACAGCTTGCGAATGACAGTGTGGCTGCTCAGCCGTAAAATCCGAGTAGTCAGTAATTCCAATTTCTACCTCAGTATCGTCAATGTTTTCTAAGACTTGTGGCGCACTCAAATGCCCAACTAGATACTGGCGAGTGAAGCCTCGAAGTGATTTTTGAATCTCTGAACCGTTCAATCGTTTAAACATGATCTGTACCTTCCTTGGTTTTTGACTTCTTTTTACGAGAACGTGCAAGTAACATTCGAAAAAGTAACAATAAAACTAAAGCAACTATCACACTAATTAAACAAAGCAAAAACACAAATATCGTAGATGGTACTGCATCGTCTTTGTTTAGTCCAATGATTGACATTGAGAAAAAAGAGATAATAAGTGTTGGAATGAAAAAGATTGCTGACGCATAAGTAAGGAATGCATTTGTTCGCTCAGATGCCTCTGCATTTTCTTGATTTGCCACTGCCTGAACCGATTGTGCGGTATTCGCAAGCAATCCAGACGCTGTTTCAAGCATCTTACGATATTCTTCAATAGTATCTTTAAGTTGCTCCACATGAATTTCAGCTAGCTGAAGTAGTTTTTCATTTCCAGTCACTAACTCGTTGTGTTGTGATTTATGCTCAAGGTTGCGAGTTGACATAAAAGCGTTTGTAACAAACTGAGACAGAATACCTATCTCCTTTTGCGCAATTCCCAGACGTCTAGCGGCGTCTTCCGAATTATCACTTACGATAATTTGGAATGGCTGGTTCTCCCAAAACTCAAACTCAATGCGCCAATTCTGAAGATTGTATTCCTCATACAGAATAGGGATTTCAAAGGCAGTTGTGATATCCCCTATCAACGTTTCTGTTCGAAAATAGTCAATTCCTCGATTAAGCCATATGCCGTTATGCGGCCAACGAAGATTCGATTTCTGATCTTCAGCTACAGGCTGATAGATAGTAATCGTTCCATGTGGCATTTCAAATATCCGACACCAACGATAAAGAGTACGCAACGGTTCAGCCGTATTACCTGAACGGGCAGGCAGATTTTGACACAGCAAATCAACAGTCGGAATTTTTTCTGACGAGCCACAATGGACTACAGCATTTGCTTTATTTGCAGACACTCGTTGTATCATCTTTTCCATCGATGCCACTAAAACGAACGCCTTCTCCTTACTCAGAACGCGTGACAGCACCTCACTTACTTGAGCTTCATGTAAACCGTCTAAAGAAATTTCAAACTCGTATTTCCTAATCCCTTCCCAAGGGTTGTCAATATCCCGCTCCTCACCAATATAAATAACGCCAAAGCCCTCAGAATTTCTCGGAAACAAGATACCAGGGTTTTCAAATTCAATTGACCTGAGATGCCAACCAGAAGCTATAATTGCCTGATTGCCAGTTTTGTACTCGCATTTCATCATGAAGCTGACATCCTCATCCCACAACTCGGGATTCGTCAGATATGTTCTATTGTAAAAGCTCACTAGTACCACCTCATTTCACATACCTCACTTTCTCTAGTCGATTATAGTATCGCCTTGTGTCGAACTATATGCATTTTAATTTTCGACGAATTGTCTGCTTTTATAGAAATCTACCTACAGGAAAACTAAAATCTATCAAACAATACAAAATGCCAACTAATCCAAAAACGAGAAATTCTCATGAGGGAAATGCCAGATGTCTTTCTACGTCATGTTGTCGAGGAATACGGAGGTGATGAGCTGGGTGAGCCAGTCGAGGAGCGCTTCGTTTTCCAGAGTTTCTTGCTCGCCCAGGCGGGTGCGACCGCGGACGGTTGGCACGATGAGGGCGCGTATAGCAGGCTTGAGACGCGAAGCAGGATATAGGCGCTTCAAACGCGCCTGACGCGAATCGGGCAGGGCGACTGGTGCGAGGCGCACGCTCTGCCCCATCATCGTCACCTCGCTGATTCCAGCGCGCGCACACAATTCCCGCAGGCGCCCGATAGCGAAAAGCCGCTCGACTTCCTCACCAATCTCGCCGTAGCGGTCGCGCAGCTCCTCACGCACTTCCTCGCGTTCGGCCTCGTTGCAAGCCCCCGCAATCTTCTGGTACATCTCAAGACGCAGGCGCTCGGAAGGAATATAGCTCTCTGGCAGATAAGCCTCCACGGGCAGCTCGATACGAATCTCTGACAACTCGACCGCATCTTCACCGTCATCGGCGCGCACTCCCCCGCGCCCCTTGCCACGCATCCTCTCGACCGCCTCGCCAATCATGCGCACGTACAGGTCGAAGCCCACGCCCTCGATATTGCCGGACTGCTCGCTGCCAAGCATCGTGCCCGCCCCGCGAATCTCCAAATCCTTCATCGCCACCTGAATGCCCGAGCCCAAATCGGTATTGGCAGCAATTGTTTGCAAGCGCTCGAGGGCAGTCTGCGTCATGGAACGCTCGGGGTTGTAGAGGAAATAAGCATAGGCACGCTCGCGCCCGCGCCCGACGCGCCCGCGTAGCTGGTGAAGCTGCGACAGCCCGAAGCGCTCCGCATTCTCCACAATCAGCGTATTCGCATTGGAAATATCAAGCCCCGTCTCGATAATTGTCGTACAGACAAGCACGTCAAGCTCTTTTTCCCAAAAATCGTTGATGACCTGCTCTAACTCGCGCTCGCCCATTTTGCCGTGTGCCACTCCGATGCGCGCCTCGGGAACGAGAGACGCCAAACGCGACGCCACGCGCGGTATGTCCGAGACGCGATTGTGGACGAAGAACACTTGCCCGTCGCGCAGCAGCTCGCGCCGGATTGCCGCGCTGATTTGCTTGTCCTCGCGCCTGCCGACATAGGTCAACACAGGGTGGCGCTCCTCGGGAGGCGTGGCAAGGGTGGACATCTCTCGCACGCCCGTCACCGCCATTTCCAGCGTCCGAGGAATTGGGGTCGCGCTCATGGCAAGCACGTCCACTCCAGGGTACATCTGCGTCAGCGTCTCCTTGTGCTCGACGCCGAAGCGCTGCTCTTCGTCGATAATGACGAGCCCCAGATTTTTGAAGCGCACTTCGCCGGTGAGCAGGCGGTGCGTCCCGATGACGACATCAATTTCTCCGCTTGCCAGCCCGTCGATAGTTTTGCGCGCCTCGGCGGGGCTTTGGAAACGCGAGAGCGCGGCGAGGCGGACGGGGAAGCTCGCATAGCGCTCGCGGAAGGTCTCGAAATGCTGGCTGACCAGCAGGGTTGTCGGCACGAGCACGGCAACCTGCTTGGAATCTTGCACCGCTTTGAATGCCGCACGCACCGCAATCTCGGTTTTGCCGTAGCCGACATCACCAGAGATGAGCCTGTCCATCGGGACGGGCTTTTCCATATCCGCTTTGACTTCGCCAATCGTGGTGAGCTGGTCGGGGGTTTCGACGTATTCGAAAGCGTCCTCGAGCTCGCGCTGCCAGGGGGTATCGGGCGAGAAGGCGAAGCCGGGGCGCGCCAGACGCTCGGCGTACAGGCGCAGCAACTCGGCGGCGATATGGCGGGTGGCTGCGCGGGCTTTCGCCTTGGTCTTCTGCCAGTCCGCCCCGCCCATCTTGTTGAGTTTCGGTATCTCGCCACCGGTGTAACGCGAGACGAGATTGAGCTGGTCGGTAGGAATCCACAGCTGGTCGGGTGGCGCTCCGCGCTTGGTCGCAGCATATTCGACGACGAGGTACTCGCGCCTCGTCCCGCTACCGGCGCCGATAGAGCGTTTGTCCATGCGGACGAAACGCCCGACACCGTGGCGCTCATGAACAATAAAATCGCCGGGTTTCAGGGAGAGCGGGTCAACGATGGCGCCCTTGCGGCGCTTGGGCATGGCACGCATATCGCGCGTAGACGCACCTTCACGCCCGAGGATGTCTTTGCCAGTGAACAGGGCAAGCTTGTGTTTCGGCGCAACGAATCCGGCGGTGACAGGTGCTGCGCACACATAGGCGACGCTCGGCGTCAGCTCGTCCGGTAAGGCGCCGACATAGCTGGCGGGCACGTCGGCTTCTTCGAGTTGACGTGCCATGCGCTGGGCTTGCCCCTCGCCAGACATGACAATCACAATCCGCCACGCCTCGCGCGATTTAGCTTTGATATCGGCAATTGCTTCTTCGACTTTGCCGAGGAATCTGACGGGCTCACTGGCTGGGATATGGATAATATTCTCGTCGTCGCGTGGCAGACCTGCCAGCTTCCACCATGCCCGCCCGCTATCGAGTGCCTGCGTGCGTGTGTCCTCGAGGGTGGCGAAAGAGGCCGCATCGACATCAAGGGGGACGCTACCGCCTGCCGCTGCGCCTGACCATGCGGCGGCGAGAAATTCGCTGGCTGTCTCAAGCAAGTTTTCGGCGCGCTGTTCTATGCGCTCCGGCTCAATCAGGCAGATACGCGCATTTGCAGGAAGCATATCAAGGACGGGTATCATTTCTTCGACGAGCAGCGGTGCGAGGGATTCCATGCCTTCGACGTAGATTCCCTCGGCAATTTTGTCGAGCATATCGGCCGCTGCCGGCAGCATATTTATGCCAGCGCGCGCCCGCTCGCGCACATTCTCGCTGAGGAGTATTTCTCGGCACGGCGGAGCATAGACTTCGTCAAGTTCCGCGAGAGAGCGCTGGTCGGAAACAGAAAAGGCGCGGATTTCTTCGACAGTATCGCCAAAAAGTTCAAGGCGAACAGGGTGGTCTTCAGTGGGCGGGAAAATGTCGAGGATACCGCCGCGCACGGCGAATTGTCCGCGCCCCTCAATCATGTCAACGCGCTTGTAGGCGTACTCGCTCAGGCGCGCGAGCACATCGCCAAGGTCGATATCACTGCCACACTCAATACGCACAGGCTCGATATCGCCGAGCCCTGCGGCAATGGGTTGGAGCAAGGCGCGCACTGGCATGACCAGCAGGCGCAAGGGCGGGAATTCATCGGGATGTGCGAGACGGCGGGCAAGGCGCAGGCGGCGAGCAACAGTGTCGGAGCGCGGAGAAAGACGCTCATGCGGCAGTGTTTCCCATGACGGGAAAATGTCGATACTGTCCGCAGGCACGTAGGCGCTGAGTGCGGCTGCGAGATTTTCTGCTTCGCGGCCGCTCGTCGTGACGGCGACAGTCAGCGGCTCGCCGTCCCCTGTACACAGAGATAGCAGCGGCGCGACAAGCCCGCGGGGCATGCATATCTCTAGCTCCTGCTCGTCCAGTAGCTCATCGGGGCACGCACTCTCTCCCTCGTCGTCGCGAGGGAGCGTAGCGACGAAGCAATCAATAGTCCCCGTATTGCTCGCTTTGCCACGCAGACAATCATCTCGGTATTGATCGCCACGCACGCTTCGCGTGCTCGCGACGACGGGGGTGGGGTTACTCGCGAGGACGGGAAGCAGGGGCGCAAGCTTCATATTGTGGCTGTTCATGCTGTGTGTAGGCGCATTGTCGCCGCCTCTAGTCCGGTCATAATAACGTCCTCAACAGCATCGGCAGCCTCACCAATCAGCAGCGGCAGCTCGCCAGCCTCAGCCTTGGCGAAAGGCTTAAGGACGAAAGCGGCTGGGTCTTGCCTGCCGGGTGGCCGCCCGATT
>JAFYHO010000171.1 GCA_017539125.1 Actinomycetaceae bacterium | reverse complement strand
GTTCTGTTTCAGTCGGAAACGCTCTTTGTGGTCGAGCGGAAAATCCACTCCGGCGTAAATGCGCGTGTTCCAGTTTCCATCGATGTTCTGAGGCGTTCTTGTCCTTACGCCCGTTGTCAAGTCATAGAGCGTGGCTGTGGCGACGGCATTTCGCGTGGCTTCGAAATCGAGCGCGCCATGGACAAGCACTCTTCGCAGCTTCTCGCGATAGCTTCCATGAATGTTGTGGTTTCGTGAAGGTCGAAGATTGGGATTGCCGAGCTGTATGTTGAGCGGATCGCTATCGGTTCGGATATTGAGCAAGCTAATCATGGTCGGTTGCGAGACGCGAGTGCTATATTCGGCATTGATGTTGCGGTCGGTTTTTCTATGGCTGTGGTAGAAACCTATGTTTACTGCGAGGCTCGTTTTGCGGCGAGTCATCGTGGTATCGACCTGCGAACCCTGCCAATAGTCGAGCGTTTCGTGGCGTATTGGCAATATGATTCCGGCGTGCAGATAGTTTGACGTCTGTGTGGAGTCGTTATAGTGACTGAATTGATAACTTATTTCCGGCTCGTTGATAATGGTCTTATTGTGCGAGATCTTGCTGTTATCGGCATCGAGCGTTCGCAGCATATCCTGTGTGGAAGGTAGCGTGCCGAGAGGATGACGCTCTGTATCCTTCCACTCTTCAATCTGGTTCAAGAGGTACAGGCTCCTGTTGCTTTCCTCGTTATTGTAGGAGAATCTGTTCTCGATTTCAATGCCGTGATTGTGTTTTTGGTCGAGTGCGAAAGTAATGCTTGGCGAAATGCTGGCATTGTGAGTGCGGTCGATGTTGGGACGATAACGATTCCTGAAGTCCGATTCCGCTGCCGTCTTCGGATAGTCCAGCAAGTAATGCTCGAAAGCGTCCTCGTATCTGTCGCTGAATCTGTAAGTGTAGGAGAGGTCGAAACCGATGAAATCGTTGTGGGCAGGACCTGTATAGAGGAAGCCCCAATTCTGCAAGCTGTAGTGACGACCAACGCCGTGCCTTCGCGAAATGGTGCGGTTCAGGGCATATCGGCGCAGCAGCTCTCCCGAATTTGGCGTCATCAAGCTATCCATCCAAGCCTTTCCCCAACCAGCCGAAACATCCTCTGCAAGCGTCGCACTCGCGGAGTTCGAGAAGTTCGACCAATGCAAATATTCCAGCGAAGAACTGTGGTCGTAGTACAACTGCTTGAGCCCTCCCCAAAGTGCTCCTTGCTTTTGCAGACGGAGAGCCTGATTCGTACTGATTCTTAGGTCGTAGCTCCGGCGCGTAAAGAACGAACGTCCGAAAGTGTTGCCTTCCTTGAGGAACGTCTCGCTCGAGCTATGGTTGGCGTCGTTTATGTCCGAGTAGGTGCCGTTAATACTTCCCTGATAACGCAAGTTCTCGTTCTTCTCGTAGAGACCATTGGCTCCGAGCGTATAGCTGGTTGTGAGTCCTTGCGCCTGTCTCAGCGGCGACCACTCGCCTTTCTCGCCTGGAGTGCGATAATCGCTCAGGTTGTTGACGTTGGCATAGAGGGCGATTCGCGAGTTTGTGGCATATCGCATCGCAAACGCTCTACAGAGGAAAGGCGGAGCTTTCGTGGGGTCTCCGAAGTCTTCCTGACTTCCGAAGCGCATCCCGACACCTCCTTCCGCATTCGCAAGCCAAGCTTTGTTGTAGTCACGCTTCAGTCGGACGTCCATCACCATCTCCTTTTGCGTCGTCTTCTCGCGGACTGTGCCCTTTGCATTCTCGGGCGTGCGTTCGTAGCTGCGAATGTCCTTCACCATATACGACGGCATATTGTCGAGGAGCAGCTCGCGGTCGCTGTCGAAGAAATCCTTTCCGTTGAGCAGCAGAGCATCAACTTTCCTGCCGTTCACGGTTATCTCGCCGCCGCTATGAAGCTCCAC
>JAFYHO010000170.1 GCA_017539125.1 Actinomycetaceae bacterium | reverse complement strand
ATTGCTAAAAACGAAAAAATATATGTTGATACAATAAAGCAATATAATAATTTAAAAGTGAAAAATAATTCAAATATTAATAAAGCTCATAAATATTTTATAAATTTATTAATTTATTCAAATATAAAGCCCAAAAATAAATCAGAAAAATATAAAATAAAAGCAAATTTAACAAAATTTTATAATGATAAAAATGAAACAAAAAAATCTAAATTTTATTTTGATATACAAAAAAAGAATACGATTCGGGTACGGTGCTGGTGAACGGCCTTAGCCCGCGCGACGTGAAGAGCCGCCGCTTTGTGGGCTACTCCCCAGAACAGCCGTATTTTTACGATTACCTCACCGGCCGCGAACTGCTGCGCTTTTACGGCAAGCTCGTGGGGCTCGACGGTGCCGAGCTGGACAAACGCATTGGCTGGGCGCTCGACCTGTTGCATGCGAACAAGGACTGGATCGACCGCCGCCTGCGCTCGTACTCCAAGGGCATGATGCAGCGCGTGGGGATTGCACAGGCGATTCTTGGCAAGCCGAAACTTTTGATTCTCGACGAACCGATGAGCGGGCTCGACCCGATGGGGCGCCGCGACGTGCGCGAGGCTATCATGGAACTCAACCGCGACGGCGTGACGATTTTCTATTCGAGCCACCTGCTCAGCGACGTGGAAAGCATAAGCCACAAGGTCGCGATGATTGTGGATGGAAAGATTGTGCGCGAAGGGACGGTAGACGAGATTACGGAATCGTGCGGGGTGGTATACCACGTGCGTACCCGTGCCGCCATTCTCGAGAGCGACCTGCCGAAGGGCGTTTCGCTGGCGGGGCACCCGATGGAATTCATTTGCGAAGACGACCGCGCCCGCGATGGCCTGCTGCGATTCTGCCTGGACAAGGGAATCGCGGTCGAGAAGATGGACCACAAGCGCCCGAGTCTCGAAGACATTTTGACGGAGGAAATTGCCCGTGCAGACGCTTAAGCATATTTTCATTATTGCGCACAACACGTTCCGCGAATCTATCCGTGACAAGATTCTCTACAACATCGTGTTCCTCGCGATTGCGCTCACGCTTTTCAGCATTGTGCTTGGCGAATGGTCGGTGTTCGACCGCGCCTATGTCATCAAGTCCACCACGCTCTCGGTGATGAGCCTTTCGGGCCTCTTGATTTCGATATTCGTGGGCATCAGCCTCGTGCAGAAAGAAATCCAGCGGCGTACCGTGCTTACGTTGCTTTCCAAGCCCATAAGCCGCGTCACGTTTATCGTGGGCAAGTACTTTGGCCTGTTGGCCGTGGTGGCGGTGCACCTCGCGATTCTTACCGTCATCTACTACGTGATGCTCCTGCTCACGAATGCCGACCCGACGGCGAACCTGCTCCTTGCCATCTATCTCATCTTCTGCGAGATGGCGGTGGTGATTGCGGTGGCGCTCCTGTTCAGCAGTTTCAGCAGCACCATACTTTCGGCGCTGTTTACGCTCGGCGTTTACTTTGCGGGCCACCTGAGCAACCAGCTCTTGGAACAGGTGCGCTTTGCGAGCCGCATGGGCGAGATGGGCGATACTTCCACTGCGCTTTTCGAAAAAATGGCGGTGGTGATTCACGCGGTGTTCCCGGGACTCTACCGCTACAACGTGACAAGCTATGTCGTACATGGCTTGGCGCTCCCCGACATGTACCTGTTCTGGAATACGGTATATGCGCTGGGCTACGTGGGCGTGTTCCTCGGGGTGGCGAGTTGGTGGTTTAGCCGGAGGGATTTCCTATGAGAAACCAGTATATGGCGAAGGTCCTGGTCCACAACAAGGTGGT
>JAFYHO010000169.1 GCA_017539125.1 Actinomycetaceae bacterium | reverse complement strand
GGTTTATGTCAAGGTTGGCTCCGCTGATGCTGCTTTGAGCCAGCTTACTGTTGCTGCTGGAGCCATAACTAAGATTGAGCACATTGTGGCCGAGCAGACATTTTATGACAATTGGCCGTCAGTGGTTCCTACCGGCTGCACCTATACGTTTGTCGGCGGTGCAACTGAGGCCGAGACGGTGACCAATAATGTTGCGCTGACTGTCAATGGCGCACTGAAGACAAGCGGCTATATTGCGATTTCCTCTTTGACAGTTGCGAAGGAAAAGACACTCGAAGTTCTTGACGGCAAGACGACAATTACAGCTTCGGCACAAAAGGCATTGTCTGGCGATATCAGGATTGACAGCGGAGCCACTTTGGTCAATACGGTAACAGACGGATTGAATTATAGTTGGGGCGTATATATCGATATCTATGGTACGCTTGACATGGGTTCTTCTCGTTGGACGGTTGGTAGCAACGCCCGTCTCCGCCTCTATGATGGAGGTCAGATTGTGGGCTCAGGCGACGGCAACAGTGCAATCGATATCATTTCTGCCAATGTTCGCGTGATTGCTAGTGGTAACGCGACTATTTCCGCGCCATTCCGTCTTAGAGCCAACAGCATCCCGTTTTAAGCGGCTGAAGGCAAGACGCTGACGATATCAAGCCTTCTCAAGGACAATAATGGCGGTAACGAGCCAGGCAGTATTGCAAAGCAGAATTCCGGTACGCTCGTTCTGACCACGGCACCCACTTTTACCGGAGAGTTTTTGCACGAAGCAGGAACGCTTGAACTTGGTGGAACTGCAGTTGCCGCGAATGTCACGGTTTCCAACAGCACGGCTACGGTGGCAGCGTCTACCGGCTCTACGCTGACGGGTAGATTGACATTTATGTCGCATGTTCCGTCGGCGGCAAACAAGTCCCTTATAACTTCTGACGCGTTTGATGGTACTGTTGCCATTGCCGGAGCGATTGATTCAGCCGTTGATTTGTCGGGGCTCGGAGATGAAGTGACGCTCAAAGACTTTACCGGGTTTCTTGACAAGTCTGCTTCAACAAGTGGTTTGAAGTTGAACATTGAAGGGACTTTCACTCAGAGCAACGGGTGGTCTTATGATAGCGACCGCGTATATCTCGCCGAAATCAAGGGCAATGGTACGTTTACTCAAAGTGGTACTCAGAAACAGCTCTACGAAGTGGGCTCGATTGAGAACTTCACGGGAACGTTCGATATCGGCTATGCCCGTATCAAGTCCAACAACAATGCCGTTCTTGACAAGGTGCAGAGGATTAACACGCTTACTGTAGCAAAGACGCTGACGGTAACGGAGAATGGTTCGCTTACAGGCAATTTGGTTGCGAGCAATATTGTGGTTACGACGTCTCAGCCCCCAGCGGAGGGCGATGTGATTGTCCCTGTCTCTGGCACGGTTTCCGTCAGCGGCGTGGTTACGCTCAATGGCGAGCCTGTAGCAGTTGAGTGCGTCACGGGCGAGGGTATCCGTCTCAAGGGCAAGACGGCCACGATCACCTACGCCGACAGCACGACGGAGGACAGCTATGACGATCTGGCCACGATTCTCCAGACTCTTTACATGGGCTACACCTCTGAAAAGGCCGGTGCGGTCGTGACGGTTTACGATGGAAGCGACGAGACTTTTGGTGACGGCCTGCCCAAAATCTACACCTATAGCAGTCAAGCGCACACATATACGCTGAAGACGATGATCGTGAGCATTCAGTCCGGTGCGATGACATATTATGGCGCGGACCTCAACTCGGTTCAAACACCGCCGTCGATACTTTGTGGTCCTTGATCTTCTTGGCGCATTGAGGCTTGGTGATTTCGGGAG
>JAFYHO010000168.1 GCA_017539125.1 Actinomycetaceae bacterium | reverse complement strand
TGGTGTGTATCGTTTGTATAATTCTGGTCTGGGGGATCATCATTATACGAAGGATACGAAAGAGGCTGAGACTTTGAGGAAGCATGGTTGGGTGTATGACAATGGTGGTAAGCCTTTGTTCTATTCCGCTGGGTCAAATGGCGTGAAGGTTTATCGTTGCTATAACCCCGGGCTTCGTGTCGGTCAGCATCATTACACTGCCAATTGGAATGAATATAAGGCTTTGGTGGACAAGCATGGCTGGAAGGACGAAGGCATAGGCTGGTACGCCATCAGGCTTCAATAGTTTTCTCTTTCTCGCAATGTTGGGGTAGGGGCTCGCAATGATGGGGTGATTGATTGCACCAGATTGAGGGTGTTGCCAGTTTTCCTTGAATAGTAATATGAAAACTCGGTGTGCTCTGCCCACAGGCAGGCACCCGCACTATCGGGCAATCCCGCACGATAGTGATTCCAGTGTTAGCGAGGATCATGGCTAAAAAGGAAGGCGTTATTGAGGTCGAGGGCACCGTTACGGAAGCCCTTCCCAATGCAATGTTCCGTGTCGAGTTGGAAAACGGGCACATCGTGCTTGCTCACATCTCGGGTAAAATGCGTCAGCATTACATCAAAATTCTGCCGGAAGACCGCGTCGTCGTAGAGCTCACGCCCTACGATCTCTCCCGTGGTCGCATCGTCTACCGTTACAAGTGATTCTGTACAAACATCAGGAAAGAATGACATGAAAGTAAAGCCTAGCGTCAAGAAGATCTGCGACAAGTGCAAGGTGATTCGCCGTCACGGTCGCGTTATGGTCATCTGCGAAAACCCCAGGCATAAGCAGCGTCAAGGTTAAGCGCACCAGCGCAGCCCAGACGCAGCGGTGAAAGCCCGCACGTCAGCGCACTACACGGTAGCTCGAACCCGTCAGCCACAAGCAGACGGCAACGCGGCTATCAACCTGTGGTTCGAAGGCCACAGCCCATAGGCGAGACCTATGGGAACCGTAGTGCATCAGACCTTCGAATACAGTAGGAGCTAAGAAATTGGCACGACTATCAGGTGTCGACCTCCCTCGCGAAAAGAGGGTAGAGGTGGCGCTCACGTATATCTACGGCATTGGCCGCACTCGTGCACAAGAGACTCTTGAAGCAACAGGTGTCAATCCTGACACCCGCGTCAAGGACCTCACCGAGGACGAATTGGTCAAGCTGAGGAAACACATTGATTCCAACTACCAAGTCGAGGGCGATCTGCGCCGCGATGTTCAAGCAAACATTCGCCGCAAGGTCGAAATCGGCTGCTACCAAGGTCTGCGTCATCGCCGCGGACTTCCCGTCCACGGTCAGCGTACCAAGACGAACGCACGCACCCGCAAGGGCCCGAAGCGTACCGTCGCCGGTAAGAAGAAGTAGTAGGGATCGGAGGAAACTATGCCACCTAAGACAAGCGCGCGACGTCCACGTCGCAAAGAGCGCCGTAATATCACCGTGGGGCAAGCCCACATCAAATCGACATTCAACAACACGATTGTCTCGATCACCGACCCGACAGGCGCTGTTATCGCCGCCTGTTCCTCTGGTCAAGTCGGCTTCAAAGGTTCGCGTAAATCGACACCTTATGCCGCCCAGCTCGCTGCAGAAAATGCTGCACGCCGCGCTATGGATCAGGGCATGAAAAAAGTTGATGTCTTTGTCAAGGGTCCCGGCTCAGGCCGCGAGACAGCAATCCGTTCCCTGACCGCTTCCGGTCTTGAAGTCACCTCGATTTCCGACGTGACACCGCAAGCACACAACGGCTGCCGTCCCAAGAAGCGCCGCCGCGTCTAACCCTTACGATCCCAAAGCTTTTAAGCAACACGGTTTGCAGCGTCACCGTCACGACGATGAGCGTGCGCTACAAACCACCGCGGCACTGCCGCACCTCGCGTAGCCAGACAGAGCGCCACGTGAGATGAATACTGTGGCTGTCATATAGCGGTCAGTCACGGAAAGGAAAGAATCGTGCTTATCGCACAACGTCCCAAGCTCTCAGAAGAGAAGCTCACAGATACCCGTTCGCGCTTCACGCTCGAACCACTTGAGCCAGGTTTCGGCTACACCCTCGGCAATTCCCTTCGCCGCACCCTGCTGTCCTCCATTCCGGGCGCATCGGTGACCAGCATCGGTATTGACGGAGTGCTCCACGAGTTCTCCACAATTCCCGGTGTGAAAGAAGACGTTGCTGAGATTATTCTGAACCTCAAGGAACTCGTTGTTTCTTCCGAGAATGACGAGCCCGTCTCGATGTACCTGCGCATCCAAGGACCGCGCGAGGTCACAGCAGCCGATATCACTGCGCCTGCTGGAGTTGAGGTTCACAACCCCGATCTGCACATCGCTTCTGTGAACGAGAAAGGCAAGATTGAGCTTGATTTGACGGTTGAGCGCGGCCGCGGCTATGTGTCCGCTGCGCAAAACAAGAATCCGGAGGATCCAATCGGCCGTATTCCCGTCGATTCGATCTATTCGCCAGTCTTGAAAGTCGCCTACAAGGTCGAGGCCACTCGTGTCGGCCAGCGTACCGACTTCGACAAGCTGATTGTCGATGTGGAAGTCAAGCCTTGCACCACTCCGCGTGATGCACTCGCTTCGGCTGGCAAGACTCTCGTTGAGCTCTTTGGTCTGTGCGTTGACCTCAATACAGAAGTTGAGGGCATTGAGATTGGTCCCGCTCCGCAAGTCGAGACACAGTCCTCCGATTTGCAGCGCCCGATTGCGGTTCTTAACCTTCCTGCCCGCTCGCAGAATTGTTTGCAGCGCGAAGGTATTCGTACTCTCGGTGAGCTCGTCGAGCGTTCCGAAGCTGACCTGCTTGATATCCGTAACTTCGGCGCAAAGTCGATTGAAGATGTCAAGGACGAGTTGGCAAAGCTCGACCTCAAGCTTAAAGATTCTCCGGCAGGCTATTTCGCCGGTTACGGAGACGATAGCTACGCGATGAAGTTTAGTGACGATACGCAACTCTAAAAGCTCGCTTTGAGCATTCTGAGAGTCGCGCTATTTCTAGGAGACTACTATGCCTAAGCCCAAGAAGGGCCCGCGTTTGGGCGGATCCGCCGCCCACCAGCGCCACATCATTGCCAATCTGTGCAAGGACCTCGTCCGCAACCAGTCGGTTCGCACGACAATGGCACGTGCCAAGACCGTCCAGCCACATATTGAGCGCCTGATTACCAAAGCTAAGAAGGGCGATACACACAATCGCCGTCAAATCCTCAAGGTCGTCCAGGACCGCGAGGTCGCCTATCTCCTCATTGAGGAGCTCGCACCGCTTTTCGAGGACCGCGAGGGCGGCTACACCCGCATTATCCCGGTCGGCAACCGCAAGGGCGACAACGCCCCCATGGCTGTCATCTCGCTTGTGACCGAGGCTGTCACCCCCAAGGTGAAGAAGGAAAAGCCTGTGGTTGACGAGGTCGAGAGTGCCGATTCGCCTGAAGAAGTCGAGGAAGTTCTCGACGACGCAGCCGACGAGGTCGAGGGCGCAGCTGAAGAAGCCGAAGAGACAGAAGAAGCTGCTGAAGAGGCCGAAGAAGTCGTCGAGGACGAAGCCGAGGAAGCCGAAGAAGCTGCTGAGGAAGCAGCTGAGGAAGCTGAAGAAGCAGTTGAAGAGGCTGCTGACGAGGCTGACGAAGAAAAGTAATCGGTTTTCACACAATCCTTACGAGACGCTCACGTGTTACGTGGGCGTCTCGATTTTTCTCCCATACCAACGTGAACTATGAAAGACTTTCCTTATGCAATCGACGTCCACATCTCCGATTCGTCTGAGGCTCGACATCGCCTATGACGGCAGCGCTTTCCACGGCTGGGCATACCAGCCAGACTTGCGTACAGTCGAGGGAGTGCTCCGCGATGCCCTGGCGACAGTGCTACGCGAAGATATTAGCCTGACAGTCGGCGGGCGCACGGATGCAAGGGTACACGCTCGCGGCAATGTGGTGCATTGCGATGTGAGTACGGAAAATCTTGAAGCGGTACGAGGACGCTCAGAAGATAGCGCCGAAGAGTGCCTGCGCCGGCGCACTATGGCAGTGCTGGCTCATGCAAGCCGCACGGAAAACGCGCAAGAAATCAAAGGCGCCTCCGATATCGTCATCACCCAGATTAGGCGCGTGATGAGTGACTTCGACGCGCGCTTCTCTGCTCTTGCGCGACTCTATACGTATCGTATCTGTGACCGCCCAGAATGCTTTGACCCGCTACGCAGGCGCGATGTCTTGTGGGTGAACACCCCGCTTGATGTGGAAGCGATGAACGAAGCCGCGCAAAGCCTTGTGGGGGAGCATGACTTCATCTCTTTTTGCAAGCCGCGCGAGGGGGCAACGACCATACGCGAATTGCAAAAATTGTTCGTGGCGCGAAATGCTGACGGGCTGATCGAGCTTCATGCCCAGGCGGAC
>JAFYHO010000028.1 GCA_017539125.1 Actinomycetaceae bacterium | reverse complement strand
GTCTTACCCACACGGCGCGCGCCCTCAATTAAAAGGGCACTACTCCCAGCACTGCGATACTTCCATTCAACAAGCCTTTTATAAGCTCTCCGTCCAAACACGTCTCTCACCTGCCTTTTTGCACGAAACGGGGAGTATAAAAAGGGGCAAATTACACGAAACGGGAAGTATGAGCCCCTTTGTAAAAAGCTTATAGCGCCCAGAGGCGGCGGGTGACGATGTCGGCGAGGAGGCGGCCGCGCAGGGTGAGGCGCACACGCCCACCCTCGACGTCAATCAGACCCTCGCGGGCTAACTCGTCAAGAAGCGCCTCAGGAAAAGCGCCGGCGTCAATCCCACCTGCCAAACGAATGCCGAGCATAATCTCCTCTTGACTACGCTCAGCCACACTCAAAACTTCACCGTCGTCAATAGGGAACTCCCCCGCCTCTAGCGCCTGCGCCCACTTGACGGGGTGTTTCTCATTCCAAAAACGGATACCGTCTATATGAGAATGTGCGCCCGGACCGTAGCCCCACCAATTGCCACCGCGCCAATAGACCATGTTATGACGGCACTCGTGCCCAGGGCCTGCCCAATTCGATATCTCGTACCATTGCAGCCCAGCGGCACTTAACATTTCGTCGGCACGCTCATAAAAATCAGCCTGCATATCAGGATTGATAGACGCTATCTCACCCGTGCGAATCTGGCGAGCCATCTTCACCCCTGGTTCAAGGCTCAAAGCGTAGGCGCTGATATGCTCTACCCCCAGGTCAAGCGCCTCGCGCACGGACGCTTCCCAATCCGCCATTGTCTCACCGGGAGTGCCGTAGATGAGGTCAACGGAAGTCTCCAAGCCAGCCTTGTGTGCCCAGCCCACAGCCTTGCGCACCTGCCCGGGAGTGTGGGCACGGTCGAGAGTGGCAAGCACCGAGGGAACAGCTGATTGCATTCCAAAGGATATGCGCGTAATGCCAGCGCGCGCTAAATCCTCGATATATGTGTGTGTGACGGTTTCAGGATTCGCTTCGGTCGTTATTTCTGCGTCAGGTGCAAGCTCAAAATTCTCTACGAGCTTTTCCAGTATCGCCGCAATATCGCTCGCGGGAAGCATCGTCGGCGTACCGCCACCGAAAAAGACAGTATCTATGCGAGGCGCGACAGCATCAGAAACGCCCTGAAGATAGCTGGCACTCATCTCTATCTCGCGCGCAAGCGTCGCAGCGTACTGCCCTATAGACGCGCCATTCGGAAAATCGAGCTGCGTATACGTATTGAAATCGCAATATCCGCAGCGGGTACGGCAAAAAGGAATATGAATATACGCCGAAAAGTTCTCAATCTCGGGCGGTGTTTGCGGCAGCACAAAGCCGTGTGCCTGCGCAGACGTAGCGTCAGCGGACATGACCGCACACATCGTGGACCGTACGCCCTGCGTCAATACCACGCTGCTCAAAGCGCGTCATAATGCGCCCATCCCACCGTGGAGCGAAACCGCCACGCTCTGGCTCCTCATCATTTTCGTCAGGGCGCTCACCTACATAAGGGTTCTCAAAATAAGGCGAGTCTTCGACAACATTGCGCATTTGCCATGCGTAATCGTCCCAATCAGTAGCCAAACGCCACACTCCCCCGTCTCCCAGACAGCCAGCGACAATACCCGCAAAAGCAGGATTGACGAGGCGACGTTTATGGTGACGTTTTTTGCGCCACGGGTCAGGGAAGAATGTCCAGATTTCCTGTGCACGCGCGTTAGCAGCTCCAGGATGAGCCGAATCCACCTCAGCGCCGCACTCGACGATGCGCTCAGGGGCATTTTCACCCGCACTTTTCAGACCGAAAAGAACAGGGAGAGCCTGTGCCGCGTCAGCTTCAAGAATGCGAACATTCTCCGCGCCCTCGCGGACGATACGGGCAAGGCAGCGGGCAGCTCCCGGGCTCCACGCTTCTACCGCGAGTACATTCCACTCGGGGTGCTCGAGAGCCCACGAGACACATTGCTCGCCCGAGCCAGGGCCTATTTCAATGGCCAGCGGAGCCTCGCGTCCGAAAGCACCAGCAAGGTCAACAAAAGCGTCAGCCGCTAAAGAGCTGACAGACTCTAGTCGGGGAACGTCAAGCATATACATCGGCCCATATTGGGCAACAAGTTCTTCGTATTTTTTTCCGAGACGGCTTCCGCGCCGCGAAAAAGAACGAATGCGGTAGGCGGAGGTGTCCGCGGATTGGGATGAGGTACGTTCGGAAGTCACCGCTTCATCTTACCCCTTACTTGAGTGTTCACCTACCGTTTACGCTCGTCATCTTTTCCTGTTATTAACAAGAAAAACCCACCAGCGCCCATTACCAAATATTCAGTTTTTTGGGACTAAAGCCCTAACATTCCTTAAAGATAGATACATCCCTGTTCACAAAGAAAAACGTCAACACTATGCTCGGCGAGAGAAGTTCGAAAGCTAAAAATCCCTAGAAAAGTAAAGATTGCCACGAAAAACACCACCAATTTACATAACATACGAAGCCATCATCCATTAAGATACGTAGAGGAATACTGATTGTTAAGAGAAAGTACGCCACAATGCAAGAATACGGATTCGGAGCAGACAACTCCGACTTCTCATCTGTTCTTCGTACAGCTGTGACTGCCTCTGGCATGTCTCTGGCGCAGATTGTCGACAAACTCGCTGAGCGCAATATTAAAGTCACGCAGGCTGCTCTATCGTACTGGCAGTCTGGGCGCTCTCTACCGCGCCGCCAGCGCTCTCGCCAAGCCCTCGTGGAATTGGAAGATATCTTTTCTCTGCCCGCTGGCGCGTTGACTAATCCACTCCAGCAAGAACTACTCTCCCTCAGCACAGGACAGTCTTTCTCCTCCCCTTATCCCCGAGCATCGTCTGCCCCCAATTCTGGCTTTAACTCGGATTCTATTGACTGGTCCAACGAAGTCTATCGCGAGATGATTTCTATACGCGCAATGCTTTCGTATGACCGTCAAACGCTGACCGAAAAAGTCACGACCCTCATTCGCGTCCCTAATGTTGACCGTCCTACTTTCCACGTCGGCTATCACTGGGCACAGCTCACTCGTTCTAATAATGGGACCACTCCGCAGCTCTCCGATGTCGAAGGCGCGATTGTTGGCGATTCTTTGCCCTTTGAAAACTCGACGCACGTGACATGCCTGTACCTCCCCGATTTCATTCGCCCAGGCGATTTGCACCAGATTTCGTACACAACGGTTTCCAAGTCGGACAAGCCAATTGAGTGTACGACTGAGCGCTGGTTTGCATGGCCTTTGCGCTACTACACCGTATTCCTCGATTTTGGCGGCAACGAGCCGAACAATATCGAGTGGGTTCAGGCCTATACTCAAGAGTCCGATGGATTGACACAGCGTATCGAAAAGATTCGCCCCCTCTCCCCCTTGAACTCTACGATTCAAATCGCCGCGTCAAATATTGACGGGGGCTCTTCGGTTATTCGCTGGCAGTGGTAAGGCTACGGGCTAGGACCCTTCTGAGTCACTCGTCAATGCCGCAACAAAGGCTTCCTGGGGCACATCCACGCGCCCGATAGACTTCATGCGCTTCTTGCCCTCTTTTTGCTTCTCAAGCAGCTTGCGCTTACGCGTAATATCGCCGCCATAGCACTTAGCAAGCACGTCCTTGCGGACAGCCTTAATCGTCTCACGCGCAATAATGCGCTGACCGATAGCGGCCTGTACAGGAATCTCGAACTGCTGGCGTGGAATGAGCTTCTTGAGCTTCTTCGTCATCTCCACGCCGTAAGGATAGGCCTTGTCTTTGTGGACGATTGCAGAGAAAGCGTCAACTTTTTCGTGGTTGAGCAGCAAATCTACCTTGACCAAATCGGCTTCTTGATCCTCGGCGCTCTCATAGTCAAGCGAAGCGTAGCCCTTGGTGCGTGATTTGAGCTGGTCGAAAAAGTCGGTGACGATTTCTGCCAACGGAAGCTGGTAGTGCAGCTCGACGCGCTCTGCGGATAGGTAGTCCATTCCGCCCATAATTCCGCGGCGCTGCTGGCATAGCTCCATAAGCGTGCCAACATAGTCTTTGGGGGTCAAAATGGTTGCCCGCACTGTCGGTTCAAAAATCGCTTTGACTTTGCCCTCGGGGAACTCCGAAGGGTTCGTAACGACAATTTCTTCACCTGAGTCTGTGAGAACACGGTAGACCACGGACGGCGCGGTGGCGATAATATCGAGGTCAAATTCGCGCTCTAGGCGCTCACGGATGATCTCCAGGTGGAGCATTCCGAGGAAGCCGCAGCGGAAACCGAAGCCGAGGGCGACAGAGTTTTCTGGCTCGTAGGACAGCGCCGCGTCATTGAGTTTGAGCTTGTCGAGAGCGTCGCGCAAATCGGGGTAATCGGAGCCGTCAATAGGATAGATACCGGAGAACACCATTGCCTTGGGGTCGTGGTAGCCGGGAAGCGGCTCGGCAGCAGGGGCATTCTGCAACGTGGCCGTATCGCCCACGCGCGATTGACGGACGTCTTTCACACCAGTGATAAGGTAGCCCACTTCGCCAGCTGCTAAGCCCTGCGAGGGTGTCGGCTCGGGCGAAATCACGCCAATCTCGAGCAGCTCATGCGTCGCTCCCGTCGACATCATCTGGATACGGTCACGCGGTTTGAGCGTGCCATCCACAAGACGCACATAAGTGACAACACCGCGGTAGGTGTCGTAGACAGAATCGAAAATCATCGCTCGCGTAGGGGCGCTCGTGTCAGCAACAGGCGGTGGCACTTCGCGAACGATACGGTCAAGAAGCTCTTGAACCCCCTCGCCCGTCTTACCAGAAACAGCCAAACACTCGTCCGTGTCCACACCCAGCAGCGAGGCAACTTCTTCCGCGACCGCCTCGGGATTGGCAGAGGGCAAATCGATTTTATTGAGGACGGGAATGATGGCAAGGTCGTTATCGAGCGCCATGTAGAGATTGGCGAGGGTCTGAGCCTCGATACCTTGGCTCGCGTCAACAAGAAGAATTGCACCCTCGCACGCCGCAAGGGAACGGTTGACTTCGTAGGAGAAATCGACGTGCCCAGGAGTGTCAATCATATTGAGAGCGTAAGCTTTCCCGTCAACAGTCCAAGGCATACGCACTGCTTGGGATTTAATCGTAATTCCGCGCTCACGCTCAATATCCATGCGGTCGAGATACTGCTCGCGCATATCGCGTTCTTCGACGACGCCAGTCAGCTGGAGCATACGGTCAGCCAACGTGGACTTACCGTGGTCGATGTGGGCGATAATGCAGAAATTGCGGATACGGTCAGCTGGCGTGCGGGCAGGCTGAATCTCTGCAATCTCCGACTTTGTACTTGCGGGCACGACGCTCCTTTATTTCGTCACAGAATCATTTATATCCTTGCACACTCTACACTAATTACCTCGCCGGCAACTCATTCATCACGTCGCGTTTTTATTATCGACGCGATAACCGTCACCACTAAAATCACAACGACAAAGCCGAGGGAAAGAAGCGCCGACGGCACGGGGATAAACGTCAGCATATCGACCGAATGGAAGGCTTCCAAAAGGAGTTTCAGGCCGATAAAGCCGAGGATTGCTGCAAGCCCAAAATTGAGGTAGACCAGACGTCCAAGTAGTGCGTCCACAAGGAAAAACATCTGGCGCAGCCCCAAAAGGGCGAAAGCATTTGCCGCGAAAATGATGAAGGGCTGGCGGGTCAAACCGAAAGATGCTGGGATGGAGTCGAGGGCGAACATTAAATCGACAGAGCCAATCGAGACAATACACAGGAGCAGTGGAGTCAGCGCGAAGCCCGATGAGCGGCGCACGACGAGCTTGTCACCAACGAAGCCTTGAGTGACCTTGAAAATGCGGGCGGTCAGACGTGTAATCGCATTTGGCTCGTACTCGTCGGGGTCGCCTTTTGTCTCGTCGTCTTCAAGGCCTTCTTTGACTTGAGCATAGGCAGTGTAGAGCAAGAAGATGGCGAAGAAGAAGAATATCCAGCCGAAGCGAGCGAGCAGTGCGGCACCGAGAAGAATGAATACAAAGCGCACAATAAGGGCAATCACGATTCCATACAGCAGCGCTTTTTGCTGGTATTTGCGCGGCACACGGAAAGACGTCATAACGATAATGAAGATGAAAATATTGTCCACTGACAGTGAGTATTCAGTGAAGTAGACGGAGAAAAATTCGACGGAAAATTCGGGAGAATGACGGAAAATCACGTAAATGCCGAAGATGACGGCGAGAGCCACATAGAAGATAAGCCAGCTGGTTGCTTCACGCATTGTTGGCTCGTGGGCTTTGCGGACGTGCCCGACAAGGTCGACAATGACGAGTCCCAAGACGAGGAGAGCCATAATAATCCATTCGAGAAGATGGACTTGCATATCAGCAGATAAGGGTGGTGGGGCTGCTGTGCTGGCACTCGCCGCTATATTCAACATAGATAGTCCTCCGGTAGGAAAAAATACCGGAGGTCTCTTCCCGCCTTGCAGCTACTGCGCTACAGGCCTCTGATCCGGGGCATTGCAGGGAACGCGCCGTGATGACGAATCAGATGTTGGGTGGGAATACTCCCCTCCATCTGGGCTAACTATACCAACGCAAAGGGGTGGATTTCTATTTCCGTTGCGCTTATAACATCTCTGCGGGCGTAAGACGCGGCCCAAAAATCATGATTGTGCCTGCTGGGATTGACGTAGTTCGCTTTTGAGGTCTTTGATTTCGTCACGGTAGCGCGCGGCAAGCTCGAATTGGAGCTGATCGGAGGCGGCGTGCATCAGACCTGTCAATTCTTCGATGAGTTCGCGCAGGTCACGCGCTCCCTCAGCGCGTGCTTTCTCGCGCGCAGAGGCTGCTTTGCGGCCGTGCTCGGTTTCTTGACGGTAGCCGCCCTCAAGAAGCTGTGCGGTGTCGATGTCTTCGCGAGCGAGCATATCGGTGACGTCAGCAATCTTCTTCCGTAAAGGCTGCGGGTCAATTCCGTGGGCGGTGTTGTAGGCGATTTGTTTCTCGCGACGACGGTTTGTCTCGTCGATGGCTGCGCGCATATTGTCGGTTATCGAATCGGCGTACATATGCACCTCGCCGGAGACGTTTCGCGCTGCGCGCCCAATCGTCTGGATAAGAGACGTGGTAGAACGTAAGAAACCGACTTTGTCTGCGTCCAAAATCGAGACAAGAGAAACTTCCGGCAAGTCCAAGCCCTCGCGCAGCAAATTGATACCCACGAGCACGTCAAACTTTCCAAGCCGCAACTCACGTAATAATTCCACGCGCCTCAATGTGTCGACATCGGAGTGCAAATACTCGACCCGCACTCCCCTCTCAGCGAGATAATCAGTCAAATCTTCTGCCATTTTCTTCGTCAAGGTCGTCACCAATACGCGCTCATCACGCTCAACACGCTGGCGTATCTGCTCAAGCAAATCGTCAATCTGCCCCTCAGTCGGCTTGACCGTCACCAGCGGGTCAACCAGCCCTGTCGGGCGAATAATCTGCTCCACAACCCCGTCAGACAGCTCCAACTCGTACTTGCCAGGCGTTGCCGACAGATACACCGTCTGGCCGATACGCTCCAAAAACTCGTCGAATTTGAGCGGGCGATTATCCATCGCCGAGGGCAGGCGGAAACCGTAATCAACCAAGGTGCGCTTGCGGCTCATATCCCCCTCATACATCGCCCCTACCTGCGGAACTGTCACATGGGACTCGTCGATAATAAGCAGAAAATCGTCGGGGAAAAAGTCGAGCAGGGTGTGCGGCGGCGTACCTGCCTCGCGCCCGTCAATATGCCGCGAATAGTTCTCGATACCCGAGCACGTCCCCACATTTTTCATCATCTCGATATCGTAAGACGTGCGCATCTCGAGGCGCTGAGCCTCAAGGAGCTTATCTTGCGACCTCAATTCTTCAAGGCGACTATCGAGCTCTTCTCCAATCGAAGCAATAGCACGCGCCATGCGCTCGGGACCTGTCACATAGTGCGAGGCGGGGAAAATATGTGCCGTGTCCGTTTCGCGGATAACCGCGCCTGTGAGAGGGTGGAGATAGGTGATTGTTTCTACCTCGTCCCCAAAAAACTCGATACGCAGAGCAAGTTCCTCATAGACGGGGATAATCTCGACCGTGTCCCCGCGCACGCGGAATGTTCCGCGCGTAAAGGCGAGGTCATTGCGGGTGTATTGCATGGAGACGAATGTGCGCAGTAGCTCGTCGCGATCGATTTCATCTCCAACAGCGATACGCACCATGCGGTCAACATATTCCTCAGGCGTACCCAAACCATAAATACAGGAAACCGAGGCGACGACGACGGTATCGCGGCGGGTCAGCAATGAGTTTGTGGCGCTGTGACGCAGACGCTCGACTTCGTCATTGATCGACGAGTCTTTCTCGATAAACGTGTCTGTTTGGGGGACGTAGGCTTCGGGCTGGTAGTAGTCATAGTAGGAGACAAAGTATTCGACGGCGTTATTGGGCATGAGCTGGCGGAACTCGGCGGCCATTTGCGCGGCGAGAGTCTTATTCGGTTCAAGAATGAGGGTTGGGCGCTGGACTTTTTCGATAAGCCATGCGGTTGTGGCGGATTTTCCTGTGCCCGTTGCACCGAGAAGAACGATATCTTTTTCGCCTGCTTCTAGGCGTTCGGCAAGCTCGGCGATAGCGGTCGGCTGGTCGCCCGAGGGGGTGTACTCGGAAACCACTTCAAAGGGCGCGTCAATCCGCTCCACATCACTCACAGACCGCATACAAACACCTTAACACTCCTGCAAACGTCATTGCGAGAGAGAGCCTGTTTCACCACAAGCAAAGTACAGGGGGCGATTTTTCTCCGTGGTCTGTGGAAGAATAAGAGAGCTAAAGATGTAAGGAGATGTATGTCCAAGGAAAAATTGCGCACTAGCAATCAGAATGCAGACGAACGCGCAAGAAACCCCCTGCGCACATCCAAAAAGGATAAGGAAGCCCCTGCGTGGCGCGCTGAGGGCTTGCCGGATAATTCGGGCGATAAAGAGGCGCGCCCTAAAAGCTTCTGGATAAAATCGGGCATTCTTCTCCTTATTTTGTGGATAGTTCTCTCTTTCGGTTTTGCACGCGTCAGCAACCATAGTGACCCTGTGATTACAAATCTGCCCTATTCGCAGTTCTACGAACAGCTCGAAAAAGATAACGTCAAGATTATTAAGGCCGAGGGCGACACGATCGAGGGCGTACTGAAAGAAGCAGTGGAATTCGTTCCGCCTGACGACACGCCTGCTCCTATTGACAAAAAAGATAAGAAGGAATCCTCCACTAACGAGACTCTTCAAAAAATTTCCCAAGCTATCGACTCTATGCTTGAAGCCCCTGGGAAACTCGTTGACAGTATTCTCGGCTATGACGACGAGGAAATCTTCTACAGCCAATTCATTACTGAACGCCCAACGTGGGAAGAGGATAATCTATCGGCATTACTGAAAGAAAAGAATGTTCCTCTCGTCGCCACGTCCCCTATTCATGGCACTAATTTCCTCCTCGTATTCCTCGAGATGTTTGTGCCGATTATTCTCATCGGCGCCCTGTTCTATTGGATTATGGGCAAGCAGATGGGCGGCTCTATCTTCGGCTCTATTGGCGACCATAAACCAGTTGACCCTGATAAAAACCGCGTCACTTTCGAGGACGTTGCCGGTATTGATGAGGTCGAAGACCAGCTGCGTGAAGTGGTCGATATGTTGCGCAATCCTGAAAAATACACGCGTCTTGGGGCGAAAATTCCGCGTGGTATTCTCCTTGAGGGCGGCCCTGGAACGGGTAAGACTCTTCTGGCTCGCGCAACTGCTGGCGAAGCGAAGGTGCCTTTCTTCTCCATTTCAGCTGCTGAAATTGGCGGCATTCTGGCTGGTAAGGGCGCTTCTGACGTGCGCAATCTCTTTGAGGCTGCCCGCAAGGTTGCCCCCGCAATCATTTTCATTGACGAGATTGACGCGATTGGGCGTTCTCGCGCGCGTGCCAACGCGATTGGCAGCAATGAGGATAGGGAGCAGACTCTCAATCAGATTTTGACGGAAATGGACGGTTTCGATGCCGATTCCAACCTTATCGTTGTGGCGGCGACGAATTTGGCTGAGGTTCTCGATTCGGCTCTTACACGTGCTGGCCGTTTTGACCGCACGATTACCGTCTCTCCCCCAGATCAAAAGGGCCGCGAAGCGATTTTCAAGGTTCATGTGCGTGAGCATCCGCTTGCTGAGAGCGTGGATTTGGAGGCCCTGGCAAAGTCCACTCCCGGCCTGACAGGCGCCGATATTGCCAATCTTGTCAATGAGGCTTCTCTGCTTGCTGCGCGTAGCGAAAAGTCCGAGATTGACATGAGTGACTTTACGAATGCTCTCGAGACGATTCAGCTGGGCGTGGAGCGCGCTGTTGTTATGGACGACGAGGAGCGCGAGCGCACTGCGTGGCATGAGGGCGGGCACGCTTTGCTTGGCATGATTCAGCCCGGTGCTGACCCTGTGCGTAAGATTTCGATTATTCCGCGCGGGCGCGCTTTGGGTGTCACGCTTTCGACTCCCGAATCGGACAAGTACGGCTACGACAAAGACTATTTGCGCGGTCGCATTATCGGCGCTTTGGGCGGTATGGCTGCTGAACAGGAAGTCTATGGCGTTGTCACAACGGGCGCTGATTCTGATTTGCAGCAGGCCACCAATATCGCGCGTCAAATGTTTGGGCGCTGGGGTATGAGCGAGGATATTGGCCCTGTTCAGGTCTATCCCATCGAGGGAGACCCGCGCTCTGCCGGCGCTTCTGAGGCGCTCCTTGAAAAGGTCGATGAAGAAGTGCAGAAGCTTATGCGTGAATGTTACGCGGAAGCTCGCCGTCTCTTGCGTGAACATCACGACCAACATCAAGCTCTCGTCGATGCTTTGCTGGAGAAAGAAACTCTCGACGAGGACGAAGCATACGAAGTCGCTGGTATTACCAAGGCGAAAGAGACTCCGCGTATCGTCCACGGCGCTGCTGATCGCGAACGTGAAAAAGCTGGAGAAGAGTAATTTTCGTCGTCGCGAGGGAGCCTGAAAGGCGACCGCGGCGATCTCGAGATTGCTTCGTCACTCGCTTCGCTCGTTCCTCGCACAACGACGAACGGAAGGTCTGAAAGCTTGCTTTCAAGACTGGAGTGAGGAAGTTGTGGAAGTCGCCGAAGGCGACGAACAATGACGGATTAGGTTGCGCGGCGACTTATTTTCGTCGAGGGATTCAAGCCTTACCCGCACTGAACGGAGTGTCCGAAAGTTTACTTTCGAGACCGAAGTGAAGAAGGGGCGGAGCCTGCCGACAGGCAGGCGAACACGGACCGAGACGGAAATAATCGCCGCGCCCCCACTCGCGACGCTGGGGTGAGTTTAGTAGGCGGCTACGTACTTATGCCAGAACGCTGCGAGCGCTTCTTCTAATGCTTCAGGCGTTCCCGAATTATCGATGACTTCATCGCAGAGTTCCCGTATCTCCCTGTCACTGACTTGTGCCGCTATGCGTGCACGCGCTTCATCGGCACTCATGCCACGGTAACGCGCAAGACGCTCGAGACGCACATTTTCGTCAGCCACAATGCCAAGGTTAATATCTGCCCATTGTTCGCGCGAAGAACCAGCAAGCAGGGCGAGCTCAAGGACAATAACTGCCTGTTCGTCAAGCTCGCGTATCTGAGCGATACGCGAATCGACCTCGTCCCACACGGCGGGATGAACAATGGCTTCTAGGTGTGCGCGCGCCTGCGAATCGGAAAAAACAATATCTGCGAGTGCTTTTCTATCAATGACGCCCTCACTGCCCGCTTCGCTCCACAGCTCTAAAACGCGCAGGGTCGCCGGCGTATTAGGAGCGAGAATATCACGGGAAATATCGTCCAAATCGAGCACATAGGCTCCGAAACTTTCCAGAATGGAGGCAGCATGACTCTTGCCTGAGCCAATACCTCCAGTGAGGCAAATAATCATCACTCCCCCTCCCGTCCGTGTCTGGTCGATACTGAGATACTACAGCTAAACGGCAGGGAGCGCGTCAACTGCGACTTTCTTCTTTTCTTCCCGATAGAACAGGAGAAGTACAAGCGCCACGAGGGAAATCTGGGCGACAAAGAGGAACATATGCCCGAAACCCTCGTTGATTGTCATGCGTGCGATAGTGTCGGCCTGGCTCGGATTGGCGGCAATGCGCTCAGGGATTTTTGCTCCCGCCACGGTAATAAATGCCACCATGACTGACGGACCAAGAGCCGTACCAATAGAACGCACCAGCGAAAGCGTTGCGAGAGCAGAATTTGCTTCACGTTCCTCGGTTTTAGCGAGCATCATGTAATTCAGCGGCGTGCCCATTGTGAAGCCCAAGCCGAAGCCCAGAAGCACAAGGCAAATGATGACGTTTGTCCATGTGGGATTATCTGCTGTCACATAATAGGCATACAAACCGCCTGCCATTGAGCCCAGCAAACCAATGCCAAGGATTGGCTTCACTCCAAAACGGTCAATAAGCTTGCCGGATACCGGAGCACCGATACCGGAAAACACCGCAAGCACCATGACGAGATAGCCACCTGAGCCCTCTTCCATTCCCAAAGCGTTTTCACCAAATTGGGGAACAAAGACGCTGCCCATGAGGATAATTCCCGTCACGATAGAGATAATCATGGTGAGCAGAATGTCGCGGTTGGTGAAGTAACCGAGGTTCATTACTGGGTCGCTCGCGCGCTTTTCGCGCCAGAAGAAGAATGGCAATAGCACGAGCGCGCCAAGCAGATAGGGATAGACGTCCGTTGAAGCAAGAGAATCGGGAACGTCAGTAAAGTCGATATTCTTCAAGCCGTACATCACGCCAAGCGTAATAAGGGTAAGAAGCCCAATGCCGAGGAAATCAAGAGGCTGCGTTTCTTCGCTTGTGGAGTTCGGCAGGTAGAAGATGCCCAAAATGATAATGACTGCACAGATAGGAATGTTGATATAGAAAACGTAGGGCCAATGGTTATTACCGAAAATGTCCATGATTGCGCTGCCAGCGGTAGCACCGAGGATATTGGCAACACCGTATGCCATGCCGACGAAACCAAGTGCCATGCCGCGTTTTTCTTCGGGGAATGCTGTACCAAATTCTGCTGTTGCGACTGGCAAAATACCGCCACCGCCGATTGCTTGAATGACGCGGGCAAGAAGGAGCAGCTCGAATGAGCCTGCGGCCTGCGAAAGCCCGCAACCAAGTGAACCTAGGCCAAAGAGAAAGACCGCGATAAGGTAAACGATTTTGCGTCCGCGCCTGTCGGCGAGCTTGCCCATGATAGGGATTGCAACGGCGTAGGCGAGGGTGTAAATCGTAATAATCCATACACCGGTAGCGTCGTTGATACCAAATTCGTCTTGGACGACTGTGCGTGCAGGGGTGACGATACCCGTGTCGAGCGCGCCGATGAAAATGCCCAGTAAATAAAGCGTGGCGATTATGGCGAGGCCGCCCCGCTTTTTCTCTGTTTTATTGACTTCTTCCACTGTATCCATAGCCCTACGTTACCAAACCCCCAGCAACACGCAAGTCTCTCCCCTGTGAGCGTAGCCCTTTGCCGTCGCCCTTACCGTCATTGCGAGGAACGAAGTGACGAAGCAATCAATAGTCCGTTATTGCTTGCTTTGCAACACTGACAACTATCCATTATTGATTGCCATAACAAGAAGCGAAGGGTCTGAGAGCTCGCTCTCAGGACCGTAGCGACGCAGTTATGAGAGGCAGCGAAGCTGCCGAACACGCTCACTCCGTTCGCTCGCAATGTCGAGGTCGGGAGGCGCATATACGGGAAAGAAAAATCCCCGCAGAGGCTGCGGGGATTTTCGATAGCTAAAAGCCAACTAGTTGTTGGTAAGCTTCTCGCGCAGAGCGGCAAGGGCTTCATCAGAAGCCAAAGTACCGGCACTGTCAGCGGGTTCAGAAGTATAGGAAGTCTCTTCCTTTTCAGCTTCCTTCTTCTCGCTGGCCTCAGCGGCAGCAGCCGCGTCAGCCTCGTTAGCAGCAGCCACCTGCACCTTGTGTGCCTCCCAGCGAGCTTGGGCAGCCGCATACTCGGCCTCCCATGCTTCACGCTGCGCCTCGAAGCCCTCAAGCCACTCGTTGGACTCGGGATCGAAGCCTTCTGGGTACTTGTAATTACCCTCTTCGTCGTACTCGGCGGCCATGCCGTAGAGTGACGGGTCGAAGTCCTCAGAAGTCGGGTCAACGCCCTCATTGGCCTGCTTGAGCGAGAGCGAAATGCGGCGGCGCTCAAGGTCAATATCAATAACCTTGACGAACACTTCTTCGCCAACCTTAACGACCTGCTCGGGCAAATCAACATGACGCTGGGCAAGCTCAGAAATATGAACAAGACCCTCGATGCCGTCCTCAACACGCACAAACGCGCCGAAGGGAACGAGCTTGGTGACCTTGCCGGGCACAATCTGGCCGATAGCGTGTGTGCGGGCAAAGACCTGCCACGGATCTTCCTGAGTTGCCTTGAGGGACAGGGAAACGCGCTCGCGGTCCATATCGACGTCGAGAACCTCGACGGTGACTTTCTGGCCGACTTCGACAACCTCGGAGG
>JAFYHO010000027.1 GCA_017539125.1 Actinomycetaceae bacterium | reverse complement strand
GATTCTATTGACAGTTGTCCATTCATTTGTACAGTAGTCAAGCATCTCTTTTATTTGGTCTTTAGACGGCATCACCCAGGAGCCGCCCCATTTCACATGGACAACGTCATACTGCGTACCGGCGATATTAGTGCCGATAGATTGCCAAACACCATACCAATCTATGTCACTATGATAATCATCATACCATCCGTCACCGTTGGTATCCTCACCAGTGCAGTATTGATACATGGCATCATCATACACGATCTTCTCTTGCACCTCGCCCCATGCATAGAAGTCGCCACATAATTCCGGTTTTTCAGCACCCATGTTGCTGCACGACCAAAGGGTGCCGGAGGGCAGTCCAAGGTCGATGAGGTGCGGGTGGTGGTCGTCTGGGCAGGTGAGGTAGGAAACCGGACGCGGGGTCACCGTCACATTTATTACCGCTGTCCTCCCACGCATCGCTTCCTTCACAATGATTCTGGCTGTTCCTGCATCCACGGCTGACACCGTGACAGTGGTGCCCGACACCGTGGCGGTGGCCACGTTCGAATCGCTGCTTTGGACGTTGTAATGGTCTTTGCCAGAGTAACCTCCGTCCACTTGGGCCACTCGCTATTGCCGATACGCAAAGCCAAGGGGCTCCCTAGAGTACGACCATGGCGCAAACCTGAGACGACCTCGAGCTCGTCCGTCTCGAATTTTTGGCGCGCTCCCCTGCCGTAGCCTTGACGTCTGCGCGCTAAAGCGTCGCGTATATCTGCACTTGTCAAAGCAAGCCCTGCAGGAAGGCCCTCAATAAGAGCTAAAAGTGCAGGTCCGTGCGATTCACCTGCTGTAGTCCAACGAAACATACCCTGATTCTCTCACTTAGAAGCATAAAAACACAAAGAAGCACGCCAAATGGGATAAATAAAACTTTTAGCCCGATATTGACGCGGACATAAAGTTGAGCACATATGACAGGAAAGAACCTGCAATAAGCCAGGGGCCCAGCGCTATAGAGGAACGCAGTTTGGCGCGCCTTAACACAAGAAGGAGGAGCGCAAAAAGACCTGCGCCCACGAATGCGAGCAGCAATGCCACGCACACCATGATGGGGTTGGCGAGCCACAAGCCGAGAACACCCATAAGTTTTGCGTCCCCTCGACCAAATGAGCTGATACGGCTCATCGCCAGGCCAATAGCGAGAAATACGCCTGCATTGAGAAAAGCGTGCACAATATCTTCCCACGGTGAAAAGAGTAGAGATACAAGCGCGATTACCGCGGCGAATAAGAGCAGTGGGTCGGGAAGAATATGGCACACAGAATCTATAAGAGCTGCCAGAGCGAGCGGCACAAGAACAAAAACACTGACGCTCGCCGAAAGAGTGAGAGAGTCAAGGCGATTCATATGGAAAAGAATCGCAAGGCAAAGGACACAGAGTAGTGCTGAGAATACTGCGGCTTGCCGCCAGGAAAGAACACCACGCAAAATGCGTTCATAGCTAAAAAATGCCATAGTGGCAGATTATCGAAATGAGCAGAAGGACAAAAAACTTATCCCCAAGAGATCAAGAGCTGTGGATTTTATTGTGGATTTTCAGTGAGCCAAGCACGATATTCTTCAATATTCGCCTCGTGCTCTGTCAAATCAGAAGCAAACTTCGTCTCGCCACTATCAAGATTAACCGTTACGAAATAAAGCCAATCCCCTTCAGCTGGACTGCGCACGCCTTCAAGTGCCGCTATCCCAGGATTGCTGATTGGTGAAGGAGGCAGACCTGCATGGATATACGTGTTATAGGGAGTGTCTTGACTAAGTTCAGCTTGAGTGGGCGAGCCACCAGTCTTGCCGACGCCATACAAAACAGTCGAATCCATTTGCAGGCGACCTTGTACAGACTCAGTATCCGCGAGCCTGTTCTCGATAACGCGCGCAACTTTGGCATAGTCTGCGGCTGTGAAAACCTCACGCTCAACAATAGAAGCTTTAATGAGGCTCTCCTCCCATTGATCTTGAGGAATACCGAGCTCATTCATCTGCTCAATGCGAGCAGTAACCATAGCTTGCAAAACCTCTACCGCGGACGTACCAGGCTCAAAAGTATAGGTCAAGGGGGCAATCCATCCCTCGATTTCTCCACTTGCTACATCAGGTAAACCAAGAGAAGCGGAATCGCCGGCAGCGGCTTTCACGTCGTCGAGAGGAACATTCAACAGAGTAGAGATTTTGTCAAAAACCTGTGTTTTTGTGAAACCCTCAGGGATCGTTATTTTGACTTCTGCTTTATAGGCTGGGTCAAGCAATGCCGACAGAGCACTTGCCGCGGACATTTCTTTTTTCAGATTGTATGTGCCCGGTTGAATAGAAGAAGAACGCGAATCTGCTTTACAGGCACGAATAAACGCTCCCTCAGATTTTACGACACCGTTATCGGCGAGAATAGTGGCAATAGCAGAGCCGCTTGCTCCCTCAGGAATAACAATCTGAACGGGCGTAGTGCCATCCCCATCGTAATCTCCGCCTCCAAGTACACCGGTAAAAATCGGGTAGATGCCGACAAGAAGAGCAACAACAAGGCCTGCGATAATTGCGATACGCAAAGGCGTTTTCGACTTTTTCCCCTGCTTTTTTGCAGAGTTTTTAGAAGAAGAACGGGTGTTTTTCGTGACGGCTGTGTCTGCCAAGGAAGTGCTTGTGGCACCGTCAGCAGACGTAAAGTCATCAAATAAATTACTCATCGTTCTCCTCGTGCTTTTCCCGATCGATAATCTCAAGAAGTTCGCCGGGGGGTCTGCCTGTTAGTCTCTCATTATCTAAGGCTGTTTGCAAGATAAGGACGGCAGCTGCTTGGTCGATAATGTCTTGACGGTCGCTGTGAGAGTGCCCAGTTTCGTCGAGTTGGTGGTGGGCACTGACAGTAGAGAGGCGCTCGTCAAAGAGACGCACAGGGATTGGTTTGATTGCCCAACCGAGACGGCGGGCCCAGCGTCGTGCGCGCTTTGTTGAGGAATCTTCCAGCCCTTTCATGGTGACGGGCAGACCGACGATAACTTCGAGAGCGTTATTTTCGCGGACTATACGTGCTATTTTGCGCACATCGGAAGCGCCAACGTGAACGGTCTCAACAGGCGTGGCGAGTATGCCCTCGTCGTCAGATTCGGCAAGTCCGATTCGGACTTTGCCGACGTCAACACCATAGCGTTTGCCTGTCCTCACGCGCTCAATTCTCTTTCGATAGCAGCAAAAGCGTCGTCGATTTTCTCGGGGTTGCCGCCACCGCCTTGAGCGAGGCTGTCACGTCCGCCGCCGCCACCGCCGAGGACTTTGCTGGCGCTCTGGACGAGTTTGCCGGCGTGAGCGCCGCGAGCCTGCGCCCCAGCGGTTACGCCAATAACGAGAGTTGTCTTACCACTAAGCACGCCAGCAATGACCACGACACTATCGGTGTTAGACAGACGGTCAAGGAGGGAGGTTGCGAGCGTGCGAGCGTCATCGGCTGCGTCGATAGAGCCGATATTGACGGTGTAAAGGGTGTAATCGCCAACCGCTTTCCCTGCCTTCAGAATGGAATCGAGAGAGGAAAGAAGCTGGTCTTTGCGCATGGCAGCGATTTCTTTTTCCGCTGCTTTCAGGCGCGTCATAAGACTGTCAATACGCTCTGGGAGCTGGGCGGGCTGTGCGCCAAGCATTGTGGAGAGCTGGGAGACAAGAGCGCGCTCTTTTGCTCCTTGAGCATACGCACCTTCGCCGACGAGCGCTTCAATTCGGCGCACGCCTGAACCGATAGAGGATTCTCCAAGGACGGAAATCAAGCCGATTTCGCCTGTCTGCCCGACATGAGTGCCAGCGCAGAATTCTTTCGACCAGTCTCCCCCGATAGAAACAACGCGCACTTCATTGCCATATTTCTCACCGAAGAGCGCCATTGCGCCCGTCTTGAGGGCTTCCTCAATCGGCAAGACTTCGTCGGTGACGTCGAGGTTTTCTTGCAACCGCTCATTGGCGCGAGCCTCAATTCCCTCCATAATGTCGGCGGGAACTTGGCTGCCATGACGGAAGTCGAAGCGCATACGGCTAGGCGAGTTTTCAGAACCTGCCTGTGTGGCCTGCTCGCCCAAGAACTCGTGCAGAGCCTTGTGAATCATGTGTGTCGCCGTGTGTGAGCGGGCGATGTGTCCGCGACGTGCGACATCGATAGCGGCATGGACTGTATCACCCAAAGCAAGAGTTCCCTCGGTGAGCTGTCCACGATGCACATGCAGACCTTTAACGGGTGCTTGCACGTCCTGAACATCGACATAGCCACCGGAAGCGGACGAGAGCATGCCGTGGTCGGCAAGCTGACCACCCATTTCTGCCCAGAATGGTGTCTGGTCGAGGATAACATCAACATCTGCTGGCGCAGTGACAGCGGGAACGGGTTGTCCATCAGCCAAAATAGCAAGTACTTTTGCTTCGCATTGACTCTCGGTGTAGCCGAGGAATCGTGTCGCCCCCCCGTTTTCGTCCATGATGGAGCGGTACACACCAGCATCAACATGGCCAGCTTTCTTGGACTGCGCGTCCGCACGGGCGCGGTCTTTCTGCTCTTGCATAAGACGGCGGAATTCGTTTTCGTCAACGCTTACCCCATGCTCAGCTGCCATCTCCAAAGTGAGGTCAATGGGGAAACCGTAAGTGTCGTGCAAGGTGAAAGCGTCAGAGCCAGGAAGAATGACGTTCCCTGACGTGTTGGCGGCTTTCGCCTTATCAACGGCAAGGTCAAAAATCTGTGTGCCAGCACTGAGAGTGCGACGGAATGCGTCTTCTTCTGTGCAGGCGACGGAAAGAATCTGGTCGAAGTTCGTCTCAAGCTCGGGATAGGACTCTTTCATCGCGTCTTTGGAGGCAGTGATGAGGTGTTCCATGACCGGCTCATCCACGCCGAGCAGGCGCATAGAACGCACCGAGCGGCGCAGCAGGCGGCGAAGCACATACCCGCGTCCGTCATTGCCGGGGCGCACTGTGTCCCCAATAAGCATGAGCGAGGAGCGCACATGGTCAGCAATCACGCGCATACGGATATCATCCTCAGCGTCTGCGCCGTATCGCTTACCAGTGATTTCTTCCGTCTTTGCGATGACGGGGAAAACCTGGTCAGTCTCGTACATATTGGCTTTGTCTTGAAGCAAGAAAGCAATACGCTCAAGGCCAGCACCCGTATCGATTGCTGTTTGCGGCAGGTCGCCAAGAAGCGGATAGTCTTTACCCTCTCCCTCACCACGCAAAAATTCGTCAAAGACGAGGTTCCAAATCTCGAGGTAGCGGTCGCCACCAGGGTCAACAGTGCCACCGACTGCTTCAGGGCCAAAATCAGGGCCGCGATCGTAGTGGATTTCAGCGCACGGACCTGCCGGGCCTGGCTGACCTGTCGACCAGAAGATTTCTTCTCGCTTGAGCTTGACAACGCGCTTAGGATCAAGCCCAATATCGCGCGTCCACGTATCGTAGGCGACATCGTCATTTTCCCAAATCGTCACCCAAATCTTGTCACCGTCAAGGCCGTAGCCACCCTCGTCTTGCGAGGTCGTCAACAAATCCCAGGCGTAACGCGAGGCACCCTCTTTGAAGTAGTCGCCGAAAGAGAAGTTTCCACACATTTGGAAGAATGTGCCGTGGCGGGTTGTTTTGCCGACATTCTCGATATCGTTGGTGCGGATACATTTTTGCACCGAGGCGATACGCGGGTAGGGTGATTCTTCTGTGCCGATGATGTAGGGAATGAACGGCACCATGCCAGCGATGGTGAAAAGAATCGAGGGGTCTGGCGAGACGAGCGGGACAGACTCGGCAATATGGTGGTCGTTTTTAGCGAAGAAATCGAGCCAACGTTGACGAATTTCGGCTGTACGCATGGTGGTGCTCCTTGACGACACAGGTTCGTGAAAAGTGGATATCTACATACTGTAAAAAGTTGGTGAAGAAATGCAAAAGGCGCGCCCCGCAGAGCGCGCCTTGCACAGTCTTAGCGCGAGTAGTGCTCGACGACCATTTGGACGTCGCAGGTCACTGGAATCTCGGCGCGCTTGGGGCGGCGCACAAGTGTGAAGCGCAGCTTTTCAAGCTCGACATCGAGATACTCAGGAACTTTAGGAAGCACATCGCGGTGTGCGCCCTGTGCCGCGACAAGGAATTGCGGGGAAGCCTGCGAACGGGGCTTGACTTGAATAATCATGCCGGGCTTGACGCGGAAGGAGGGGCGGTCAACAATGCGACCGTCAACCATGATGTGGCGGTGAACAACGACTTGGCGTGCCTGTGCTGTTGTACGGGCGAAACCGGCGCGGAGCACGAGGGCATCGAGGCGCATCTCGAGAAGCTCAACGAGGTTCTCACCTGCAAGGCCGTCCATACGGCGTGCTTCTTCCCAGACGCGGCGCATTTGGGCTTCACGGATGCCGTACTGGGCGCGAAGACGCTGCTTTTCCTTCAGACGAATCGAGTAATCGGATTCTTTGGTGCGGGCGCGACCATGCTCACCGGGACGGTAGGGGCGGCGCTGCATATAACGCTCTGCCTTGGGGGTCAGAGCAATTCCGAGTGCGCGCGACTGGCGCACTGCTTTACGGGAACGATTCCCAGCCATAGTATTCTCCTGTCGATAATCTATGCGCAGCCTGTATGGGCTGCGGGGCCAACCTTGTGGCTAAGACCCCAGGTTCTTATGGCTGCTTATACGAGCAGTTCGCATAAGCAACGCGGATAAGCATATCAGTGACCGCGCCCTAGTATCTGGCGTATTGCGGCTAGGCGGGGCGTGATATTGCCCTCGAAACCACGCTCGGTCGGCTCATAGTAACGCTTGCCTTCCATGCCCTCGGGCATAAAGTTCAGCGGGGCGACGCCCTCAGGGAAATCGTGGGCGTAGAGGTAGCCGTCTCCAAAGCCGAGCTCATCTGCGCCTTTGAATGAGGCATTGCGTAGGTGAAGTGGGACGGGCGGGGTGTTCCCTGCTTTTACATCGGCAATTGCCGCATTGATAGCCAAGTAGGAGCGGTTTGATTTGGGTGCCGTGGCAAGATGGGTAACGGCTTCGGCGAGAATAATGCGAGCTTCGGGCATTCCGACGAGGGCGACTGCCTGTGCAGCCGCTGTGGCTGTTTGCAAGGCTGAGGGGTCTGCCATGCCGACGTCTTCGGCTGCGCTAATCATGAGGCGGCGGGCAATAAAGCGCGGGTCCTCCCCTGCTTCGAGCATTCGCGCGAGATAGTGCATTGCCGCGTCCACATCTGAACCGCGAATCGATTTGATGAATGCGGAGATGACGGCATAGTGTTCGTCTCCGTCTCGATCGTAGGTGACGGTTGCGCCGTTTGCCGCGTGCGAGACGTCGTCAATTTCGATAGCCTGCGAGCCGCGCGCGAAAGCGCTTTGTGCAGCGGCTTCGAGGAGTGTCAGGGCACGGCGCGCGTCAGGGCCTGCGAGGCGAATAAGATT
>JAFYHO010000167.1 GCA_017539125.1 Actinomycetaceae bacterium | reverse complement strand
TGTCAAAGCCTTCCTGAACACCAACACGGCGGCAGCCACGGCAATGCTGATGTGGGTTTTTATCGATTGTATGATTGGCCGCAAGCCGTCGGCAATGGGCGCCGCAGTGGGCGGAGTGCTCGGTCTGGTGGCCATTACGCCTTCGGCAGGATGGGTGTCGGTGAGCGACAGCATAATAATCGCCATTATCACCACCATTATCTCGAACACGGCCTGCCACTGGAAGAACCACACCAGCGTCGACGATGCCCTAGATGTGTTCCCCACTCACGGCGTGGGCGGTATTGTTGGCACAATTCTCTCGGGAATATTCGTCTATCAGTATGAAGCCGAAAGCCTTATGGCAGAAGGTGTTACGCACTCGCAGTTCATTTTCAACCACGTGCTGGCCATTGTGATTGTCTTTGTGTTCACGTTTGCCGTCACCTACGTGCTCTATTACATTACAAATAAGATGGTTACGATGCGCGTGAGCCAGGCCGATGAGACCGTCGGACTCGACATTTCGCAGCACGACGAGCACTACGGCCGTCTTACAGACGAAAACCGCGAACTGGCAGAGTATTTTAATAATTGAAAATTTGAAATTTGAAATTAAAAATGAATGCAGTGATGGTATTAGGTTTTAGGTATTGGGTGTTGGAATATGGATTTGTAGGGACGTGGCGTGCCGAATCCGAAAACTAGTGTTAATCAGTGCGATAAATCAGAAATCAATAAATCTATTAATCAATAAATCAGTAAATTATGTGTGGATTCGTATCAATTTTCAACATTGCGCAGGGCAAGTCAGCCGAAATGCGCGAAAAGGCACTAAAGATGTCGGCAAAAATCCGTCACCGCGGACCCGACTGGAGCGGCGTTTACAGTAGTGAAAAATGCGTGCTGGCCCACGAGCGCCTGGCCATTGTCGACCCGCTCTCGGGCGGACAGCCGCTCTATTCAACTGACCACAAGCAAGTTCTGGCCGTTAACGGCGAGATTTACAACCACCAGCAGATTCGCCAGCGGATGGCCGACACCTACGCCTTCAAGACTGGCTCTGACTGCGAGGTTATTCTTGCCCTGTATAAAGAAAAGGGTATCAACTTTTTAGAAGATTTGAACGGCATTTTCGCCTTCGCTCTTTACGATGAGGAAAAAGACGAGTTTCTGATTGCCCGCGACCCAATCGGCGTCATTCCGCTCTACATTGGGTTCGATGCCGACGGAACCGTGTATGCCGCCAGCGAACTGAAGGCTCTCGAAGGCTTCTGCGACCGCTACGAGCCGTTCCTGCCTGGCCATTACTACAGCAGCCGCGAGGGCGAGATGCGCCGTTGGTGGACACGCGACTGGTTTGAGTATGATGCAGTTAAGGACTGCGGTGCCGACTCTGCAGCCCTTGGCGATGCGCTGAAAGCCGCCGTCAAGCGCCAACTGATGAGTGACGTGCCTTACGGCGTGTTGCTCTCGGGCGGATTGGACAGTTCGGTCATTTCGGCCATTGCCAATATGTATTCCGCAAAGCGAATCGAGACTGGCGACAAGGCCGTCAACCAGCTGATATCGAACGTGCGCTGGGGGCACTACTCGAACTACCTAAGCGTCCCCACCGACTGTCCGCAGCGCAACGAGCGGCTCGGCTGGACTGGCGACACGCAGGTCTTCTGCC
>JAFYHO010000166.1 GCA_017539125.1 Actinomycetaceae bacterium | reverse complement strand
GGACTGCGAAACCTCCCGCTCGTCGAACTCGAACGCCGTCGAGAAGCCGCTCTCATCGCTGCCGCCGATTCTGAACCCGCAGAACGCTTCGCCCGTCGCTTCCAAGTCGCACAAGCTTACCTCTCCGCCGGATTCTTCACAGGCGCTTGCGCCGTCCTTCGCGTCGCCCTCCAAGATGATCCAGACCAAATTTCTCACCCAGATGTGCGTTTCTTGCTCGCCGTCACAAACCTCCTCTCAGGTCACCCAGAAAAAGCAACTCTCCTCAACGAACCTTGGCCCTCTAAAGAACAACGCGCCGTTCAACTCTGGCGCGGACTCTACCTCGCTATCGCAAACCGTCAAGGACCAGACGCCGCTAAACTCCTCGCACAAGACCTCACACGCCTCAAAAATTACCCTATCCCCATGCGGAACATGCTGCTGCCCATCGCCGCAGAAACCATCGCCCGTTATGGCAACCGCAACGACCTGCAAGCCCTCTCCGTTCTCCCCAACGCCCCAGCTTATCAACTCGCTTTCGCGTTCCGTGATATGCGACTCGGACAACGCAAAAAAGCCTATGACCTCTTCCATACGCTGTCTCTGAACAAAAACATCGTCCTCTCAGAAAAAGCCTCCGAACAAATCATCTCCCTTAAACTCGCCGATAAAAAAATTAAACCTATCGACGCAGCCAACGCTTTCTCAGAACTCACTATCCCAGCCCGCCTGGCCGGACGTTCCGCTATTATTAACCTCCTCGAAGCCGACGCTTATCTGCGCGCTAAATATTGGTACGATGCTCTCAACGCTATAGACCGCGCCCAAAAAGCCGATAACCCAGCCCCTCAAAACGTTATCGCGCCTATGCTCGCTCAAACCCTCCAACATATCGCCGAAACCATAACACCCTCTTCAAACCAAGGCGTCATTCTCCGTAGCGCTTCAGCCCTACGCGCTCATCTCCCAAGCCTCCCACAAGGACCAGAAAAAGCTAAAATCATGATGGCTTACGGCGCTATGCTCCACAGTCTCGGCCTCATAAAACAAGCCTCACAAACCCTCTCAATAGCCATCCCCATGCTCGATAACCCCGTCAATCGCGCCGTCGCCGGTGAAGAACTCGCCGCTATCGAACTCCAACAAAATAAACCAGAACACGCTCTGCTGATCCTCTCACAAACCGACGACCCAGACCTCCCCAATAACGTTAAAATCGACCGCTTGCTCGTCACAATCCATGCCCTCATTAAAATAGGCGATACACAACGCGCCATCGACCTCCTCTTGCCACAAACAGACCCACAATCCCTTAACGAACTCGCCCGTATCTACGAAACCCGCACAAATTGGATCTTCGCCGCTCAAACCCTCCAAAAACTCGCACAAAACGCTATCCCAGAAACCGGAACTCTCACCCCTCAACAAGAAAGACTCGCCCTACGCTTGGCTTCCGATGCTTCTCAAGCCCAAGACAAAGCCATCCTCGACTGGGTCCAAAAACGCATCGGTAACCGTCAACTCTCTGCCTCTAACGCTTCCCTCTTCAAACTCTTCACGCAACAAATCCCAACCCCTAAACCTTCT
>JAFYHO010000165.1 GCA_017539125.1 Actinomycetaceae bacterium | reverse complement strand
GGAAGAGATTGCTGACTACGCCTTAACTCGTCGTTGGTGCGAATCAGGTTCTCCATGTCGCTCACCAACTCGTGGATGCGGTTTTGGTCGCGCTCCACCAGCCGTCCAAAGTGCTCCATCTCCAGTTTTTGGTCGCTGATTTTCTTCCTCACAATCAGTAGAATGACGAGCAAGGCAATCACCGCCAAGGCGATAATCAGATAGAGTTTCAGGTCGCGGGTGCGGTGTAGGCTCTCCAGTTCGCTCTGCTGCGCCTTCAACTCGTATTCCGCCTTGATTCTTTGCATGGTCTCGCTGGAGTGCTCCGCGTCGGCTTGCACCAGGTGATCAGAAAAAAGCGTGTGGTATTTCACCGCCTGCTGATAGTCACTCTCGCTGTAGGCGATGGCGTAAAGCGTTTGATAGACAGACATTTTCAGTCCGGCGCGCTCGCTGCGAAGGGCTTGGTTCAAAAACGACTTCGCCTTCTCGTTTTCGCGCGTGTAATAATAGAGGATGCCTAAAGTCATGTGGGCGATGTCGGTGTCGTTGTCGTCGAGGCCGATTTCTAAGGCTTGGTTGACGCTCTCGATGCCTTTGGCGAAGTTGCCTGTTTCCATGTAGTAGTCGCGGCCCATCTCGAGATAGAGGTCAGCGAGCATGGCTTGGTCGTTGATGAAGGTGGCGACGCGGAAGGCCGAGTCGTAGTATTGCTTGGCTTGGGTGTATTGTTCCTGCGCCCTCTCCGCCCGACCGCTGTTGCGGTAAGCATTCATCATGCCGATAGAGTCGGCGGTCTGCTTAAAGCAGTTCAGTGCCTGCTGGTGCTGCTTGAAGGCATCCTCGAAAAGGCCGTGTTTCAGGTACATGGCACCGAGGTTGTCGCAGAGCTGGCCTTCCAATTGTATGCTCTCGGCAGTCTTGTCCGAACGCTGCACGAGTGCCAACCCTTGTAGGAACTTCTCGGCGGCCTCTTCGGAGCGCCGTTGCTCCCGCAGTTGTATGCCTTCATTATATAAGGTTTGGGCTTGCTCAAGGCGCTTGGTTGGGCTGTCGCAGGAAGCCAGCGCGAGGACTGCGGTGATTAGGATGAGTGGTTTCAAGTATGTTTTCATAGGCTTTCTACTTTTACGCGGGACTATTGACCGGGTCGCTCTGTCTTTTCCCTTTACCGTCATGGCGGAGGAACATCCGCCATCCCCTGTGCACGAAGACGTATCCCTTTCGCTCAGGGGATTGCGGGTCGAGCCCGCAATGACGGTTTCAATGGGGATTTCGTAAACCCAAGTCCCATGTCCGTCATTGCAAAAATATAGCAAAAAAACGTTTGTCAAGAGGTGCGAGGCTCTCCAAGGGGCCATGTCCCTACTTTTTAGGAATGTTCTTATGGGATTATGCTGAAAACCAATGATATGACAACACGCCACAAGACTCCCTGTCCTTACTTTTTTAGGCAATCATTGAGCGAAAAAGAGGTCAAACAAAGAAAAAACCCCTGCCATAAGCAGAGGTTTTTTCACTATCTAATAATCTTAATTGGAGTCTTTATCTATGAACGACATCCTTTCCCTTTTTCCCGTCATAGCGGACCTGATCCGCTATCTCCTATGTAGAAGGGGCATCCCTTCCCGCTTAGGAGATTGCGAGTCTGCGCCCGCAATGACGGCTTAAGGTTCAGGGATAGTCGTTCTGGACAATGGAGGAACCTTAGAAATACAGGTCTCTC
>JAFYHO010000164.1 GCA_017539125.1 Actinomycetaceae bacterium | reverse complement strand
TTCTTGAACGCCTCGTTCAGTTGCTCAACCTCCTCCTTCGCCATCTGCGTGTATTTGCGGGTGTTTGCCATCTGCTCCTCCATCTCGGCGAAGGCGTTCACTGCACGTCTGCCAGCCATCACTATGCCAGACAATAACGCTGCAGTCATGAAGATTGAAGACTGCCAGTCGTTCATAGTCCGTGTGAAGCGTTTCCAGAACCCTTCCTGCGCTCTAAGTTCGGCATTCAGTTTGGCGAGTTCCGCTTTCACCTGCCGAATCTTCGCCACGTGTGCGTTCCATGCCGCTGAGCCACGCTCCATGTATTGGAGTTGTCGGTTCAGCGTCTGCAGGGTTCGGTTCAGTTCGTTAGGAGTGGCGCGGTTCAGTCTGCGCATCACGCTCTCCACCTGCATTGTCGATGACTCTATCTCACGGATTTGTCGGCGAGTGTCCGTCAGTTCCTTGCGTAGTCTGCGCAGATCTGTCCTGTTTCCTGCCGCAGCCGCCCTGGCGATAGCCGACTCCAGCTGCAGAGCGTTCTGCCGCAGTTGCTGCAGCACTTGAATAGGTTGCTGACCGTTGATGGTCAGGTTCACTGTAGCTTGTGTGTTGATGTTGCTCATATAGTTCGTTTTCAGTAATCAGTTTTCAGTTTGTCAAAGACAAAGATAAATCAACCACTTCAGCGGTGAAAAGACATCGGGGCGGGGCAGTCTCGATGTCTGAAAAAGGCATTTTTTCACGAAGTGTAAAAATCGGTATATCAGCAAGTTAATTGCTGATGCTGCGGATGCGTATTGCCAATTTTTGCAAATTGTCCGCATCTGCTGAAAAACCAAACTGCTGTGTCACAGCAGTTTGACGGGGGTTGGAGGGGGTGAAAATGAATTTTTCACCCCCTGTCTCCTCCGCAGGAGCCCCCACTGCCCTGCGGAGCGAGTCCGTAAAACCGCTTTTTCCGTTTGCGGAATGTGCAAGCGAGCAAGGCGATTGTGCGGTCGATGTGCCGACGTGCGAGAGAGAACCTTTGACGCAGGAAAAGGTTTCGCTCGCGCGTGTCGGCTCCGCTTTCAAGACAGAACCGTGTCAAGCTTGCTTGACTTGGTTTGTCGTTCATTAAATACACGTCAGGCGATAGTATTCTTATGCTACCATAGAACGTGCGGTGACCAACTGGTGTTCTACCAGCTATGCTGTCTTCAAATGAGTGAGACACGCAGTATCGAACACTTCTCTCTCCTCGCTTGGGCGCAGAAGTATGAAGGTGGCCAATGCATAGCCTGCCCGACGAGAGCGCAGCGTGCATCTCGATAAGCGAAGGAAGAGTGTGCCGAAAGGCGAGCCCACGTGTGGCGGTGGCTTCAGCCAAGCTCGGGACGAAGGCGGTAAGCAGGTGCGACGTAGCGCAGTAGGCGTAGCGACCAGCGACGATACCCGACGGCGACGCAGGAGTCTCGGGTGTCGGCGCGTCATGGGAGCCTCGCCCACGCAGCGTAGTGCTCAGGCGCTGACAAGTCTGGAGCGTCCCCCACACTTGGATAAAGCTCACCGACGGACATGGCGCAACCCGTAACAACGAGAAGGGTTGCGCTGTGTCCGGGCACTCTCTCCCGCAGCGACAATCGAGATTGCCGAGTCAGGCGGCGAAGCATCACTTGTCACCTCCTTGTGTGCGCCCATGCGAGGTGGTCTTGAGGGAAGCGGTAGGCGAAGCCGTCATCGCAGCGGGGTGGGCATGTGGGGCCTTCCGGCTCGTGCCGCTTGCGGAGCGAGCTGGATCTGCCGGTGACTCGTCACCGTTAAAGACATCGTGAGGCTTGCCGAACACTTCTCTCCCCTGGGCGTCGGCGCAACAGTGGCCGGTGGCGTGGGCGCAGCCTGCCAAGCGAGAGTGAAACGTGCGCCCGAGACAGCCAAAGGATGAGTGTGCCGTAAGGACTGCCCCCTCATGCCGATGGCGACTGCCAAGCTTGAGACGTAAGACAGACGAAGGCAGAGGGAGGCGACGTAGCGGAGTGCGTGAAGCGACCAGCGGTGGCACCCGACGGCTACGCAGGAGTCTCGGGTGTCGCCGCGACAAGGGAGCCTTGCGCACGCAGCGCAGTGCCGTACGAGGTCGAGCTGTCGAGTCTGGAGCGTT
>JAFYHO010000163.1 GCA_017539125.1 Actinomycetaceae bacterium | reverse complement strand
TTGAGCGAGAAAAGCATCTGCCCCGCCCCAGCGCCCATGCCCCGCGAGAGGGCGTGCGAGAGGGGGACGCCGTTGGCCGCCGAAGTCAAGACGAGCCCGCGCGGGTCGTCCAGAATCAGACGCGGACTAGGCACATCAGAATCACTGATGAGCCGCTGGCGCTTCGCCAGAGCCTTCGCCTGCTTCGGGCGCATGACCTTGCCATAGAGCGCCCTGCCTTCCTCGTCGCGCGCACGCACCACTGCGCGGCGCGTCGGACGGTAGCTCATCAGCTCAACCGTCACAGGCTGGCCCAAAAGCACCGACATATGCGACGGCGAGCAGGCAATCGGCAAAGCGGGCAACTCGGGGTCCTCCGGATAGCGCCACACACTCACTTTCGTATCGCCATAATTCATGCGCACAAGAGAATCGAGCTGGCTATTGGCGAGCTTCGCCGTCGAAGCGCACACATACTCCTCGCAGCGCGTCAGCTCCCCTTCCTCACCAACACGGTCAAGGATGACGGAGTAGCCGACGCTCACGCCCGCGCCAGGGCGGTGGTGGAGCGAATGGACGGACCAGTCGCGCAGGATAACCGAGCGCCCGAAGGCAGCGCGAAGCATCTCGCCCGCTTCCCTGCCCGTCAGCAGGGCTACTTCTTGCCCCTCGCTCGCATATCCCATTGAAAACCGCCACCCCTAGAGGATAATCGGCTCAGGTTTGAGTTCGATACCAAAAACTCCCCGCACGCCCGCAACGATTTTATCGGCAAGCTCGCGCACATCCGCACCGGTGGCTTCGCCGCGGTTCGTCAGGGCAAGGCAATGCTTCGAGGAAAGCGCTGCCCTACGACGGTCGCCATAACCGGCAGGAAAGCCGGCAGTCTCGATGAGCCAAGCGGCAGACGTCTTGACGCTGCCAGCCTCGGGAGCTGCCGCGCCGACAGCGGTCGAGCCGGCAGAAAAACGCGGGGCGTTAGGCGGAAGCGTGCTCGCCTGCTCTGCTGTCAGGACGGGATTGGTGAAAAACGAGCCGCACGAGTACGTGTCGCGGTCTGTATCGTCGAGCAGCATACCTTTCGAGGCGCGCAGCATGAGAACGCCGTCGCGCACCTCCTTGCTGGCGGCGCGCTGCCCGCTTTCTACACCGAGACGCTGCGCCAACTGCTGGTAGGCGATGGGCTGGCTCAGGCTGTCTTGAGTAAGAGCGAACGTCGCCTCAAGGACGATATAGCGCGGGCTTGGTCCCCACTGCTCGCCAATGGATTGCTTGAGAATCGACGTGCGGTAGCCGAAACCAAGCTCGGCGTTTGTGAGGTCAACGATTTCGCGCTCCTGACGGTCATAGGCGCGCACGCGCAGAAGCGTCGAGGAAATGTCGTAGCCGTATGCGCCGATATTTTGGACGGTCGCCGCGCCAACCGTGCCGGGAATACCGGAGAGCGCCTCGATACCCGACAGCCCTTCGTCAACACTCCAGGCAACAAATTCGTCCCAACCAAGGCCCGCTTCTGCCGTCACTTCGAGAGTGTCTGACGTGCCGATTTCGCTGTCGGTCGTGATGCGCGTGCGCATATCGCGCAGGACTGTTCCGTGGAAAGGCTCGTCCGAGGCGAGGATATTCGAGCCGCCGCCGATGACGAGCAGCGGCGTGGAAGTGTCATCAGCCTGGACGATAGTGTCGATGACGTCTTTTTCGTATTCGGCTGCAACAAAACGGTCGATTGGGCCGCCGACTTGAATGGTGGTGAGGTCGGCGAGCGTTCGTGCGCCTCGTTGGACGCGCCCTGCAGGATAGCTCTTCATGCCCCCTAGCTTACACCGTCTACCCCTCCCCGATGGGAGCTAAACTGCACATCTGTGCGTCTTTTGCACGAAAAGGCAGTTTAGCTCCCAATGGGGTAAGTAAGAGGGCGGACATGAAAAAAGACCCGCACAGGCGGGTCTTAGTGACGTGCTGAAATCAGCGGGTCTCGCGGTGAGCCGTCGACTTGCGGCACCTCGGGCAGAACTTCTTTAGCTCAAGACGGTCCGGCGTGGTACGACGGTTCTTGCGAGTGATGTAGTTACGCTCCTTGCAGTCCTCGCACGCAAGGGTAATCTTTGGGCGGATATCCGAAGATTTCGAAGCCATTGTGTTCTCCTATGGTCTGCTCGGAGCGGTTGCCCCGTAAGTTTCTAGTAGCGGGAGCGGGGTTTGAACCCGCGACCTCACGATTATGAGTCGTGCGCTCTGACCAACTGAGCTACCCCGCCTCACCTCACTGGCACCAGACCAGCAAGAGAGCCCCGAGAGAGGATTGAACTCTCGACCTTCTCCTTACCATGGAGACGCTCTACCACTGAGCTATCGGGGCAGATGACCGTGAACATTGCTGTTCAACAATCACGAGCCTTTCGGCTTGAGTGCGATACTCGTGGCGGGTACAGGATTCGAACCTGTGAAGGTGAATACCAACTGATTTACAGTCAGTCGCGTTTGGCCGCTTCGCTAACCCGCCGTACAGCTTTTTAGCTGCCAGATAAGATTAACGACTTTCTTTGCTGAGTTCAAACGCCAGCGCAAAACGTGGTGAGATTTACACTAGGCCACTACATATTTTGTGCCATTTCCTCCAGACGAGCAACACGCTCCTGCGTCGGCGGGTGCGTCGAATACATATTCGACAAATTGAAGGGATTGGAAATCATTGCAGAAGAAATATTCAAAACTTTCTGGTTCTTCTGCATGGGATTGACAGCGATTTCTCCAGAGATTTTCTGCAAAGCGCTCGCCAAAGCCAAAGGATCACCCGTCAAATTTGCACCGTCATGATCTGCCTCAAATTCGCAAGTGCGCGAAATACCCATTTGGATCATCGACGCGGCCATTGGGCCGAGCATAGAAAAGAGCATGCCGGCAATCAGGCCTGCTCCCCCGTTTCCGGAACGGCGATCCATAGAGGAGAACATGAACATTTGCCCTAGGGAAGTGATAATCGCTGCCATGCCTGAAGCGATGGACGAAGTGAGAATATCGCGGTTGTAAACGTGGGAAAGTTCGTGGCCGAGCACGCCGCGCAATTCGCGTTCGTCCAGCAAGGCGAGGATTCCCTGCGTGACGCAGACTGCCGCATTTTGCGGGTTGCGGCCCGTTGCGAAAGCGTTGGGGCTGGCTGTCGGAGCCACATAAATCGCCGGCATTGGCTGATTGGCTGCGCTCGACAGTTCACGCACAATCGCATACACCTGCGGGAGCTCTTCTTCGGTGACGGGCTGGGCATTCATTGAACGCAAAGCCATGCTTGCCGAGTTCCAGTAGGAAATAGCGATATTGACAACGGCAATCACACCGGCGACGGGGATAAAAAACTTTTGTCCGGTCAGATACGCCAGCAGCCAGCCGACCACCAGCAAAAAGGCAGCCATGACACTCATCAGGCCGACTGCTTTGACATTATTGCGCGTAATGTGCTGGCGATTAATCATGCTCACTCCTTAGAACAGCACCAATGGCACCTCTAAGGATACACCTATCGGCATACCCCTAGCGCATTACATCTCGCAATAGGGGAACACAAGCCTCGCCGTTGTTCTAGTACAGCTTGCCGTCGTGTTCCTCGCCGCGGGAGACGGCAGTCATTGTCTCGCGCTCAACAACCTTAATACGCTCGCGTCCCTCATCGGCGCCGAGTGCTTTCTCGAAGTCCTCGAGCAACTCCCAGCCGTTCCATGTCGTGTAGCGTACCGAGCGGGAATCGAGCAGTGCTAGAGCGCCCTCGCCGCCATTAGCCGCACCGCTCGCAGCGAGCTTGCCCTCGCGTGCGTCGGCAACAAGATTGTCAATCGTCTCTTTCGCGTCAGACTTCGTCGAGCCAATCAGACCGACTGGACCGCGCTTAATCCAGCCTGTCGCATACAAGCCAACAACCGGCTCGTCGCCGTCCATCACACGCCCACCAACATGGGGAACAACGCGGCGCACTTCGTCAAAAGGAGCACCAGGAATCGGGCTGGAGGCGTAACCGACCGCGCGATAGACCGCCTGAACGGGATAGTCGATGTACTCGCCCGTGCCTTTGACTGTGCCGTCACCTTGCAGGGCGGTGCGCTCCATGCGAATGCCCTCGACGTGCTCATCACCAAGAATTGCGACGGGCTGCTGAAGCATGTGGATGTGAATACGGCGGGACGCCGTGAGGTCCTCTTCGTCTTGGAAAACCCAGTCGGTGAGCTGGTCAACGACCTGTTTGGTCATCTTCGACTCTTCGATTGCCGCCTGGGAGGCATCGTCGTAATCGAAGTCCTCGGGGTCAACGATGATATCGACATCGGGGACATGCCCAAGTTCGCGCAGCTCCATCGGAGTGAACTTGACCTGTGCGGGGCCACGGCGACCGAACACATGGACGTCCGTCACGGGGTTTTCTGCGAGGCCACGTGCAACGTTTTCAGGAATATCGGTCACCATAAGGTCTTCGACGTGCTTGGCGAGAATACGCGCAACGTCCAGGGCGACATTGCCCACGCCGAGGACAGCGACTTCTTTGGCCTCGAGCGGCCATGTGCGCGGATAATCGGGGTGACCATCGTACCACGAGACAAAGTCGGCAGCGCCGTAGGATTCGGGCAGGTTAATGCCGGGAATATCGAGGTCGGCATCGGCATTCGCGCCGGTGGCGATAATGATTGCGTCGTAGTATTCGCGCAGCTCGTCGAGGGTGATGTCCTCGCCGATGGTGACGTTGCCAAAGAAGCGAATATCGCCGCGCTTGAGGGTGTTGTAGAGCGCGTCAATAATCGCCTTGATACGCGGGTGGTCGGGCGCAACACCGTAGCGGACAAGCCCGTAAGGCGCTGGCAGCCGCTCGAAAAGGTCAATGGAAACATCGAGCTCTGATTTGGAGAGAATGTCCGAAGCGTAAATGCCTGCCGGCCCTGCTCCGATGACGGCGACGTTGAAGTGCTCAGCCACTTTTGTCCTTTCCTTGTGGGCGGTGACGCGCTCGCGCGAACGCGGTTTTTCCTTATGCCGTGTGCAATCTTAGCGTATTGTCCGCGCTATGACGGCTAGATGTATGTGGAAGCGACAACGACTGTTTGCCGCCCGTAGCTATGAGAGTGCCGATGTTTATAGCCCACCGCTAACCATTAAGTCGAGTAATTCTCGTGGGGTTACGATTCCTTTATCATCAACGGGAAAATCTTTGATATTGCCCGTCACAAGGAAAGTTTTCCGACCAGTTTTCTGAAAGGTTTTATAGGCTTCATAAAAAGGCAGGTCGTCAACATCTGGCAACGTGATGCCTGTCGATTGTGAGGATATCTCGATTGATTTCTCGCGGAAAACTTTTAAGAAAAAATCACGTTTGGTTGGGTCAATGTTTAATTTAGGGCGCGAGGAAACGGAAACATATTCGTTGAAAATATCTTCCGTGACGACTGGGGTAACTAGATTTTGCAGCGCCATTCTTGTCAACTGAACCACGGGGGAATCGGAATTGTTAGACAAAAAGGCTGCTATAAGTACATTCGTATCGAATACAACAAAGGGCATACTACTGACCGTTAGCCTTTCGCTCCTGACGCGCGGCACGGATCTCCCTATTGATATCTTCGAGCGTCATTGCGTCTAATCCGTTGTCACGTGAATCTTTACGAATATCGTCAAGAACTTTCAATGCTCTTTGCGTGTCTTCGTCTTGGGTTCTGGTACTGGAAATCTCGAAGGGGATTCGGTGTTCACGTACAACAGCACGCGCAAAAATGTTCATTGCTGTGGTCGCATTCATGCCAAAATCTTTGCAGAGCGAATCAAACTCTTCTTTCAAATCACTGTCCATGCGAACGGTAAATGCCGCCTGAGTCATCATGTACCCTTCCCTCAAGATAACCTAACCTAAAAACATCTTTTAGGTTCTTTTAGGTTAACATATGCACCTTAAAGACGCAATCTTAGCGTATTGTCCGCGCTATGACGGCTAGATGTATGTGGAAGCGACAACGACTGTTTGACGGCCGTAGCCGCCACCGAAAAGGGCGGCGTGGACGATAAGCATATGTAGAGTGTGCAGCCCTATGCGCTCACGGAAACCGTCAGCCAGAGGAGACGCCTCGTTGTAGGCGCTATAGATTGTCTCGACAAAAGGAGCGCCAAAGACGGTCAGCTGGGCGAGGTCGGACTCTGCGTGCCCGCCGTGACAGGCAGGGTCAATGAGGACTCCCCCGTCGCGCGACCACATGATATTGCCCGACCACAAATCCCCATGCAACAGCGCCGCTCCGCTTGCCACCATTGCAGGCTGGGGCGCGTCAAAATCGCCGTCACGCAGACGCTCACACAGGCGCTCGATAATCTGCACTCCCCGCGAATCGAGCGAGCCATTATTGACGGCAGCGGACACATACGGCATGAGCCTGTCATCGGCGTAGAACTCGCCCCAGCTGCGCGCGGGGGCGCCAGCGCTAAGCAGCGGCAAGGGGGCACGCCCCATAAAACCTGTCACGCCCTCGGCGGGCGCTTCGCCAAACAGGCGCGTGCCGCTTGGACAGTAGGCGTGGGTTGCTGCCAAGCGCCGCCCGAAATCTTCGGCTAGCTCTTGCGTGGGCGCACTCGTCTCAATAAAACCCGTCTCAAGGCAAGAATCGGACGCGCTGAGAATCTCGCACACCTGCGCTCCCCCTGCGCTTTCGGCTGCTTTGAGGGCGCGCAGCCCTGCCGCCTCGAACTCAAGAGCCTCTGGCGTTCCGTACTTCGTATAGCTCCGCATAGGTTTTACACTACTCTCTTTTCTCGTCATCGCGACCTCCTACCCGTCATTGCGAGCCTGCCTCTGGCAGGCGTGGCACAACAAGGAACGGAAGCCCCGAGGGAGCTTGCTCACTCGAGGGTGGAGTGACGATGTTGTTGTAAGTGAGCGAAGCGAACGAACAATCAATAGTCCATTATTGCTCGCGTTGTAACATAAATAACTTGCGTCAGTATTGATCGCCGCGGTCGGACTGCGTTCTCCCTCGCGATGACGGGTTGGGTTGGTGCAATGACAGGTTAAAGAGATTGCAGGGCGCGCAGGAGGCGCTGTGTGCCGCTGGCTTCGCCGACAGTCACACGCACGCCCTCGCTGCCGAAGGCACGCACGCGCAGTTTTTCAGCCTCGCACGCCGCCACGAAGTCTGCAGTTTTCTCGCCGAAGTCAAACCAGATGAAATTCGACTGGCTTCGCGGCACGTCAACACCCATCTCTGCCAAAGTGTCAAGGAGTTTCTCGCGCTCGGCGCAGACCCATTCGACATTGTGGCGCATTTGAATCTGCGAGGCGAGAGCCGCGCGCGCAGCTGCCTGCGCGAGGGCATTCACTCCGAAAGGCGTCATAATCGCGCCAAGCGCCAAACCGTATGATATGGTCGTTGATGATCTGAACCGGTTCCCGGGTGCGAAATGGTTTTGCGGCGCGAAACTGAACTATGCGGAGAATATCCTGCGGTATTGCGACGAGGACGGAATCGCAGTCACTTTCTGCGGAGAAGATTCCCATCGCAG
>JAFYHO010000162.1 GCA_017539125.1 Actinomycetaceae bacterium | reverse complement strand
AGGGAGTACAAAAAGTGCCTGGACCGCGTAGGCACCAGGCTCTTTTGGAGTATGAGTATCAGTCCAAATCAACTGCAGAGATAGACGTGATAGTAGTAGGAATAATCGGACTACCCTTTGACAATCTCCAGCCGTCATAAGGAAGCTCGTCACGAGCGTCTTTATGATTCTCGGCTGCTTCGCTGATAGCGTCCTCGCCGATAGCATCTTCGTCAAGCAGTTCGCCGTCACGCATGTACTGAACCTGCAAAGGACGCGCGCCAATTTGAGCCAAATAGGCTTGACCAGTCTCCCAATCAGGACATGCAACAACGAGCTCTTCCGTGGCGTGCCCCATGAGCCCGTCCGTAACACGACCAGCAACTTTGAAACCTCCAAAGGTCCGCTTAGCCTCGGAGAACTTCTCGACACTGCGCATTTCACCGTCCGCGCCTTCGCACGCAACCAGTTTGTACACCAGCTCCGCAGTCGGATAGCCCGAACCTGTCACAAGACGGGTTCCGATGCCGTAGATATCGACTGGTGCGGCACTCAAAGCAGCCAAAGCGTACTCGTCCAAATCGGAGGTAACAATAATCTTCGTATCATTAGCTCCCATATCGTCAAGCTGACGGCGCACCATGAACGCCTGAGCAACCAAATCACCCGAGTCGAGACGAACCGCCCCAATTTCACCACCGGCAGCACGCGCAGTATTCACAGCATTCTCCACGCCCTGCGTCACGTCATATGTATCGATGAGAACAGTCGTGCCCAGACCCATCGTCTCAATTTGTGAAGCGAAAGCTTCTTTTTCCGTATCGTGAAGCAAAGTGAAAGAATGGCCAGCCGTTCCCAAAACTTTTAAGCCATACCTGCGACCTGCCTCCAAATCTGACGTGCCTTTGAAGCCGCCGATAGCGGCAGCTCGTGCAGCGTGAATAGCGGCAGTCTCGTGAGTACGGCGTGCGCCGAAGTCGAAACAGGGGCGACCATGAGCTGCAATCGTCATACGTGAAGCGGCAGTCGCAATAGCAGAATCGTGATTCAAAATCGACAAAATAACTGTTTCCAGCACAACCGTCTCAGCGAAAGGACCCGCCACCTGCAAAATCGGTGAATCAGGGAAATAGATTTCGCCCTCCGGATAGGCATACAAATCGCCGCTAAAACGGAAATCGGCAAGATATTCGAGAGTTTTCTCGGAAACTATTTTTTCTTTGCCCAGATACTCCAGCTCAGCCTCATCGAAACGGAAGTTCTGGATTGCTTCAATGACACGCCCTGTTCCGGCAACTACACCATAGCGACGGCCACCAGGCAGACGGCGCCCAAAAACCTCAAACACGCTTCTGCGCGATGCCATTCCCGATGCAAGCGTGGAATCAAGCATCGTCAGCTCGTACATGTCTGTTAATAGTGCTGTACTCGGTTTTTTACTCATATACCCGACTTTACCCTCTTAAAAGTCTGCGTGCAGGCAATACAGATGAGGTGATGGCAGACGTGGGCTTTTTCGCATATTTTCAGCAAGCACTGTAATGTTCCTGCATATAAGCCTGTTGAGTGTGGGTGGCAGGTTTCACGCCTCAAGAAGCAGGGACATAAGACCTATGGAAGATAAAGTCAGCACTATGGATAGGCGTCCGATTGGCATTTTTGATTCCGGGGTAGGCGGATTGACGGTGGCTCGTGCCATCATGGATCAATTGCCGCGTGAATCGATCACGTACATAGGTGATAGTGCGAATAATCCCTATGGCGAAAAGGACATTTCTTTTGTTCGCGATATTTCCTTGGCGCACCTTGATCGCTTGGCGAGTTCTGGTGTCAAAATGCTGGTGATTGCTTGTAATACAGCTTCGGCTGCGGTTCTTGACGAGGCGCGCGAGCGTTACGAAAAGGGAATGGGTATACCTGTTATTGAAGTGATTAATCCGGCAGCGGGGCGCGCCGTGAATGTCACACGCACAGGTAAAGTTGGTGTGATTGCAACACAGGCAACCGTTTCTTCGAATGCCTACGAAAAGGCTTTTAGTGCGTTAGTGCCCGTTGAGCTCTCTACTCAAGCCTGTCCGCTTTTTGTCGAATTCGTTGAGCGCGGTTTGACATCGGGGGACGAAGTCTTACACACAGCCGAGGAATATCTGCGCCCTATGCGTGAGGCTGGAGTGGATACTCTTGTTCTTGGTTGCACGCATTATCCGCTTCTTGCTGCGGCAATTGGCTACGTTATGGGAGAAGATGTTGCTCTTGTTTCGTCCTCGCAAGAGGCGGCGCGCGCAGTCTACCGCTATCTCGCTGAGAATGACCTTTTTGCTCCCGAGGACGGTCAGCCGCAACACACGTGGATGACGACGGGAGATCCTGAATCGTTTTCCGCTTTAGCCCGCCGTTTTCTCAGGCAGAATGTGCAGGCTCAACATATTGAAGAAATCAAGGGAAGTGTCGCATGAAACTGACAATTTTGGGTTGTACAGGGTCGATGTCGGGGCCGACGTCGCCTTCGTCGAGCTATCTTTTACAGGCGCAGGGTTTAGACGATGACGGCAAGCCGCGTGAGTATTCACTCGTTATGGATTTGGGTTCTGGGGCGATGGGGCAAATGCTTGCTCATCTTGACCCTGCCCGTCTGGACGCCGTCCTCTTTTCCCATCTGCACGCCGACCACTGCGTCGATATTGTGGGGTTGCACGTTTATCGCAAATGGCACCCGAATGGGCGCTTGCCGCAGATTCCCGTCTACGGCCCAGGTGACGTGCGCAGCCGTACCCGCGCAATCGACGGGGGAGAGCCCGATAACCAGTACACCGCTTTCGATTTTGTGGACGTCCAGCCTGGTTCCTCTTTCGATGTTGGACCGATGCATATCGAGGTTTTCGAGGCGTACCATACGATTCCCGCTGTCGCATTCCGCGTGACGGGACCGTCCGAGGATCCCGATAAAGGCGATGTTGTTTTGACATATTCGGGTGATACCGATGTGTGTGAAGGTGTAGCGCAGGCTGCCCGCAATGTTGATTTTTTCTTGTGTGAAGCGGCGTTTGAGGACGGGCGCGATCCGTACCGTGGTGTTCACCTCAATGGGCAGCGTGCGGGCGAGCTTGCTGCGGGCGCGAACGTGTCGCGTCTTGTGCTCACGCATTTGCAGCCGTGGACTGACCCTGAGATTGTCATGGCGCACGCGGCTAAGGAATATAGTGGCGATATTTCCTGCGCACGCGCAGGCGAAGTGTACGAAGTCTAAAAAACGGGAGTTTTCATGTCGCAGACTAGTTTTATTCGCGCAGACGGACGCAGCCAAAGCGAAATGCGCGAGGTGAAAATTCAGCGCAATTGGTTGGAGACAGGCGAGGGTTCTGTTCTGGTGAATTTTGGGCGCACGACGGTTTTGTGTGTGGCGTCTTTTGTTGAGGGCGTTCCGCGCTGGCGACGTGACAGCGGTAAAGGCTGGGTGACAGCCGAGTATGCGATGTTGCCGCGCGCAACCTCTGAGCGTACTTCGCGAGAATCGGTGCGTGGCAAGATTGGTGGGCGCACCCACGAGATTTCGCGCCTTATCGGGCGTGCCCTGCGGGCGGTCGTCGATATGGAAGCCCTCGGAGAGAACACGATTTCTCTGGATTGCGATGTGTTGCAGGCTGACGGTGGTACCCGCACGGCCTCGGTGACGGGCGCTTTTGTGGCGCTCGCTGACGCTGTCAATTGGGCGGCACGCGAGGACATCATTTCTTTGGGGAGCAGGCCTGTCTTATCCGATACGGTCAGTGCCGTTTCGGTTGGCATTCTTGACGGGATTCCCCTCCTAGATTTGCCCTACGAGGAAGATTCGCGCGCCGATACTGACATGAATATCGTGGCAACAGGCAGCGGCAAGCTTATCGAGGTGCAAGGTACAGCCGAGCATGAGCCTTTCTCGCGCGAAGAGCTGGGCGAATTGCTCGATTTGGCTCTAGCTGGCACAGCCGATTTGACCCGCCTGCAACGCGAGGTGCTTTTTGGTGAGAACCCGATTGATTCGCGCATTATAGGAGGCTGCTGATGCCGGCTCGGCTCGTGCTTGCCACACGCAATGAGCATAAAGTTGGCGAATTGCGCGCTATTCTCGCCCCGCTTCTGCCGCAGCTTGATCCTGCCGATATTGTTGGCGTCTCTGAGTTCGATATTCCAGAAGCGGTCGAGGACGAGGTGACTTTCGCAGGCAATGCCCTCATTAAAGCTCGCAGTGTCGCACAGGCGACTGGTCTGCCTGCTATCGCTGACGATTCAGGAATTTGCGTGGATGCTATGGGAGGCGCGCCTGGTGTTTTTTCGGCGCGCTGGTGCGGAACGCATGGCGAGGACGAAGAGAATTTGCGCTTGTTGCTCGCGCAAATGGCTGATGTTCCCGACCGTCACCGTGGTGCGGAGTTTTTCTGTGCGGCGGCTCTTGTCGAGCCAGACGGTAGCGAGACTGTTTGCGAGGGTATTATGCGCGGCGTCCTTTTGCGTGAGCCTCGCGGCGAAGGCGGTTTCGGCTACGACCCAATCTTCCAGGCTGACGGGCAGAGCGTCTCGAACGCAGAGCTAACCCCGTCAGAAAAAGACGCTATTTCTCACCGTGGCACAGCTTTCCGTGCACTTGCCCCCGCAATTGCTGCACTTCCGTCATTGCGAGGAACGAGCGTTAGCGAGTGAAGATGACGAGCGGAAGGCTCACGAAAGTTTACTTTCGTGTAGCTGTAGCGAGGAAATCATAAGAGGCGAAGCCGAATACGCGGCAATCAATAGTTACATGACAGCGCGCTTTGCAAAGCAAGCAATAACGGACCATTGATCGCCACGTCGCGCCAGGGGCGCTCCTCGCGATGACGGGTGGGGAGCAGGGAAGGAATATGTTAGCAATGCCCGAGGTGGGCGAGGGCTTGGCGCAGTAGGGAAGCGTGGGCTTCAGAAAGTTCGCATTGCAGGGCTGCGGTGGCTGCTTCTGCGGGGGTGAACCACGTAAATTCGAGGGAGTCCGAGCCGGGATTACACTCGCCTTGCATAGGGACAATAAAAGCGAGAGAGACGGCGTGATGACGCTCGTCGTACCATGCCGCGCTGGGAGTGGGGAAGTATTCGCCCACGGTAAACGGGGTGACTGTGTGTGGCATTTGGGGCAGCGCCATCGGTCCGAGGTCTTTTTCGATATGACGGTACAGCGCGTCACGCACGCGCTCATGGTAGAGGACGCGACCAGAGGGGAAAGCGCGCATGATTCCGTTTTTGGTCGCATTGAGCATCATGCCTATAGCGACGACCGCGCCGTGCTCGTCAGTGCGCACGGGGACAACATCAACATACACAAGGGGGACTTTGCGGCTCACAAAAGCAAAATCGTCAGGTGAAAGCCACGGCCCCATATCTGCCGAATCGACTTCGCTCATAGGACAAGTCTGCCACGTGTTGGGCGTAAAGGGAATAGGGCAGTTACGCAGGCGGTGAAAGTTGGGCACGGAGTGCAGGTGTTTCGCGCTAGAGTAGGGGACATGGAGAAGTATCAACGTCATATTGCAATCGCAATTTTTACTTTGGCTGCCGCTGATTTGTTGATTGGCTGGGTTGCTGTTGCTAACGCAGGATTCGGTAAATTTCTTGCTCCGATTATTGCTGCGTCCATCGGTTTTGTTATTGGTGCAATTGGTGGGTTTTTCCATAAACCGTGGGTTTTTGGTGGCGGTATGGTTGCTGTTTTCTATTTTTGCCCCTCGCCTGCGGGCTTCATTCCGCTCATCATAGGAATTGTCTTATTGACGATGTATGCTGTTGCAGCTCAACGAAATGCTCAAGGAGGATGAGATTATGTTGTCTCATGGTGATAATGCCCCAGATTTTACTGCTCACGCTGTTGTGCGAAGTGCCTCGGGTGAGGGCTTTGACCAGGTAGAGCTTTCGCTGTCGAAGCTGTTAGGGGAGAGCGCCAAGGGGCTCATTCTCTATTTCTATCCGCGCGCTATGACTCCGGGTTGTACCAAGGAAGCCTGCGATTTTCGTGATTCTTTGACGGTGTGGCAGGCCGCTGGCTATAACGTTGTGGGTGTTTCTCCCGATGCGCCAGCGCGCCTAGAGAAGTTTGCTGAGCGTGACGGCCTTGCTTTTCCGCTTATTTCTGACCCTGAGCATGAGGTGATGGCTGCCTATGGTGCGTGGGGTGAGAAGAAGAATTATGGGAAAATCGTGACGGGAACGATTCGCTCGACGTTTGTCATCAACACGGATGGCGTGATTGATTTTGCTCAGTACAATGTGCGTGCGGCAGGGCATGTGGGGCGGTTGCGCGGACAGTTGGGTCTTGACTAGATAGATGTGCGCCTCATTTTTTCTTCCCTTGCACAGTGCATAGGCGCTATTCGTTAGACTGTCCACGTTTGCTCAAGTGGCGGAATTGGTAGACGCGCTAGATTTAGGTTCTAGTGCCTTCGGGCGTGGGGGTTCAAGTCCCCCCTTGAGCACGGTAAGAAGTGGAGGGCTCGTGCGAACAGGGTGGCACGAGAAGCAAGCTCGTGAGCTTGCTGGATCGGGACAAACTGTTTGCACGTAGCCGAAGCGACGAAACCGTCGCAGGGAGCGAAGCGACCGAATACTACAAAACACAACAATTCTCTGAACCTGTGTTATACGAGCGACGGTTTCGCCGCTTCGGCGCAAGCGAGTTTTCACTCGCTTGCGCCCGAAACATGGAAACTCAATCATTTTCTTGATATAGATCGCCACGCCTGCCCATGGGGCAGGCTCGCGACGACGGTAAACACTTTCCGTCATTGTATGCGAGTGAAACTCGCGTACGTCCGAACGGTGTAATTAGTAAAAAGATTCAAACAATTTCGTCATACTCGTTACCCCGCCCCCTAATTAGGAGTAGGCTTAGGGGTAATTGGTTTTCTGCCAATACTGTTCATCTATGAACACAATTTTTCGAGAACACAAAGGAGATATTTATGGCACAGGTTGTTGTGCTTGGAGCAGGCATCGCAGGCCATACTGCAGCGCTCTACCTCTCCAAATTCCTCAAGAAAGAGGACGGTCACAGCGTCGTCGTTGTGAGCCCCCGTCCTACATATAACTGGATTCCCTCCAACATCTGGGTGGGAACAGGCAAGATGGATCGCAAGCAAGTTATTTACGAACTCGAGCCAATCTACCGCCGTGTCGGTGTCGATTTCCGTCAAGCTTTCGCTCGCACGATTTTCCCCGAGGGCACCGCTGAGAATGAGCGTCCACAGGTCGAAATCGAGTACAGTGACGGTGCTCGTAAGGGCGAGATGGAGCGCGTTGAGTTCGATTATCTTGTCAATGCGACAGGTCCGAAGCTGAATTTCGGTGCGACCGAGGGTCTTGGCCCGCAAACAGGCAATACCGTCTCCGTCTGTACAGATTTGCATGCTGTTGAGGCATGGGAGAAGCTCCAGGAAATCATCGAGCGTGCAAAGAACGGCGAGAAGTTGCGCGTTGTTTCCGGTGTTGGCAATGGTACATGTACCTGCCAGGGTGCTGCTTTCGAGTACACCTTCAATATGGATCACGAGCTGCGCGAAGCTGGCGTGCGTGACAATGTTGAGGTCGTCTATATGACCAATGAGGCTGAGCTCGGCGATTTCGGTGTCGGCGGCATGGTCTTTAAGCAAGACGGCTACGAGACAAATTCGCGCCTGTGGACAGAGTCGATTTTCCGTGAGCGTGACGTCCACGCAATTACGGGTGCCGCTCCACAGAAGATTGAGCCGGGCAAGGTGACGTATGAGAATCTCGACGGTGAGACGAAAGAGCTCGACTTCGATATGGCAATGCTTATCCCGCCCTTCTCTGGTCAAGACCTCAAGGCTGTTAACCGCGAGGGCGAGGACATCACCTCGACCGTCTTTAACCCTGCTGGTTTCATGAAGGTCGATGGCGATTATTCGGGCAAGCCCTACGAAGAGTGGGATCCCGATGATTGGCCGCGCACCTACCGCAACCCGACATATCCCAATATGTTCGCTGCCGGTATTGCTTTCGCGCCGCCGCATCAGATTTCGAAGCCGCGCACCAACCCCAATGGCACGGTGATTACCCCTGCGCCTCCGCGTACAGGTATGCCCTCTGGTGTGATTGCGCGCGCTGTTGCGCGTTCGATTGCCGCTCTTATCAAGGAAGGACCGGACGCGAAGCTGTATCCGGCTTCTATGACGGAAATCGGTGCGACCTGCATTGCTTCGACTGGTAACTCGATGTTCAACGGTACGGCTGCCGGCATGGTGATGGATCCTGTCATTCCTAACCGTCACCGTTACCCGAATAAGGGTCATCGTAATCCCAAGCGCACTCGTGGCGAAATTGGCCTGTTTGGTCATTGGGAGAAGCTGCTGATTCATTATCTGTTCGTCTATAAGGCGCACGGTCGTTTCGGCTGGTCGCTTATTCCGGAGTAGTGAGGAGAGATTATGTCTGAGAAACGTATTGTTGCTTTCGGGAAGGCTGACGAGCTTGACCCGGCACAGAAGGTACGCACGGCTGCTGCTCCGCTTCCGACCGAGCAGACCTTGAAACATCGCACGAATCTGGCGGTTCAGCTTGGCAAGTTCATTGCCTTCAATATCCGCTTCACTATTGCCTTCCTCGAAGAGGAAATCAATAGCCACAAGCGCATCTAGCTTAACCCCCGTCGTCGCGAGCATGTGAAACGTGTGATGCGATCTCAAAGTGCCCGCCTTGTGCGGGCACTTTCTTTGTGGCCACAGTTATTACGGTGAGTCGTTTCTCGTCTATTACAGTCCGCGTACTTCTAGGAGGAAGGGGGCGAGGTAGAGGGGAATTGTCTCGATATTGTTTGTGGTGCCGAGGTTATTTGTGCCGAGTTTGATGCCGCGCCTGGCTTTTCCTTGCGCAATCAAACTTGTCAGAGATTTTGCTTTTTTGTTATCGCTCGATTTTACTTCTACGGGGACGGCTTCTCCTTTGTCACGGATAACGAAGTCAATCTCGCGGTGTGCTCCCTCGCCGTAAAAATACAATGCCCGATTTTCTTTGGTGAAAATATCGGCGGCAAGATTTTCGTAGAGAGCACCTTTGTAGATTCCAAGATTGCCCGTCAGTACGTCGCGGTGAGAACCAGCTTCTAACATTGCCAAAAGAATGCCCGTGTCTCGCGTATAGACTTTGAAATTATCACTTTTTACATTCCCTTCAAGAGGGAGGTCAATCGCTTCAAGGTTGTGGCAAAAATTGATAATTCCAGCGTCGTAGAGCCATTGGAGACTGCCCTGGTATTTGCGCCCTCCCGCTTTCTTCTCAACGACGCTGTAACTGAATTTTTTGTAGTCGCGTGCCAGTTGGCGAGGTATCGAGTCGAAACATGCGCGGGCTTTGCTTTTCTCGGCTCCTTCGGCATATTTAGCTATATCTGCCCTATAGTCGCGCAGAATATTTTTTTGTATACGTATTGCTTCGTTGATATTGTGTGTGTCCAAAAAATGTTGCACCACATTAGGCATACCGCCCAGAACGGCATATTCGCGCAAAAGCTCAAGCATTTTATTGTGTATCTCGCTTGGCAGGGCTGTTATCGTCTCGAGGTGTTCTTTGAGTACGCTAATCGCGCTCTCGTTGTAGCCGTATGCCCACAAAAACTCTTCAAAATCGAGAGAGTTCATATGACAGTGGTCAACATAGCCTACTGGTAAAGACGTTTCGTCTTTATAGGAAATCCCTAAAAGAGAACCGGAAGCTATAACGTCAAAGCGCTTATCGAGTGCGAAAAACTTCAAAGCGGTGCGCGCATGAGGACTCTCTTGGATTTCATCAAAGAAAAACACAGTCTCGCCAGGGACGTATTTGACTGTAGGTACGAAAAGGGATATTCGTTTCAACATTTCGTCAACCTCAAGCGAGCCAGAAAAAATCGAGGCGTATTGAGGGTTTTGGGCGAAGTTTAGCGAAATGACGTTTGTGTATTCTTTGTGTACGAATTGAGTAATGCTATGTGTTTTTCCGACTTGACGGGCACCAGAAACAAGGAGAGGGAGGTGATTGTCCCTCTTCTTCCAGGCAGATAATTCTTGAGTTATTTTACGTTCAAGCACGATTTTTCCCTTTCAACTTTGCTACCAGTAATTATACATATTTTTTAAGGGAAAGTGAAGAAGAAATGCAAATCTTTTGGGGGAATGCAATGTTGTGTGTGCATATTATTGATGGGAACAGCGAACAAACAATCTCAAAGTGCCCGCCTTGTGCGGGCACTCTTCTATGCTAGGCGGTGAGGTCGGTGGCGAAGCCTCCGATAGAGGGCGGTGTTGCAGGCTCGGTTTCAGGCTCGGGCTCGCGCTGGTGGACAAAGACGCGCACAGTATGACCGTCCAACACAAAACTTTCCGAGGGGCTATAGGTGTGCTCTGCCTGCATATTTGAGCCGGTAGAAAGCACATCTTTCCACGAGCCGGCATAGTGTTCTTCGGGCAGAGAAAAATCGACGCTGTCATTCGAGGCGTTAAACGCCAAAAGAAAATCGTCATCGACAATGCTCTCGCCGCGACTATCCGGCTCATGGACACCTCGGCCATTCAAGAACACCATGAGGGACTGGGCATAACCGGTCTGCCAATCCGCCTCCTGCATGACGGACCCGTCAGGACGCATCCACACCACATCCTCAAGACCGGCGCTGCCTTTCCACGACTCGCCGCTCAAAAAACGCCTGCGGCGGAACACAGGGTGAGCCTTGCGCAAAGCAATCAGATTGCGCAGGAAGTCCCGCAGAGACAATTCGCGCTCGCCAAGCTCCCAATTCACCCAGGTAATCTCGTTGTCTTGGCAGTAGCCGTTGTTATTGCCGCCCTGAGTGCGGCCAATCTCGTCACCATGAGCCACCATCGGCACGCCCTGAGAAAGCATCAGCGTCGCCAAGAAATTGCGCTTTTGCTTCTCGCGCAACTGAGTGACGTCGGGGTCCTCCGTCTCGCCCTCAGCGCCACAATTCCACGAGCGGTTATGGCTCTCTCCGTCAGCATTGCCCTCACCGTTTGCCTCATTGTGCTTCTCGTTGTACGAGACGAGGTCAGCCAAGGTGAAACCGTCATGTGCAGTAATGAAATTAATCGACGCCATAGGCCGCCTGCCAGTGGCTTCATACAAATCAGACGAGCCCATCAGGCGCGAAGCAAACTCGGATAGCGTCGCGTGATTGCCACGCCAAAAATCGCGCACGCAATCGCGGTACTTGCCATTCCATTCCGACCACAGTGGCGGGAAACCGCCCACATTGTAGCCGCCTGGGCCCACATCCCACGGTTCGGCAATCAGCTTGACACGCGAAATAATCGGGTCTTGCTGGATAATGTCAAAGAAGCTCGACAGTTTATCAACATCGTGCAACTCGCGCGCCAAAGTCGAGGCCAAATCGAAACGGAAACCGTCAACGTGCATATCGGTAATCCAATAGCGCAGCGAATCCATAATCAGCTGCAGGGTGTGTGGCGAGCGCATATTGAGAGAATTGCCCGTGCCGGTTGTGTCGAAATAATGTTCGGGCGAATCCTTGACGAGCCGGTAATACGACGGATTGTCGATGCCGCGGAAAGAAAGGGTCGGGCCAAGGTGGTTGCCCTCAGCAGTGTGGTTATAGACCACGTCCATAATCACCTCTAAGCCCGCCTCATGGTAGGCCTTCACCATTGCCTTGAACTCGTCAACCTGCCCGCCGGGAATCGTCGAAGCCGCATAGCCGTTATGTGGGGCGAAAAAGCCAATCGTGTTGTAGCCCCAATAATTCGACAGACCTTTCTCCTGCAACGACGTGTCGTTAACGTACTGGTGGCAGGGCATGAGCTCGACAGTTGTCACGCCCAAATCGCACAGGTAATCGATAATTGCATGATGCGCCATGCCCTCATATGTTCCGCGCAGATGCTCAGGAATATCAGGGTGGAGCATCGTCATGCCACGCACGTGCGTCTCGTAAATAATCGTGTCATTGTATTCGTGTTTCGGCGGACGGTCATGCCCCCAGTCGAAATAGGGGTTGATGACGATTGAGGTCATGGTGACGGGGGCGCTGTCGGCGAGGCAGCGTTTCTCGGGGTCGTCGAAACGGTAAGAGAAAAGCTCTTGGGCGTTGGAAATCTGGCCGTCAATGGCTTTGGCGTAGGGGTCGAGAAGAAGTTTGGACGGGTCGCAACGCAGACCGTTCTCAGGATCGTAGGGCCCATAGACGCGGTAGCCGTAGCGCTGGCCGGGGCGTACGCTTGGCAGGTAGGCATGCCACACATCACCGTCAACTTCGCGCAAATCAATGCGCTCCTCCATGCCTTTCTTGTCGATAAGGCAGAGCTCTATGCGGTCGGCGACAGAAGAAAAAAGCGCAAAGTTCGTGCCACGTCCGTCAAAAGTCGCACCGAGTGGGTAGGGTTTACCGGGCCAAATTTCCATACCCTCATTATTGCGCGTATTAGCGTGACGGTGGCGCAGGTGAGCGTAGCGCGCATTGTGAAGTGATAAAAGTTATTGCCGCACCAGCTCTGCGAGCCAGCACGGCAACAACCTTTACTAGGTACTCAGTTATGAAGCGTTTTTAGTCGTCTATTTCCCAGCGACCGTCGTCCCATTCATAGACAATACCGTTCTCGATCTTCTTGTCGTACTGAGGCTCCCAACGTCCGTCGTCCCATTCGTAGACAACACCGTTTTCGACCTTGTAGATATCATCGCCGTAGACTTTTCCTCCCGCGGGCACAGCAGCTTTCTGTGCTTTGGCAGCGGCAGCGGCTTGAGCCTTGGCAGCGGCTTCTGCGGCCTTCTTTGCTTCAGCGGCCTTCTTTGCTTCAGCGGCCTTCTTTGCTTCAGCGGCCTTCTTTGCTTCAGCGGCCTTCTTTGCCTCTGCGGCCTTCTTTGCCTCTGCGGCCTTCTTTGCTTCAGCGGCCTTCTTTGCCTCTGCGGCCTTCTTTGCCTCTGCGGCCTTCTTT
>JAFYHO010000161.1 GCA_017539125.1 Actinomycetaceae bacterium | reverse complement strand
GGTCCGTGAAAGTTTACTTTCACGCGACTGGAACGACGAAGTTGTTGTAAGCGACGAAGTCGCGAACAACGACGGGAATGGGAATGCGTCCTCCTCGCAACGACGGAAAGAAGTTCGCGCCGACGAAAAAGGACGCAATAACACCATATTTTGGGGACACGCGCGCCCGGAAGCGCGCGAAAAGCGCCAGGCGTGGAAGTATGGAGATATGAGCATACGAATTCTTGTTGTTGATGATGATCCTGGCATTTCAGAAATGGTTGCTATTGTTTTGGAGGCCGAGGGTTTTGAGGTGACCGTCTGCGCTAATGGCGACAATGTTTTACCGATTTTCCGCACTGAGCATCCCGATCTTGTCCTGCTCGATGTTATGCTGCCGGGGCAAGACGGCGTGAGTGTTTGTGCAGCTCTACGCGAAGAATCCGATGTGCCGATTGTGATGATGAGCGCCAAGAACGATTCTGTCGATGTGATTGCGGGGCTCGAAGCAGGGGCGGACGATTACGTCACCAAGCCTTTTGATAACTCTGTGCTGCTTGCGCGCGTCAAGGCGCGTTTGCGTCATCAAAAAGCGGAGCCGGAAGTGCTGCGTATTGGTGATCTCACTCTTGACGTGCAGGGACATCAGGTCATGCGCGGTACGCGCCCGATTCATCTCACTCCTCTCGAGTTCGAGCTGTTGGCGACCTTCGCGCGCAATCCGCGCCAGGTCTTTTCCCGTCAGGAACTGCTCGAACAGGTGTGGGGGTACCGTCATGGAACTCCCGATACTCGCCTGGTCAATGTGCATATTCAGCGCCTGCGCTCTAAGGTGGAGCGCGACCCCGATTCGCCGGAGGTTGTGCTGACGGTGCGCGGAGTGGGCTATCGCGCTGGGGCTGTCCAGGGTTAGCCCGCGCCGAGCCCTCATAATCGGAGTGCCACAGTGACCGATTCGTCCGAACATCTTTTTGCGCCTTTACCGACAGAAGAGGTGGAGGCGGATACAAGTGTGCGCGGTCGTTTCGCGCGATACAGGCAGGCTCTGGGGCACATATGGGATACGTCGCGGCAGTTTCGACTTCTCACTCTTGTGGTGACGATTTCGCTTATCGCGATGATTCTCAGCGGTTTAAGTGTTGTTGCGGCTGTGCGCTCGCATATTTTTGACCGTACCGTCACCACGAGCTTGGAGCGTTACGAGGGCTCGTATACGTCGGCGCAATCTTTGTTTTCGACTGTCGATTCTCCGAGCGAGTTGCAGATTCAGAACATTGCCGACCAGGTGATTTCTTCGCAATATGACGCGACGCATGAGGTCATTGGAGCTGTCATATTGCCAAGTGTCAAGGATTCGGACGAGCACCCTCTCAAGCTCTCTACCGAGAAAACGCTTCAGCTCAGCGCGCTGATTACCGAGGAGTTTCGCGAAGCTGTCAATAACAATGACGGAGCCCAGTGGCGTGAGGTCACTTTGCCTGCGGCTTTGCAGATAGGCGAGGAGGATAAAGGCGAGGATCCAGAATCGGGAGGTAACGCCATTATTGTCGGGCAGACAATTGATGTGCCCAAGGTGGGGGTCTATGAGTTCTACATCGCCTACTCTTTGGACAGCGAGGAGGATTTGATTCGCTCCATTCGCAAGCTTCTTATTGCTGGTTTTGCGGGCGTTTTTGCTGTTTTTATTATTTCTGTTTATGTGGTGGCGCGTTCGGTTCTTCAGCCGGTACGTGATGTGACGGCGAAGGCTCAAGAGATCGCGGACGGCGATTACGATGTGCGCATGAAAGTTACGGGTAAGGATGAATTGGCCCAACTTTCACACTCGTTTAACCGTATGGCTTCGTCGATTCAGGATCAGTTTGCCCGCTATGAGCGTGTGGCGAATGTGCAGCAGGGCTTTGTTTCGGCGGTTTCGCACGAGTTGCGCACTCCGGTGACGACGATTCGTATGGCTGGGCAGTTGATGTATGACAAGCGCGAGGAGTTGCCGAACGCTTTGCGCCGCTCGGTTGAATTGCAGCATGAGCAGCTGATTAACCTTGACACGATGCTGTCGGATTTGTTGGAGATTTCGCGGTATGACGCTGGTGCTATGGAGTTGAATGCGGAAAAGACACTGGTAGCTGATGTGGTGCGGAAGGCTGTCGCCGACCAAGTTCCGCTCGCCGAAGCTAATGGTGTTGAGGTGAAGATTGTCGTTGAGGGTGATACGACGGTTGAGGGTGAGCAGCGGCGTATTGAACGTATTATCCGCAATCTGGTCGTCAATGCGCTTGAGCACTCGGAAGGCAAGGCTGTGCGCGTGCGCGTGGTCGGCGGTGAGAGTGCGGTGGCGGTTGAGGTTTCTGACCGCGGTGTTGGCCTGACTGAGGAGCAGGCGGCGAACGTGTTTAAGCGTTTTTGGCGTGCTGATTCGTCGCGCGTGCGCAAATCGGGCGGAACTGGTTTGGGCATGACGCTTGCGCGTGAGGATGCGGAGCTGCATGGTGGCACGCTGGAGTGTATAGGCGAGCTGGGGCTCGGCTCGACATTCTTGTTGACCTTGCCGCGTGTAGCTGGGGCAGATTTTGAGCCGCCGTGCCCGCTGGTGGTGGCTGCTTTGGAAGAGGATTGGGACGCTCCTGTTGCTGAGGAACACAAAGAAGAGGAAATCGAGGTCTATTCGTGGCCTGTAGAGAAGCTAGATGACAAGGATATTAATGTTACTGTTCCCTCTGCCGGCGTCGCTGTTATTTCAAACCGCGATAAAGAGGCGGAATAGTTTCTCTTTCCTATCGTTGCTAGACTAGACAGTGCAACCAAGAATACATGGGCTAACAAAAAAGATAAGAGTCAAGGAAGCTGTATGGAAACACCTCGTGTCGTTGCTGTTGTCGTCACGTACAATCCAGGCGATATCGCCACGCTTCTCGCGTCGCTGTCGGAGCAGTGCGCAGCAGTCGTGGTAGTCGATAACGGCTCGAGTAATAGCGAGCAGGTGCGGGCAAGCTGTGAAAAAGCACGGGCCATATACGTGGGGCTTGGAGAAAATTGTGGCATTGCTGCCGCCCAAAACATCGGTATTGACTGGGCGCGCGAACGCGGTGCGAGCCATGTTCTGCTCATGGATCACGACTCTATGCCCGCACCCGATATGGTTACTCTGTTGCTTGATGGTTTGCGCAGCGATAGTGAGCTTGGCGCAGTCGGTCCTCTTGCGGTTGAGGACCGCGAAGGGGCAGACCAGCTGGTCTATATTGCACGCGAGTGGAAGCCGGGACGGGCGAGCGCCGAAGAGTTAGAGAGCGAATGTGTAGAGGTGGCTTTCCTGATCGCTTCGGGCTGTCTGATTCGCATGGATGTCCTCGATGACGTCGGGGGCATGAATGAGGCGCTTTTTATCGACCATGTCGATTTGGAATGGGGGCTGCGCGCCCGCAATGCTGGCTGGAAGTTGGTAGTGATTCCCGCTGCACGCTTGCACCACGAGTTGGGAGACGACGTTGTGCTGCTGCCTGGACGCAGCCAGCCAATTCACGTCCACTCCCCTATTCGCAATTACTATTTGACCCGCAATACGCTCTGGCTTTCCCGCCAGAGCGGGCTTGCCCCCACGAAGTGGCGCATTCGCTATCTGTGGTGGCTGGCGCAATATATCGGTTTCAATGCTATAGTGCCCGATATTGTAGGTAAGACAAGCGGGCACGCAAAGCCCTCGGAACGGTGGCGGATGTTGGCTGGCGGTGTGCGTGACGGTATTCGCGGGCGCATGGGGCGCAAAAGCTGAGACAAATCTCCCCGTCGTCGCGAGGGGCTCCTCCCCCACCCCGTCGTCGCGAGGGAGTGAAACGACCGAAGCAATCCCGAGATTGCTTCGCTTACTACATTCGCTCTCAACGACGGGAAGAAGCATTTAGTAAAGAGACAGTAAGTTTTCTGCGGAAAATAAGTGCTGTTCGTATCAAAAGTGGCGTGCCACTTCAGGCTGTGGAATACTACGTACCGTAGGACTTTAATCCTATGTTCTCTCACTTTTGGGAGTGTGTCTCTTTAATTGAGGTGTATTAGAAGAAAGGTTGTCTTATGTCTACAAGGACTGGTCGTTTTTCTGTAAAACTATTAGCCACAATTGCCGCTTTGAGCCTTATGGGTTCCGGCGTTGCTGCCGCTGACGATAACGACAGCGATATCGCTGTTGACGTTTCTGTATCGAGTGATGCATCTGTTGCTCCAGAAGAGGAACTCAATGTCGATAGCGTCGCCGAGGAAGATGCTGACGCTGAGGCCGATACTGAGGTCGTAGCCGATGGCGAAGAAACAGCTGCTCCAGAAGAAGAAGAAACAGAGGCTCCGAGCGAGGAAACAGTTGCTCCAGACGAAGAAAACAGCGAAGTGCCAGATGCGGAAAGCAGCGATGCTCCTGAGGAAGATGACGTCCTTGACGACGAAGGTGGCGCAGGAAAAAATGTGGTAAAAGATCCCGAGCTGCGTAAATGCTTTAACTCTGCTTTGAATAATGGATATAACAACGATGCCGGGGTTACGAAAAACCAGCTTTCTACAATAACCGGAACTTTTAACTGCACGCGGAAAAGTATTGGGACACTAGAAGGTATCCAGCATTTGATTAATGTGACGGAAATAGATCTCGGAGGTACTTATGTTGACAATGCGAGCGCTTTGAAAAAATTGAAGAATTCGCAACTTACAGCATTGACGTATCCGCGTACATCATCGAAGTCGCTTCCCAACTTGTCCAATTTGAAAAAATTGACGTATTTCGAATACTCAGACCCCACTAACCAGTGGTTAGGCAAGACCGGCACACGATTAACAGATATTTCACAATTAGCTAACATACCTACGCTCAAGAAAATCTACCTTAAAGGTAACAATATCAGTAACATTTCCGCTTTGAAAAAACTGAAAAATCTGGAAAGAATCGATCTGAAGAAGAACAAGATTTCTAATCTCGCTCCTCTAGCCGGCTTACGCAAAGTTGAAAATATCGACTTATCGTACAACAAAATTACATCTGTGACTGCCTTGAAGAACTGGCCGCGCAATAACGCGTACATTGATCTTGAAGGCAACCACATCAAGGACTTCTCTTCACTCCCTGCGTCCAACTATAAAGTCGACACTTCCGATCAAGGCGAATTTACTGTCAATGCCCAGACTAACGGCAAGGTGACTGTTATTGATTTCAGTGCTTTCCGGGACCCTGAAAGTGGATATATTGACGACACGTACGCAGCCGTGAAAGGTAAAAATGGTTTTAGTTACGACTACCGAACACGAGGTGAATTAAAGCAGAACGGTAAATACGCACAATACACCGGCGTTTTTGAGACAGGCAATTATTTCAAATATAGCGGCGCCGGAAGTGGCTACGTCAAAATTAAAGTGAAGAAGGTTAGCACGAAGAATCTCTACAAGTTCCCCAAGCCAACTGTGAAGGTCAAGGGAGTGTCTATTTCTGGTTCTTCTAAGGTCGCTGCTGGCAGCACGATTACGTTGAAGGCTAACATAAATCCATCTAATGCGACGAATAAGGGTGTTACGTGGTCGAGCTCGAATAAGAGTATTGCCACGGTGAGCACCAAGGGTGTCGTGACCGGCAAAAAGGCTGGCAAGACGGTCACTATTACGGTGACAACGAAAGACGGAAAGAAGAAGGCTTTGAAGAAAATTACTGTGGTGAAGGCTGCGCAGAAGCCGAAGCCTACTGCTACTAGTAAGCCTAAGCCTGCTGAGCAGAAGGTGTATCGTTTGTATAATCCTGTGACTTCTGAGCATTTGTTTACCACGGATATGAAGGAGTACAACATTCTTCATGATAAGCATGGTTGGAAGAAAGAGGGTGTTGCGTGGATAGCGCCGAAGAAGTCTGGTGCT
>JAFYHO010000160.1 GCA_017539125.1 Actinomycetaceae bacterium | reverse complement strand
CCAAGGCGGGCGCGAAAGCGCTGGTGGTGGAGCTGATGAGCGAGAGATCGAGCGCAAAAATGCTCCGCTGGCGCTGCGAAAACGAGGGCGTGCCGTATCTTAGGTTCTACTACGACCATTGGGGCTGGTGGAACGAGAAGAGCTACGTTATCGAGCGCACGGCGAAAGCGCTTGGCAAATAGAATACCGCGATCCATGTATGAATAGCGCCCAAAGCCCCGCAGTTTAAGCAGGGCTTGGGTGCTGTAGGTTTAATCTGCACGGCAGGGCGGTTGAAGGGTAGTTGGCGTTGATAATAGCGAATAGTGAATAATGAATAGTTGCGGTTGAAAGGTGCGGTTCAGCACATCGGTAAGTGGAAAAGCTCAGCACATAGGTAAGCCGGTGGTAAGTGCACTTCCACTTTTCGAGGCCGAGATCAGCGCGATTTCAGCCTCGAAAAAGGGCTAGAATCGCGTTAACGCGGTCACAGTACGGAACACAAGGTGCAATGGGAAAGCGGTGTGTGAGTACGGAGGGCTTACTCCCTCCGAGCGTCCTCAATCTGATTTTAATTCATCGAGAGGATAAAAGCAACAGGAGTCGAGCTCAAGCGTGCCGAGCAGAAAATCGGAAAGGAAAACGTGATAGGTGCATCCCTCATCGAGCGGTTTCAGTCCGACATGCCAACCGCGAAGCGCGTAGCCAATGGTGACTCGGAGCCCATTTACGATGATCTCTCCGCTTCGAGCTACTTTACGCACGAGAAAGCCCATCGGGTATTCCAGCTCGTCGAAATCACCTGTGTATTTCCGTTCGGAGTTTGTGTACAACTCATCCGGAGTTCTCATCCCTATCGCCTCGTTAGGTCTAATGGAATTGTATTCCTTGACCCAAGCGTCGAGGGTTGCTTGATTCGCTGCAATACCTCCGGCTATTTTGCCCTCGATCTCTTCTGCGATATCTTTGTGCATTCGCTCAAGAGAGCCGTTCTGCTCGGGATGGCCTTTCAGAGACCGATCAGGCATAATTCCGAGAGTGATCCACCAAACCGACAGCGACGTAAGATTCAGCAAACCGTTGGGTGCGGCAAAGGGAGCGCCGTTATCGCTGTGTATTACCTTTGGCAGACCGTATGTTTTGAACAGGTCGGTCATTACAGCTCTTACGGCAGCGGAGGTTTTTGACTGCATCAGCTTTACGCACAGTATTTTCCTGCTGTATCTGTCCCGCACGGTAAACGGCTCACAGATCTCTCCATCGGATCTCCACCAACCCTTAAAGTCGATGCTCCAAACATCGTTCGCGGCCTCTGCCTGTATCTGCCGTTGCAGGCGCGGGCAATCAGATGATGCTGGGCGCCGAATGTTCCGAGTCTTCACCAGTCCCGCTTTATCGAGTATCCTTTTAACGCTGGAAAGCGACGGAACACTCTTTTGCGGGTACGCTCTTGCGTATATCTCCCTGATCTTTTTAGGCCCCCAAGCAAGGTGCGCGTTCTTGATCCGGATCAGCTCCGCTGCCGTATCTCCGTCGATCCCCTCTTGGGAAAGCCTGGCGCGTGACTGCTCGCACAGTCCCGCTTTTCCCTTCTCGTAGAAACGGTTCTTCCATTTGTAGCCCGTTTTCTCCGAGATGCCGAACTCATCGCATAGGTGCTTGAACGGTTTTTCCTGCTTCAGCATCGCTTGAATGAACAGCTCTTTTTGTTCCATTTTATCGGTTTCCTTCCATGGCATAATGATCACCTCTTTCGTGTCCATTATACCTTGAGACTTACCGATGTGCTGAGCCTATCACTTACCTATGTGCTGAGCTTTTCCACTTACCGATGTGCTGAACCCGCACCGAATAGTTGCGGTTGAAATTCCTGCGGGATTTCGGAAGATTATTTGAATTTGCCGAGCGGCCAAAAGGCTTCTCCTTGAGGAGAAGCTGTCAGCGAAGCTGACTGATGAGGTGGCACGAAAAATGCGCAGCGGAGCGAGCATTTTCGGATAATTGGTCGTATTGCGCTGTCGGGGCTTTGGCGTATAAACTATT
>JAFYHO010000159.1 GCA_017539125.1 Actinomycetaceae bacterium | reverse complement strand
GAGACGTGGACGGATGCATTACCTTGGTGGACGACCTTCGCGCCAAGTCTCGTCAACGCATTAATAAGACGGAAGACGGAGTTTTCATTGCCCACAATAAGCGAAGATGCAAAAATAACCGTGTCACCGCGGCTGACACTGATTTGCTTATGAACCTGGCGTGCAATACGCGCAAGAACAGCCATAGGCTCACCTTGCGAACCGGTAGACATGTAGACGCGCTGATGTGGCGGAACACGCGACATCTCGCCCAAATCCACGAGGACATCCTCAGGAATCGTGAGGTGCCCAAGCTGCTGGGCAATCGCCATATTCCGCTGCATCGAACGCCCAACAAAAGCGACCTTGCGCCCGTTAGCGGCAGCCGCATTGAGCACTTGCTGAACCCTGTGGACGTGCGAAGCAAACGAAGCCACCACAACCTGCCCGCTTGCGCGCGCAATCACCTCGTCAATAACCGGGCCAATTTCCGACTCAGAACGGATAAATCCAGGAGTGTCGGCATTCGTCGAATCGCACATGAACAGATCGACGCCCTCTTCACCGGCACGGGCAAAGGCACGCAAATCGGTCAGGCGGTCGTCAATGGGGAGCTGGTCGATTTTGAAATCGCCAGTTACGAGGATATTGCCCTGCTCGGAGCGAATAAAAACGGCAAGCGCATCGGGAACAGAGTGGTTGACCGCGATAAACTCCATGTCGAACGGGCCAACATTTTCCCTGTCACCCTCGTGGACAATCATGGTGTATGGCGTTATTTTGTGCTCGGCAAGCTTGGCTTCAACAAAGGCAATCGTGAGAGGCGAACCGATAAGAGGAATATCGGGGCGGTGTTTGAGCAGGTACGGCACAGCGCCGATATGGTCCTCATGCCCATGGGTGAGAACAATGCCCTCAATATCATCGATATGCCCGATGAGGTAGTCGAGGTCGGGAAGAATGAGGTCAATTCCCGGGTGTTCTTCTTCAGGGAAAAGCACGCCGCAATCAATAACGACAATGCGTCCCTGATATTCGAAAATATTACAATTTCGTCCGACTTCGCCGAGCCCGCCGAGAGGAATAATGCGTACAGCGTCATCTGCTGCGGGCGGGAGTGCTACTTCGTGGCTTTCGTCTGTCTCCAAAATTTCATTCACCTTCTCATTCTGTCATGCCTGAGAGAAAAAAGAGACGCGCCCACACATAGGCGCGTCACATTTACTCTTACCCTCCACCCGTCGTTGCGAGCGAGCATGGCGAGCGAAGCAATCTCGAGATCGCCATAACAAGGAGCGGAATGCCTGAGGGAGCTTGCTCACTCAAGGCTGGAGCGACGCAGTTATGAGAGGCAACGAAGTTGCCGAACACGTCGGCGCAGAGCGCCTCCTCGCGACGACAGGAGGGGTGCGCTCCCTCGCGACGACGGAAAAATTACATCAAGCCCTCGGCACGCAAAGTCTCAGCGAGCGCTGCCAGTTCAGAACGCGAGGCACCCACAAGAGGAAGCCTCAAGGTGGCAGAGTCAAGCACGCCCATAAGTTTCAGTGCTTCTTTTGCCATCACTGCTCCCTGGCCCGTCCCCATAATTGCTTGAATAAGGGGAAGCTGGCTGGTGAACTCGGCACGGGCAGCCGGCAAATCGCCAGCGTCCACTTTTTGGACGAGACGGCGCAAGGACGATGCCATGACGTGCCCCGCAACAGAGACAACACCGGAAGCACCGTGGGCGAGCCATGCGAAGTTCAAGGAGTCATCACCCGAGTAGTATTCCAGGCCTGTCTCTTGCATTTTAAGGAAGCCGGCGGCAACATCACCAGTCGCGTCCTTAACTGCCAAAACGCGCTCGTGTTCGGCGAGCCTTTTCAAAGTATCGAGTTCCAGCTTGACGCCTGTGCGCCCAGGAATGTCGTAGAGCATGACGGGCAGGTCAACCGAGTTAGTGACAGCGAGAATATGCTGGTAAACGCCCTCTTGAGAGGGGCGGTTGTAATACGGCGCAAGAACAAGCAAGCCGTCTGCTCCGCAACGCTGAGCGCCCTCAGCGATACGCACGGCGTGGGCGGTGTCATTTGAGCCGGCACCGGCAATAATCTTTGCACGCCCCCCTATTGCTTTGACTACTTCCTCAGTCAATTCGTCCTTTTCTGGCTGGTGGGTCGTCGGAGACTCCCCTGTTGTGCCAGAGAGAATAATGGCATCGCAGCCGTCGTCGACAAGTTTTGTGGCAACACGTACTGCTGCGTCGATATCGAGCGAGCCGTCCTCATGGAAAGGCGTCACCATTGCGACGCCGACGGAACCGAAATTGCGGGCTAAAGGTGTAGTAGTCATGCCCCTAGCCTATCTCGCTTACCTGGTGAAAATCGTAAGTTGCCGTAATCGGGCTGTATCTCTCATTATGTGAATCCCTCTCGTCGTTGCGAGGAGCAGGCTCTGCCTGCGACGAAGCAATCTCGAGTCCAATTATTGCAATATGTGGACTGGAGGTTGCTTCGTCGCTCGTTCCTCGCTCCTCGCAACGACGGAATAAACCCTCATAGGTAAAATGAGTGACGCGCAACATAAAAATGCGGTAGAGTGTGACCTATGAAACGCATACTTATTCTCGGAGGCGGCACCGGTGGCACAATTGTTGCCAACCGGCTGCGCCGCGAACTAGATGGCGAGTGGAATATTACCGTCATCGACCGCAGCCCCGGACACCACTACCAGCCGGGCTATCTTTTCATTCCTTTCTCTTCATCGTCACCTGAGAAGATCGTCAAAGACAGAGCGTCTTTCTTCTCGGCAGGGATTGACTATGTCGAGAAAGTCGTCTCCCGCCTCGAATGCGCCAATAATAAGGTCATTTTCGAGGACGGCGAGGAAATGGAGTACACATGGCTAGTCGTTGCTTCGGGTACGCGCATTCGTCCCGATTTGACGCCTGGCATGAAAGACGGGGAATTGTGGGGCAAGGATGTCTTTGACTTCTACACCAAAGAAGGGGCAACCGCTTTGCGCGAGAGGCTTTCCGCTCTTGAGGAAGGCAAGCTCGTCGTTCACGTGACGGATATGCCGATTAAGTGCCCTGTCGCTCCTCTCGAATTCACTTTGCTTGCCGAAGATATGCTGCGCAAGCGCCGCATTCGCCACAAAGTGGATGTCACATATGTAACCCCGCTGGATGCTCCTTTCACCAAGCCAATTGCGTCGAGAGAATTGTCCAGCCTGCTCGAAGAGCGCTCGATTTTTGTGGAAACGGATTTTGCAACGGAGTCAATCGACAATGAGAATCACGAGGTTGTTTCCTATGACGGTCGCCGTATTCCTTTCGACGTGCTTGTGACGGTTCCTTTGCACACTGGTCAAGCCTTTATCGAGGATTCGGATATTGGCGACGAAATGCACTTCGTTCCCGTCGACAAATACACCTTGCGCTCGACCGAATGGGACAATGTCTTTGGCATTGGCGACGCAACGAATCTGCCGACCTCGAAAGCAGGAGCTGTCGTCCATTTCTCCGCTCCAGTTGTCGTTGAAAATTTGCTGGCAGCTATTGATGGACGCGAACTTCCTGAGAAGTTTGACGGTCACGCTAACTGCTTTATCGAATCGGGACGCGGGGAAGCCCTGCTCTTGGACTTCAACTACGACCAAGAGCCACTGACCGGCCACTTCCCCACTCCAGCAGGGCCAATGACACTCTTGGGACGCTCCAAGATCAACCACATGGGCAAGCTTGCCTTTGAGCAGATTTATTGGCGCGTTCTCTTGCCTGGTCACGATATGCCGATACCTGACAAAATGTCGATGTGGGGCAAGAAGGAGGAAAACTGATGCCTACAAACACTTTGAAAGGCTTCACCTTCGAGGTTAATGAAGAAGGTTTCTTTACTGACCGCGAACAGTGGAGCGAAGAATTAGCCGTTGAGCTAGCTGCCCTCATTGACATTGAAATGGACGAAGCCCATTGGGCACCAATCCGTTTCATGCGCGAAGACCAGGCGAAAACTGGGGCAACCCCCACCTTGAATCGTCTCAAGACCGTCGGCGGCTTTGACGTCAAAGAGCTTTTTAAGCTCTACCCGGGCAAGCCCGCGAAAAAAATGGCATGGATTGCAGGGCTTCAAAAGCCTGCCAATTGCGTATAGGAGGAGAAATGGCTGACATTCCTGAAGGATTCATTATTCCCGATTTTGGCAGCGCGGGAGCGCGCGCTGATCGCAAAGCAAAAGTCAATCCTGCTGCCGAGGCTGCCGGTTTCACTGCCCCTGCAAGTGGCGGACCGCGAAAGATGGCTTTTATCTGCTCGAAAGGGAATCTGGATATGGCATATCCCGGGCTGATTATGGCCAATTCGGCGCTCGGCGAGGGCATAGAAGTTCATATCTTCTTCACCTTCTGGGGGCTTGATATCGTCAATAAAAAGCTCAATACCAAGCTCAAGTTCACGATGGCGGGCAATACCGCAATGCATATGCCTGAGCTAGGCTATCTGCGCCCCGGCTTGGAGCTTCGTGGCGTGCCACAAGTGCTGGGCAATATGCCTGGTGCAACCCAGTTCGGCACATGGTATATGAAGAAGGCAATGGCTGATTTGGAAATTCCGGACATTCCCGATTTTCTGGATTTGCTCGACGCCGCAGGCGCACATATGTATGCCTGCAAGCTCTCCTACGACATGATGAAGACAGTTCGCGCCGATTTGCATCCTGCTGTGCAAGACAATGTCATTACCGCAACTGATTTCATTGAAATCTCTGACGGAGCGCAAATCGTGTTTATCTAACCCCTACCCGTCGTTGCGAGGAGTGAGCAACGCGAGCGACGAAGCAATCTCGAGATCGCCACGTCGACACTTCGTGTCTCCTCGCGACGACAGAAAAAGGCAAGACGTCGTTGCGAGGAACGAACAAAGTGAGTGACGCGGCAACCTCAACTCGAGATTGCTTCGGTCGCTAACGCTCCCTCGTAACGACGGGGTGGAGAGACACTCGTTCCTCGCGACGACGGGTTTTGTATTAGTCGAGATTAAGCAGGCTGTCGAGGCCGTAGGTGAAAGCCCCGCAGTTAGCCACATTGCGCACTGCCAAGAGCACGCCAGGCATGAAAGATTCGCGGTCAAAAGAATCCTGGCGGATAACGAGCTGTTCACCGGGATTGCCCAAGAGAACTTCTTCGTGCGCATTCAAGCCACGCAGGCGCACAGCATGAACGTGAACGCCGTCAATATCTGCACCGCGAGCGCCGTGCGGGTCAGTCTCGGTTGCGTCTGGGCTTGCTGGAACTCCTGCCGCCGCACGCGCCTTAGCGATACGCCCAGCTGTGGTCGCAGCCGTCCCTGAGGGAGCGTCCACCTTGTTGGGGTGGTGAAGCTCGAGAACTTCAACCGACTCAAAATAGGGCGCCGCTTTCTCGGCGAATGCCATAACGAGAACGGCCGAGAGCGCGTAATTTGGGGCGATGAGGACGTGAACGCCTTTTGCCTGGGCGGCTGCCTCAACCTCACTTAGGCTGGCTTCGTCCCAGCCTGTTGTTCCGACGACGACATCCACACCGACGTCAATAAGAGCGAGGACGTTCTGTTTCGTCACCGATGGAACGGTGAACTCCACAGCGACCTGTGCCCCGCCAAGTGTTTCAGAGGTGATAGTGTCGCCCGCGTCGAGACGTGCGACAAGTTCCATATCCTCTGCATCGCCTACTGCTTGACAAACTGTTGCTCCCATTCGGCCTGCTGCGCCGACTACTGCTACTCGAATACTCATGTGGCTAGAATAGCGCGAGTGTTTTATTTTTTCGCGTGTTCACACGGTTAATATAGAGATATGTCTGAAGCGCCATATTCTTCTTCCCCTCTCACCAGCAGCGACGCATCGCCTTCGCTTCGCCTTGTTTCGTGCAATCTGCAATTTGGCACACCAGCTTCAGGCTGGGATAAGCAGAATCGTAAGCTGAGCGTCAGAGGTTTTACTCCGAGTTCTCATCAGGCACGCACAGCTCTTATCGCTGCTGCTCAGGAGCTAAAAACCTCAATCCCGATATTCTTCTTCTTCAAGAAGTCGATATGTATCAGGCGCGTTCTGGAAATCTCAATCAAGTCAAGCAGGTCAGCGACATTCTGGATATGGATTACTGGGAGTATGCTCCTATTTTTTCGGGACATATCGTGGGACTCCACCATAATCCACGCTCGCCTTTCGCGCGCAGTGAACGCGGGTACGGTTTGGCGCTTTTTTCGCGTTTTCCGATACGACGCTCTCTGTCTCTGTCTCTACCGGGCTACAAGAGCCTGCCGCGTACTGCCGTCGCTATAGACAATCAGAGCACTCTGCTTGAGCGCGCAAGCACTCGTGTGCGTGCGCTTGCCAAAGACTACAAGGGGCGTATGAAAAATCAGGCGCGTATCGTTCAAGGAGCTGTCATCGATAGCCCTTTGGGGACTGTCGCACTCGGCAATACGCATTTGGAGACTCAAAGCAAAGTCGCAAAACGTCAAGCGCGCCTCGCATGGCAATCCCTGCACTCTTTGGACGCTGACGCTTATCTTCTCGCTGGTGATTTCAATTTGACTCCAAAAACAGTCGATTCTGCTTTAGCTGTGTTGCCTGAAAGTCAACGTCCCACTTTCCACTATTTCGCCCAGACTTTCCCTGCCGCCGATCCCCGTCATCCTCTCGACCAACTTCTTGTTTCTGGTCTGCAAACTCGTAACGCCCCACAAACACAGCGCCTCTCTATCTCCGACCACCTGGCTGTCATCTACGACCTCTCTCCGTCATCGCGAGGGAGCTTTAGCGACCGCGGCGATCAATAGTCCATTACTGCGTGCGTTGCAAGTCTGACAACGTCCATTACTGATTGCTTCGCTTCGCTCGCAATGACGGGTTAGGAAGGCAGTGACGGGGAAGAACTGTCCTCTTTAGTTGGTATATTCCAGAAAATAGCGACGGTTGTTGTTAAAACTATTGCACCAATAATGGCTAATGTCAGCATTGTTCTCCTTCCGTGTCACATCTTCATGACATAACAATGCTAACTTGAATGGTTCCAGAAAGTCTCCTCCTCTTGCGGAGGGCGAACGTGGGAATAGAGGCTTATTTTTGTTCGCCGAAAGCGCCAACACAGACGGTTGATCGTGGAGCCGCAGCCAAATCGCGCGCCAAGTCTTGGATTTGCTCGCCAGTCACGGTACGTGCTTGATCGAGGAGCGCAGCGCGAGTGATGTGATAGGTACGAACGAGTTCTGAGGTGGCAAGACGATTCATACGCGACGACAGGCGTTCAGCACCAAAAACAATATCGGCACGCACGCGGCGGTAGGCACTCTCAACTTCCTCAGCACTCACCCCATTTTCCGCCATCGTGTCGAGACATTCGCCCAGCAGCTGTGCCACTTCGCTGGCATTGCCCGGCGCGCAAGCACCATAGAGAGCGAAGAGTCCGCCCTCACGGTAGGAAGCGGGGAATGAGTAGGTCGAATATGCCAAGCCGCGCTCTTCACGCACCGTTTGGAACAGGCGCGAGGATTGGCCGCCCCCAAGGATTGCCGACAGGGCGTACAGAACTGTTCGGCGCTCGTCATCAACGCGCAAACCGGGCATTCCAACCACAACAGCAGACTGCTCAACTGGGCGCTCCACGTAGCGCTCTTGGCTCTCGCCATAGGTAATATCATCGACAAGGCGCGGCTCATGCGCGTCAACACCTTCGCCCAGTTCCCAACCTTTGGCAGTCAGCGCTTCATAGACCCGTTCACACAATTCTTCGTGATTGACAGCTCCGGCTGCGCAGACCACCAGCTCATTGGGTACATAATGACGACGATAATGTTCGACGAGATTGTCGTGTTCCAAGGCTTTGACGCTCTCTGGCGTACCGCCGACAGGTCGCGAGAGAGGGTGGTCGTCAGTAAAAACAAGACGCGGCAATTCTTCACCGGCAACATCGGAAGCATCGTCGTGATACATTGCCAATTCTTCAAGAATGACCCCGCGCTCCATGTCCATGTCCTCGCGGGTGAGAGTCGCCGAAGTGACCATATCGGCGAGAAGTTCGATGGCGGCAGGGAGGTCCTCTTCAAAGACGTGCCCGTAATAGTTGGTCGCCTGTTTGGAGGTGGCGGCATTGAAAGAGCCACCGAGGTAATCCGAGCGGGCAGCTATCTCTTGAGATGAACGATTTTTTGTGCCCTTAAAAAGCAAGTGCTCAAGGAAGTGCGTCGAGCCGAATGTGCCCTCGTGCTCGTCACGCGAACCGACCCCGACCCACATACCGATTGACACCGAGTGGAAAGAGGGCACTTCTTCGCTGAGCACCCGCACTCCCCCAGGCAAAACGCTGCGTTTGACGAGGGAACCGTCCTGTTCGAGAATCAGTGTTCCGCACTGTGCGGACAGGGGCAAATCTATACGTTCATCACTCATGGCAGATACATTAGCACTTGCACGCTTTAAGCGCTGGCGGGGCGGACAAGACCACGGACACACCAGCCGCCTCTATCGAGATCGTCCCACGAATCCAGGGTTCCCCAGACGTATTGGGCAGTTGAGAAGCCGTAGCCGAGCTGGGTGTAGACAGGCGAATCCTCGGCCGCCAACAACCGCGATATAAGAGAAACAGTCGGCTCGTGTCCAATGACGAGGACGCTCTCAGCGTCGCCTGCTTTTTCAGCAATTTCTTCGACGACCTCGCTCCACGAGCCCGTATAGAGCAAAGGCACTTCAGCCACGTGCGCGACCTGCAAACCGGCAGAACGCAAAGCGACAAGCGTCTGAACCGTGCGGGTAGCACCGCTGGTAATCGCCAGGTCAATCGTGCCCATATTTTCTTTCAACGAATGGGCTTGCAGCGCCGCCTGTTCTCGCCCGCGCCTGCTCAATGGGCGCTCATAGTCTCGCCCGCCGCGCTCGGCAAGCCCGTGCCGCATAATCGCAAATTTTTTCATCATTGCCTTTCTGTCTCTCGTCGTTGCGAGGGAACGGAGTGACCGAAGCAATCTCGAGATCGCCATAACAAGGAGCGGAATGCCTGAGGGAGCTTGCTCACTCAAGGCTGGAGCGACGCAGTTATGAGAGGCAACGAAGTTGCCGAACACGTCGCGCTCTGCGCTCCCTCGCGACGACGGGTAATACTTTACGCTAGGGAGACGAGCTCCATGTAGTCGTCCGACCACAAATCTTCGTCGCCGTCGGGGAGAAGAAGGACGCGCTCCGGCTCAAGAGCCGCCACCGCTCCCTCGTCGTGCGTCACCAAAACAACCGCGCCCTCATAACGCTGTAGAGCATTGAGGATTTCTTGGCGAGAGGCAGGGTCGAGATTGTTCGTTGGCTCGTCCAGAAGAAGAACATTTGCCGCCGAGACGACAAGCATCGCCAGGGCAAGGCGCGTCTTTTCACCGCCGGAAAGAACTCCCGCATTCTTGTGTGCGTCCTCGCCAGAAAAAAGGAAAGAACCAAGCACAGAACGCACCTGCGTATCGTCAAGTTCAGGGGCGACCGCCCACAGATTTTCGAGGACGGTTTTCGAGGTGTCAATACTTTCGTGTTCCTGAGCGTAGTAACCAATTTTGAGGCCGTGACCTGGAATAATCTCGCCCATATCGGCGTCTTCAACACCTGCGAGCAGGCGCAAAAGCGTCGTTTTACCGGCGCCATTCAAGCCCAGCACAACGACACGCGAAGCACGGTCAATCGCTAAATCGACACCTGTGAACACTTCGAGGGAGCCATAGCTTTTACTCAAGCCTTCCGCCTGTAAGGGAGTTTTTCCGCACGGGGCAGGGCTCGGGAAACGCAGCGCTGCCACTTTCTCACGTCGGCGCTCCCCCTCGGTCGCTTCGAGCATTTGCTCTGCACGGCGAGCCATCTGCTGAGCAGCGACTGCCTTGGTGGCTTTGGCGTGCAATTTGTCCGCCTGTTTGAGCAGTGCAGCGGCTTTCTTCTCGGCATTCGCCCGCTCACGCCTGCGGCGACGCTCATCGACTTCGCGCTGTTTGAGATAATCCGTCCACCCCATGTTATAGACGTCCAGAACCGACCGATTAGCGTCCAGATACCAAATAGTGTTGACAGTATCTTTCAGTAGTTCGACCGAGTGGGAAATGACCACAAAACCGCCCTTGTAGCTGCGTAAATAGTCGCGCAGCCAGACGATTGAATCATGGTCGAGATGATTGGTGGGCTCGTCGAGCAAGAGAGTTTCGGACTCTGAAAAAAGAATGCGAGCCAGCTCCACGCGGCGGCGCTGACCGCCCGAAAGTACGCCCAATTGTTCGGCTAACTCGCGCTCCCCCAAACCTAAAGAAGCCGCCATTTGAGCCGCCTGTGCCTTTGCCGCCCAGCCACCTGCCTGGGTGAACTCTTGATCGAGGCGCACATAGCGCTCCATCGCTTTTTGCTGTTTCGCACCAGTCTCTTCCGTCATCTGCTTTTCGGCTTTACGGATACGGCGGATTGTTTCGTCAATACCGCGAGCCTGAAGGATACGGTCAGTAGCGTTCATCTGCGGGTCTGCCGACTGGGCCTCTTGATGAAGATAACCGATTGAGCCTTTGCGTGAAATCTGCCCTGTGTGCTCTAGCGCGTCAGTTGGGCTGACTTCTCCTGCCAGCAGACGCATAAGCGTCGTCTTTCCTGCACCATTTCTACCGACAAGACCAATGCGCATGCCTTTATTGACATGAAAATTGGCTTCGCGTATCAGCTCACGCGCGCCGATTCGCAGGGAAAGATTCTGAGCGTTAATCACGGGAAGAGGACAGTCTTAGACGTTAAAACCGAGAGCTTGGAGCATTTCGCGCCCCTCGGGGGTAATGCGTTCAGGGCCCCACGGCGGCAGCCACACCCAGTTGATACGAGAACTCGTCACAAGGTCAGACAACACGTCGGCAACTTGCTCTTCGAGAACATCGGTCAAAGGGCAGGCGGCAGAGGTCAGAGTCATGTCAATAACAGTCTTTGTACCGTCGAGATGAATCTCGTAGACAAGCCCCAAATCAACGATATTGATTCCCAACTCTGGGTCGATGACGCAGCGCAGGGCCTCAAGAATATCGACTCGGGTGGGTCCAGCTATAGCGCTTAAATCTACCGATTCGCCTTGCGTTGGATAGGACGGCGCTTGCTCGCGTCCCTCATTCTCGTTCATATACTCGTCACTCATCTCTACTCCTTAGATCTCGTCATCGCCAGACACGCGCGCCTGGTTCGTCGCGTCCCGCATTGCTATCCAGCCAAGCAGGGCGCATTTGATACGCATGGGGAACTGCGATACCCCTTGAAAAGCGGCGGCGTCCTCCAGTAAATCTAAATCGTCCTCAGACAGCTGCTCACCACGCGACTCCATCATCGCCTTGAAGGTATCGTAAAGCCTCTCCGCCTCTTCTACGCTTTCACCCTCAAGCATTTCCGTCATAATCGAAATGGAGGCCTGAGAAATAGAACAGCCTTGGCCTTCCCAGACAATCTCTTCTAGGCGCTCACCATCGCTGGAGAGCTGAACCTGCATTGTCACCTCGTCACCACAACTGGGATTGACCTGGTGAGAACAACCGTGACCACTGCTTTTGTGTGTGCCCTCAGCGATTTCACCCTCACCGTAACGCTCACGCGCCGCGTCGAGAATGATTTGCTGATAGAGGTTTTCCAAATCGTTCATCTATCCCTCCAAGCCGAAAAATGGGCGGACTTTCGCCAAGGACTCAAGGAAAACCTCAACGTCACGGCGGGTGTTATATGGGGCGAGCGAGACACGCGAGGAAGCGTGAACGTCGAAGAACTTATGAATGGGCTGAGCGCAGTGATGACCCGTGCGCACGGCGACACCGTCAGCGTCGAGAATCTGCCCGACATCGTGGGGATGAACGCCCTCAAGCTCGAAAGCGACCACGCCTGTTCGATTCTCAGGGCTCAGCGGACCGAGCACACGCACACCGCGAATCTGGGAAATCCCCTCCAGAAGAATACCTGTCAGCTCGCGCTCGTGGGCAGCAATCGTGTCCATGCCGATAGCGTTCAGATAGTCCACGGCCGCACCCAAACCAATAGCCTGCGTGACTGGTTGCGTGCCCGCCTCAAAGCGCGTGGGGGGCTGAGTGTACGTGGAACTTTCCATAGTGACGGTTTCGATCATGGAGCCGCCCGTGAGGAAAGGCGGGAGCTTTTCAAGGAGTTCCCTGCGCCCGTAAAGAGCACCGATACCTGTCGGAGCAAGCATTTTATGCCCTGAAAAGACCGCAAAATCAACATCAAGCGCCGAGAAGTTGACAGGCATATGCGGAACGGATTGGCAGGCGTCGAGTACAGTCAATGCACCGACTCGCTTCGCCGCTGCCACAATCTCGGCGACAGGGCTGAGAGCGCCTGTCACATTCGAGACGTGAGTAAAAGCGACGACGCGGGTAGACTCGTCAATCACGCTAAGAGTGTCGAGGTCAATGCGACCCTCGGAGTCGAGGTCAAGCCAGCGCAATGTCGCACCTGTGCGAGCGCACAGCTCTTGCCACGGCACAAGATTGGCGTGATGTTCTGCGCGCGTGACAACAATCGTATCGCCCGCGCCCAGCGCAAACATCTCGGCCTCTGCTCCCCCGCGACCCGCAGTCGCATTGGAAAATGCGTAGGCGAGCAAGTTGAGGGACATCGTCGAACCGGAGGTCCACACCAGCTCGTTCGCGCCTGCGCCCACAAAATTCGCAACTTTCTCGCGCGCCGCATCAAAAGCGAGAGTCGCCTCTCCGGCAAGCTGGTGGCTAGAGCGAGAAACTGCCGCACGTGATTGCGTCTCAAAATCGCGCACTGCATCGAGAACTGCCTGCGGAAGTTGCGAGGTTGCTCCTGCGTCCAGGTAGACGAAAGGCTTACCGTGGACTGTCCGTGAAAAAATCGGGAAGTCCTGTGGAGAGGCAGGGGCAAACGTGGACGGATTGGTCATTACTCGGACCTCACAAAAGCGTCATAGCCTGTGCTTTCAAGCTCATCAGCCAGCTCCGCACCGCCTGTCTTTACGATACGACCGTCTGCGAATACGTGGACGAAATCGGGCTTGATATAGCGCAAGATACGCGAGTAGTGCGTGATGAGAAGAATGGAATTGTTGGTGCGCTCATGAACATCGAGCACGCCCTGGGCGACCAGCTTCAAAGCGTCAACGTCAAGACCAGAATCAATCTCGTCAAGCACGGCAACTTTTGGCTCGAGCAGCTGCATTTGGAAGATTTCCGTGCGCTTCTTTTCGCCACCGGAAAAGCCCACATTGAGGTCACGGGAGATGAAATCCGAATCCACCTTGAGAGCTTCAGAAGTCTCGCGCAGGCGCTGCGTCCAGTTGCGCAGCTTGGGAGCCTTGCCGTCGATAGCGGTTTTGGCGGTGCGCAAGAAGTTCGTCACCGATACACCAGGAACTTCGACGGGATACTGCATGCCAAGGAAAAGTCCTGCGCGGGCGCGCTCATCAGGGCTAGCGTCAGTGATATCCTCGCCGTCGAGAAGAATCTGCCCCTCGGTAACGACATATTTGGGGTGCCCAGCGACGGCATAGGCTGTCGTGGATTTACCGGAACCGTTGGGGCCCATGACGGCATGGATTTCGCCGTCACCGATACTGAGGTCAACTCCTCGCAGGATTGGCTTATCACCCTCGGGGGTGGTGACAGAAACATGAAGATTGCGAATTTCGAGACTAGACATTGGCTTCCTTTGTGTCGTTGTGGCCAGATACCACGCTTTCATCGACGCCCATATCGAGCGCCGTTGCAAGATTGAGTTCGTTATCTACTGCGCTCATCAGGCGCTCACGCACCGAGTCGATTGCAATAGTGTCGATGAGGTCGGCGAAGAAACCGCGCACGACAAGACGGCGGGCTGTATCTTCGTCAATCCCTCGAGCTTGGAGGTAGAAAAGCTGTTCTTCGTCAAAGCGCCCTGTTGCGCTCGCGTGGCCCGCGCCAAGAATCTTTCCTGTTTCGATTTCGAGATTGGGGACAGAATCGACGCGAGGACCACGCCCGAGGACGAGGTTGCGGTTGAGCTCGTAGGTGTCAGTATTGGTGGCGTCAGCGCCGATAAGCACATCGCCGACCCACACGCCGTGTGCATTCTCGCCTTGCAAAGCACCCTTGTAGGTGACGCGCGAGGTGCAGTTTTCCTTGTCGTGATTGACAAAAAGACGGTGCTCGTGGTGCTGGTCTGCGCCAGTAATATAGGCGCCGAGCAGCTCGACGTCTCCGCCAGGCTCAGCAAAATCGACCGAGGTATTCACGCGAATCATATCCCCGCCGAGAGTGACAGCAATATGGCGCACATGAGCGTCCTTTTCGAGGGTGACATGCTGGGCGGAGAGGTGGCGAGCACTCGCCTCTGCCTCCTGAATGGAAACGACAGTAATATCTGCGCCCGCTTCTGCGTACACGTCCACGCACTCGTTGAGGTCTGCCGTGCCGGTGTGCGAAATGACGACGCTTGCTCGCGCGTTGGGCTTGGCGTGAATGGACAGACACGCTGTGTTCATGCCTTCGTCTGCGCGCATATCGATGAAGATTTCTTCATGTTCTGGGCTGTCAAGGATAACGCGGCGGCGTTCACTCAGCTGATAGGCACAAGCACCTGCCTTGTCCTCTGCCACCCACGGAACGTCAGAATCCGAAGCGTTGCCAACTTCCGCGCCACGCACGTCAAGTTCGACAGGGCGAACCGCGCAATTCTCGTCGAAGAACTCAGCAATTTTCTCAACGGGAGTAAAACGCCATTCTTCTTCGTTACCTGCGGGAATAGAAAAATCCTGAGGGTTGACGGAGCGCAGGCGCCCAGCGCGCGAATTACCATTGCCCTCAAGGGCGATATTATTCGAAGCCACTATCCAACACTCCCTTCCATTTGCAATTCGATAAGACGGTTCAACTCGAGGGCATATTCCATAGGCAGCTCGCGAGCAATCGGCTCGACGAAACCGCGCACAATCATCGCCATTGCCTCTTGCTCGTCCAGACCGCGCTGCATGAGATAGAACAGCTGGTCCTCGGAAACCTTAGAAACAGTCGCCTCGTGCCCCATTTCCACGTCATCGGTTTGCACATCGACATAGGGATAGGTGTCAGTGCGGGAAATATCGTCAACAAGAAGCGCATCGCATTGCACATTGGACTTCGAGCCTGCCGCATTCTTCGTCATCTTCACAAGACCGCGATACGAGGAGCGCCCGCCATTGCGAGAGATTGACTTGGAGACAATCGAAGAGCTTGTATTGGGAGCAAGGTGAATCATTTTCGCGCCAGTGTCTTGGTGCTGACCTTCACCTGCGAAAGCAGCAGAAAGAGCTTCACCGCGAGCGTGTTCGCCAAGCAGCACACAAGCGGGGTACTTCATGTTCACACGCGAACCGATATTTCCGTCAACCCATTCCATCGTGCCGCCAGCTTCAACCGTCGCGCGCTGCGTGACGAGGTTAAGGACGTTATTTGACCAGTTCTGGATGGTCGTATAGCGAACGTGTGCGTCTTTTTTGACGACGATTTCCACAATGGCCGAGTGCAGAGAATCGCGCGAGTAAATAGGAGCCGTACAACCCTCGACATAGTGAACATAGGAGCCTTCATCAGCAATAATGAGTGTGCGCTCGAACTGTCCCATCGACTCAGTGTTGATACGGAAGTACGCCTGCAAAGGAATCGAACAGTGGACGCCTTTGGGAACATAAATGAACGAGCCGCCCGACCACACGGCAGTGTTCAAAGCAGCGAACTTGTTATCCGCCAAAGGAACAACCGTACCGAAATATTCTTTGAAAAGCTCAGGCTGCTCTTTAAGTGCCGTATCCGTGTCGAGGAAGATAACACCTTGCTCGGCTAAATCGTCACGGATTTTGTTGTAGACAACCTCAGACTCGTATTGAGCGGCGACACCTGCGACCAAGCGGGCGCGCTCAGCCTCGGGAATGCCAATACGGTCGTAGGTGCGCTTGATATCCTCTGGCAAATCCTCCCAGCTTTGAGCGGGCCTATCGGTCGCCTTAACGAAGTATTTGTACTCGTCGAAATTGACGACGGACATATCCACGCCCCAGGTGGGCATGGGGCGCGCCTCGAAATGCTCATAGGCTTGCAAGCGGCGCTCAAGCATCCACTCTGGTTCTTCTTTGACCGAGGAGATATAGCGGACAACGTCCTCGTTAATACCTCGCTCGGCTGCTTCTCCGGCCGTATCCGAATCGCGCCAGCCGAAGTTGTAAGAACTTCCTAGCGCTTCAATCGTCTCCTGCTGTTCGGAGAGAGCTTCGCTCACCGCGGCTTCGTGCCGGGTTTGTTTCATTCTTTTTCCTCCGTTTTACTCGTGCCGCCCAGACGTTTGACGAGCGGTATGGTGAGTGTGCAGACATGTACCCCGCCTGCGAGGGTTGCGAGACGCTGGACGTGTATATCGAGCAGCTCGCCAAAAGCTTGTGTTTCCGCTTCGCAAAGAATGGGGAATGACGACGCGACATCCTGTATTGGGCAATGCCCCTGGCATAGTTGAACTGTCAAACCGCGCGGTCCGCGGCGCACCGACGTCGCATAGCCGTCTTGTGTGAGGGCCTTTGCGAGAGCAAGAACGCGCTGTTCGGCATCACTACCTGCGTTGTCAATGACAGCGCTATAGCGTTCTTTGATTTCTTGGCTGCGCTCGTGGGCGAAGCGACGCAGACCCTCAGGGCCAAGAGCCTCGACAATAAAGTTAAGCGCCTGGGTTGCCACATCTGCATTGGCAGCACCAAAAGCAGCGTGGCCTCGGTCGGTCGCCACATATCTACGCGGCGGTCTGCCCCGCCCCAGAGCATAGGAAAGTGCGCCGTCAAACTCCGTTATCTGCCCTTGAAGTTCGAGAGTGGAAAGGTGTCTACGGACGGCAGCGGCTGTCAGAACGAGTATTTCTGCGAGCTCAGTTGATGTGATTGGTCCTTTTTCGATGATAAGACGAAGGATTTGCTCTCGTGTACCCGCTTCTGGCGATACATGAACCGTCATTTCCGTTCCTCCTTTCGTCAACAGCCCCTATTAAACAATAAAAACCTTGCAAAAATCTAGGAAGTCAACTGTGACCTTAGCTTACTCCTCACCACAGTGTGTCTAAACTGCTGTTTTGCAAGGAAGAAAAGGGGTCACAGAGCAGAAAAAACATGCCTGTGAGAAGTCTTACTCTTGACTCTTTCCAGACTTTTAGCGTCAAAAGCTATCAGAAACCTAAATAAATCTTTACTTTTTGACGCGAATTCGTCATTACCTCACTTTCTGCTCTTTTAGGCGCTAAAGTTTTGCTTGTACATATTCAACTCATTGAGGAGTAACAATGGCTCAACCCAAAAAGAAACAGGAGACCAAGGATCCTACCGTTGCTGAAATTGTCGTCCGTTGCCTCGAAGAAGAGGGCACTAAGTACGTATTCGGCATCCCCGGTGAGGAAAATCTGGAGTTTATGCAGGCTCTGAAGGACTCCTCCATCCGTGTTATTACAACACGTCACGAGCAGGGCGCAGCATTTATGGCAGATATGCACGGTCGACTGACAGGTAAGGCTGGCGTATGTTTTTCGACCCTCGGTCCAGGCGCTACGAATCTCATTACTGGCGTTGCCGATGCGAACTCCGACGGCGCTCCCCTGATTGCTATTACTGCTCAGGTACACACCTCGCGTTTGCATTCAACCACCCACCAGTACCTCGACTTGACTAATCTTTTCGCTCCTATCACGAAGCGCTCGAAGATTATTCTGCACCCCGAAACTGCGAACGAAGCTATTCGTATTGCTTTCAAGTATGCCCAGCGTGAGAAGCCAGGCGCCACACACGTCACTATTCCACCGGATGTCGCTGGCATGACAGTAACCAACAAGGCCGCCCAACTGCCTATGGCGCCTATTCCTTCCGCCCCCAAGCAGGCAGCACGCGCACGCGTTGACGAAGCAATTCGCTTGATCAACAAGTCGAAGCGTCCCGTTATTCTCGCCGGACATTCGGCCGTGCGTGCACGCGCCTCAAAGGCTTTGACCTTGGTTGCCGAAGAGCTCAACATTCCTGTCATCAACACGATGATGGCAAAGGGTATCGTCCCGCGTTCGCTTCCACAGCATTGCGGTACAGTCGGCATTGGCCCACACAAGGATTACCAGAACAAGATTCTTGACGAAGCCGATTTGATTATTTCTGTCGGTTACGACATCGTCGAGCTTGCTCCGAATAAGTGGAATAACGCTGATCGTAGCCGTCCGATTATCCACCTTGACACCAAGCCGGCTCATATCAATAACTCCTATCAGGCAACGGTTCAGGTTGTGGGCGATATTGGCGAGACTCTTATGAAGGTCTACCGTGGCTGCGAGACAAAGAAAGACCAGCCGCGCGTCCTCAAGCTGCAGGAGAAGTGGAAGAAAGAACACGCCAGCTATCTTGACGATGCTTCCTGGCCTCCGAAACCGCAGAGGATTCTCGCTGACGTGCGCCGTGTGATGGGCGAGGGCGATATTCTCGTCTCCGATGTTGGCGCACACAAGATGTGGATTGGTCGCCAGTATGAGTGCGACGAGCCCAACACGTGTATCATTTCCAACGGCTTCGCTTCGATGGGTCTGGGCGTTCCCGGCGCATTCGCGGCAAAGCTCCTCAACCCTGATAAGCGCGTCTTGACGATTACTGGTGACGGTGGCTTCATGATGAATAATCAGGAAATGGAGACGGCAAAGCGTGAAGGTGTTCCGTTCGTGGCGATGATTTGGAATGATTCTTCCTATGGTCTCATCAAGTGGCATCAGGAGAATCGTTTCGGCGAGCACAACTTCGTTGACTTCACCAACCCTGATTATGTGAAGATGGCTGAGTCGATGGGCTGCAAGGGCTATCGCATCACAAAGCCTGAAGAGATTATCCCGACCTTGGAGAAGGCTTTCGAAGAGACAGTGCCTGTCATCATCGACTGCCCTGTTGACTATTCGGGCAACACGGCACACACCAAGCGTCTGATTGAGGGCTACGACAAGCTCTAAAACATCACGCTTATACTTCGAGGGGCGCGCGGCCGCAAGTCGTGTGCCCCTCTTTTTAAGCGTTATTCTTCGTCTTAATAAAAGTACGCGACAATTATTTCCGTCGCGGGGCCTTCGCTGACTCCCTCGCCGAAAATAATTGTCGCGTTTACATATTCACTCCATACTGGCGTATGCCAGGACGGCAGTGACGAGGGTCGGCGAGCGAAGCGCGCCTGATTGGACAGCGCGAAGAACCTCGTCAAAGGGGAGCCAGAAGCGCTCAATAGCAGCTTCTTCTTCTGTGCGTTCAAAGGGCTCGGTTGCCTGTTCGCAGCCGCGCGCGGCATAGATGGTGTACAGCTCTGTCGAGCAGCCTGGCGTGGCATAGAGCTGAACAAGCTGGGTTAATTCGCCGCCCACTAAATCGGCTTCTTCGTAGAGCTCTCGCCGTGCCGCTGCTTCGGCACCCTCGCCCTCAATATCGAGGAGTCCCGCGGGAATCTCCCACATAATGCGTCGAATTGGGTGGCGGTATTGGCGAATAAGGAGCACTTCTTCTCCCCCAGCCCCCTCGCGGATTGGCATGACAGCCACTGCGTCGTCATGCGTCATGTATTCGCGTCGAAGAAGCTGCCCGTCAAGCTCGATATCGTCACGCACAATATCGAGGATTGCCCCGCAGTAGTGCGTGCTGCTCTCTTGGATGTGGGCGTAGTCCTCCGCAGGAGTATCTTGCAAAGCTGGGCGCTCCACGCTCGTCACCGCACTACTCACAGCTACGGCGAGCGTTCTTACGCTCCAAGGCAGCGCCAATCAAACCAGCGAATAAGGGGTGCGCCTTGGTCGGGCGGCTCTTGAACTCAGGGTGTGCCTGGGTGGAAACGTAGTAGGGGTGCTGCTCGCGGTCAAGCTCGACAAATTCGACAAGAGAACCGTCTGGGCTCGTACCGGAGATATGCAGACCGACGCTCTCCAAACGGTCAATATATGCCGAATTGACTTCGTAGCGGTGACGGTGACGCTCAGAAACCTCGGTCGTGCCATAGGTCTCAGCAACAATCGAGCCTTCGCGCAGCACAGCGTCATAGGAACCCAGACGCATTGTGCCGCCCATATCGCCAGCGCCGCCGACAAATTGCTGCTGCTCTTCCATGGTAGCGATGACAGGATCGGGAGTTTCCGGGTCGAACTCTGTCGAGGAAGCTTCGGGCAAGCCAAGCAGGTTGCGCGCCGCTTCAATCACCATAGATTGCAAGCCAAGACAAATACCGAGAGTGGGAAGGCCTTTCTCGCGCCCATAACGCAGGGCACCGATTTTGCCGTCAAGCCCGCGAACACCGAAACCGCCAGGGACGAGAATCGCGTCCACATCGCCGAGCTGTTCCTGCGCACCCTCGGGTGTCTCGCAGGTATCGGAAGCGACCCACTTAATCTTGGTGTGTACATAATGGTGGAAACCGCCTGCACGCAGGGCTTCTGCCACCGAAAGATAAGCATCATGCAAGTCAATATACTTGCCAACAAGAGCAACAGTCACCTCATCTCGCGGATTGCGCACGCGGTCGAGAAGCCCATTCCACTGTGTCCAATCGACATCACGATATGCCAAGTTCAAACGGCGACCAACATAGGCGTCGAGCCCCTCATTGTGAAGGGTGACGGGGATTTCGTAGATCGAATCAGCGTCTTTACACTGGATGACGGCTTCATTATCGACGTCGCAGAAAAGGGCAATTTTATTCTTAACCGAATCGGGCAAATCGCGGTCGCAACGCAAAACAATAGCGTCAGGCTGGATACCGATATTGCGCAAGGCGGCGACAGAGTGCTGTGTGGGCTTGGTTTTCAACTCGCCACCAGCAGCCAGATACGGCACGAGGGAAACATGGATGAAGAAGCAGTTTTCGCGCCCGATAAGCTGGCGGACTTGGCGCGCAGCTTCAAGGAATGGCTGAGACTCAATATCGCCGACAGTTCCGCCGATTTCGGTGATGATGACATCAGGGACAACCTCGCCCTCAGCGGGAGTGGCTTGGGAGCGCATGCGCGCAATAATCTCGTTGGTGATATGGGGAATGACTTGGACGCATTCGCCGAGATAGTCTCCGGCGCGTTCTTTAGCGAGGACGGTTTCGTAGACTTGGCCTGTTGTGGAGTTTGCCGAGCCAAGCAATTCAACGTCAAGGAAGCGCTCGTAGTGGCCGATGTCAAGATCAGTTTCTGCGCCATCTTTGGTGACGAATACTTCGCCATGCTGGAAAGGGTTCATTGTTCCCGGGTCAACATTGACATAAGGGTCTAGCTTTTGCATGACGACGTTCAAGCCGCGCGCATGCAGCAGATTTCCAAGGCTTGAAGCAGTTAATCCCTTACCGAGGGAACTGGCGACTCCGCCGGTGACAAAGATTTGACGGACGACATTTTCTCGCGTGCCATTGAGGCTCATATATTTGTTCTCCACGGAACTCCAGACTATCAGAGCCAGCCCTCTCTAGCGCACAAATGAGTGGGTGTGGCTTGACACTTCTGCGCGTTTTGGGGGCAGCGATGAGTGATGCCGCGGGCGTATAGCGCTCGCGGCATCACACAGTCATAGGAACAGGGAAAGACTATTGGACCCTGATGGCATACCAGCCAATACCTTCGTCTTTCCAACCATGCTTGTCCACCAAAGCCTTATATTCATTCCAATTATAAGTTTTGAAAAACAACGCTGTTATTTCGCAGGTTCGCTGTTCTTGAATTCCACCAGTTTCTTAACGATGACATCGAAGTCGTCGGTGAGGG
>JAFYHO010000158.1 GCA_017539125.1 Actinomycetaceae bacterium | reverse complement strand
GATCCGTTGTCAAGAAGCGCCGCAAGCGCATGTCGAAGAAGAAGCACCGCAAGCTTCTGCGTAAGACACGCCATCAGCGCCGTAACAAGAAGTGACGAATGAGGGCCCGCCTGTCGGGCTCTTTTTCATAGAGCTCTAAGCTTTTCTCAGGAGTAAAAGTGGGGATAACAAAAGTTCATGTGGTGCGCCACGGCGAGGTAGATAATCCAACGGGCGTACTGTACGGGCGCCAGCCAGGTTTTCATTTGACGGAGTTGGGCCGCGCTATGGCTGAGCGTGTCGCCGATTTTTTTGACGGGCGCGATATTCGCTATATTGTTTCTTCGCCGTTAGAGCGCGCAATCGAGACGGCTACTCCTACCGCGCAGCGCCACGGGCTCGAGATTCACACTGACGAGCGCATTATCGAGGCGGATAACAAGTTCGAGGGTGTTAATGTCAACCGCAACCGCCTTATTCTTGCCCACCCGCGCTACTGGGCGTGGTACACCAATCCTTTCCGCCCCTCATGGGGAGAGCCTTATACGGAGATTGCTGCGCGTTTTTCTGCGGCTATCCGCACTGTTTTATCTGAGGTTCCTGACGGTGAAGCCGTGATGGTGTCGCACCAGCTGCCGATTTGGACGCTGCGTTCTTTCGTGGAGCGCCGCCCTCTCGCGCACGACCCTCGCAAGCGCGAATGCTCGCTGTGTTCGGTAACGACCTTGACTTTCTCTGACCGCCAGCTTATTGCCGTGGATTATGCCGAGCCTGCGCGCGAGTTGCTTGCCCAGGCGCGCGACGTCACCCCTGGCACCTCTATTGCTGCCGAGAATGCCGGCTGAGCCTAGGTGGTGACGGTAATGGGGCGCTGTGTTGTTGTAGGCGGTGCAGATATTAATAATTACGGTTGTATCCGTGACAATCTGCGTGCTGATGACTATGTGATTTTTTGCGATAGCGGCTTGAGGCATAAAGAGCAGCTGCATGTGGAACCGTCGTTGATTGTCGGAGATTTCGATTCCTACGATAATCCTCAGCTCGATATTGAAACTATTGTGCTGCCGTGCGAAAAAGACGATACCGATACGGTCTTTGCCGTCAAAGAAGCAATCGCGCGAGGTTTTGACGATTTTCTTTTGATTGGCGTCGTGGGTGAAAGACTCGACCACACGCTTGGAAATATCTCTATCCTGCTCTATCTCGATTCGCTCGGAAAGACTGGTCGTGTTATAGACGATTATTCGGAAATGGAGATTGTTTCAGAGGAAGCGGTTTCTATCGGCGAGGAGTACGCTTTCTTTTCCCTTCTCAATATCACTGGTCACGCTGCAGGAATTACTATTACCGGCGCGAAGTATCCCTTGGATAATGGGGAGATTACGTGCGAGTACCAGTACGGTATCAGCAATGAAGTGGCCCCTGGCGGTCAAGCGTCCGTATCCGTGGCAGACGGCAAACTATTGCTAATTAAACTTTTCCGTCATTGCGAGGAGCAGGCGTAGCCTGCGACGCGGCAATCAATAGTCTGTTATAGATTGCTTCGGTCACTTCGTTCCCTCGCAATGACGGGAGGGGAATCAGTCCTCGTCGAGATCTTCTTCGAGACGCTTGAGGATTTCTTCGTCTGTTTCTGCTGTTTCTGTCGTCTCCGCGTCACGGTTGCGCTCCCATTGACGGAAACGATTCTCGCGTTCGAGATGAGCCAAGAATTCGGGGTCGTCATCGGGGGCAAGTGGAGCTGCGGCTTCTGCTTCTTTTTCAGCGCTGCGTGCCATATAGAGCGCCACGAACCATAAGGCAGCACCGAGGACGGGCACGAGAATATTGAGAGCGAGCCAGCCCCATTTTGGTACGCGCCCTGGCATATGCTCGCTTTTGGTGAGGGCACAATGAATGATGCCGTAAATCCATACGGCTACTGCAAGAACAACAGGAAGAACTCGTGCCATAGTCTCATTCTAGTCATACCTACCACCGTCATTGCGAGGAACGAGCGGAGCGAGTGACGAAGCAATCAATAGTCTGTTATTGCTTGCGTTGCGAAAGCTGACAACTGTCCATTATTGATTGCCGCGTATTCGGCTTCGCCTCTTACGATTTCCTCACTACAGCTGCACGTGAGCAAGCTCCCGTGAGCCTTCCGCTCGTCATCGTCGCGCCTTTGGCGCTCCTCGCAATGACGGGTTTGGTTACGCAAGGGCGAAAGCGAGGAGAGTTGCTATGGCATAGAGCAGCCCCACAAAGCCCGTATCGCGAAGGACAGGAATCAACTCCAAGCCTTGAGCTGGCTTCTTGGACGCAATCCCCATAACGCGGGCTGTATTAAGCGCCGCCAGAACAAGAGCAGGAACATACAGGAAAGCCCACCAGTTAACCGTCGGCACAAATGTCACAGCCGCAATAACTGGCACAAAACACAGCAGCCCGTAGGCAATTCGCGCGCGTTTGTCTCCCAAGCGCACAGCCAGAGTCATCTTGCCGGCTTGTTCGTCGGTAGGAATATCGCGGATATTATTCGCCATGAGCACCGCGCAGGCGATAAAGCCGAGTGATGCTGCCACGAGCCAGCCTTGCCACGGCACAGTGCCTGCTTGGGTGTATGTTGTGCCGGCACAGGCGACCAGGCCGAAGAAGATAAAGACGAAAATCTCCCCAAGCCCCATATAGCCATACGGATGCTTGCCGCCAGTGTAGAGCCAGGCTGCTGCGATAGCGAGCACGCCGATCCCCAACAGCCACCATGCGCCTGAGAGAGCCACCAGAGCCAAGCCGGCCACAGCCCCAATGCCGTAGCAGGCAAAAGCGACCATTTTGACTGTCTTTGGATTCGCTTTGCCTCCGCCCGTCAGGCGCGGCGGACCCGTGCGCACGTCGTCTGTGCCGCGGATACCGTCCGAATAGTCATTAGAAAAATTCGAGCCGATTTGCAAAGCCAAGGCGACAATTGCTGCCAGCAGAAAACGCGGAAAAGACGCGGCGCCAAGCCACAGGGCAATGCCTGTACCTGCAATAACAGGGGAGAGTCCCGCACTTAGTGTGCGCAGGCGCGCTCCTTCAATCCAGTCTTTGACACTTGCCACCGTCTATCCCGCACCTAGCTCCAACGGAAATAACCCATAACCCCCTGAACATTCTCAAGGGAAATCTGCACAGTATTACCACTTGGCTGAATGCGCTGGGTCGTAATATGTTTAACACGAGAGATGCCACGCTCCTGTGTTTCTTCGGTGACCCACTCGATGTTTTCTGGAACTTTACCTTCGAAGAAAATATGGCAGTTGTACATCCGTAAGGGCCACGCAAAATGACGAATTGGTGACGCGGTGCAGGGCTCGGAAGCGTGGTAGGGCGGGGGAAGGTAGAAAACACGGCGCAAATCGCCTACCTTGCTTTCCTCTGGCAAGTCCAGGCGAACGGTTAAGGATTTGCTGTTTTTGTGGCGGATAACGTCACCGATTGCCGCTCCCTCAATGTAGCGCAGACCTGTCTCGTTATCAGCGAATTCACCTTCGTCTGCACTCAAATACGAACTGATGTGCAGGTGAGAATATGAGGGGTGTGTGATACGTGCAAGAATCGTGATTTCGCCTTGGATAGTCATAAAATCGGGAGAAATATGGAAAGAGTCGATGAGGATTTCTCGTTCTGCCTCATAGCTCCAGTCAATATCTGATTCTAAATCTTCAGATTCACGTGGAACTTGGGTGTGGGTATTGTCGGGTATTCGAGCCTTGCTTGTCGAGGCGGGGATGTGGCGGCCGCGATTTGCATTGGAATCGGATTGTGCTGCCTCAAAGAGTGTGCCTGGGGCTAGAGAGCATATGTCCTCGATGGCTTCAAGGATTGGGCGTGAGGTTTTGCGGGTGGGCAGTGTTTTTCCTGTTTTCCAGTAGGACAGGGAGGCTGCGCTAAGGGTTAAACCTTGTTGGTCAAGTTTGTTGACGATATCGGTTAAGGATAGACCAGATGACGCAATTGCCTGAGTCAAAATAGTCGAGAAAGTGCGCTGTTCAGCCACCGTGTCCTCCTTACCAATTACTTGTGCAGTGAAAAGGCTTTCAATAAAAATGATTATATATCTAGGGGTTACAGCGAGAGTGATATTTAGTATTCATTTTATGTGTGGTGCTGTTTTTATCAATTCCACGAGATGATACCTGTGCGCCCTCAGTATCGTTGACGGAAACCGTCACCGTATTTTCCGTAGGTGTTAGCGGGGTGAAAGTCGCTGACGGGCATAGCTTCAGTGAGGACTGTTTTGTTGAAATGTCGCGCAAAATATCGCCTTTCCTGTATAGTGAGACGTAATTTCACTTACGTAGGATAAGTGGAGTGAGAGAAAATCTAACGTGTAAGGGAAAGATAATGAAAAAAGAAATAAGTGCACTATCAGCGCTCACCATCGCGTCAGCTGCAGTGATTCCAACTATTGCCGTTGCTGACGAGTCAACAACAACGCCAGAAGTAAAGACGTGTGAAGGGGCCTCTGAGGCGACAGTTTCTGCTCTCAAAGATGTTGCTGCGAAGGAAAAAGCTGCTCAGGATGCCGTCACGAGCGCCGAGCAGGATGTTGCGGATGCTCAGGAGGCTAAGCAACTAGCCGACGAGCTTTATGCTGGGGCTGCTGCTAAGTCGGCGAAAGACGCCGAGGCTGAGAAGGCAGCAAAAAAAGCTCTTGATACGGCTACTGCTGATATGGAGGCTAAGAAGGCCCCGGCTGAGGAAGCTGATCAGAATCTTTCGACTGCCGAAGCTGATGTGACAGCGAAAGAGCAGGCTGTTCAGCAGGCAGAGCAGGATTTAGCGGCAGCTCAGGACGACCAGAGCGCTAAGCAGGAAGCTGAGACCGCTGCGGAAGCTGCGCGTGATACAGCTAAGACTGCTGCCGATGAGGCTGCCGCTGCGACTGACGCGGCTCAGCAGGCTGTTGATACTCAAGAGCAGGTCATTAATGATGCGCAAAGTGAGGCTGATGCCGCCGCACAAGCACTCACAGACGCTGAGGATGCTTTGACTGCTGCTCAAAATGAAAAGGCGGCCGCTGACACGGCTGTGACGAATGCTCAGACTGCTTTGAATAATGCGCAGACTGCATTGGATGAAGCAAAAGCAGCGACGGCAGCTGCCAAAACGAAAAAGGATAAAGCTGAAGAGCAACTGGCTCGCGGCAGTGCTGGTTTCTTTGAGCGAGTTGGGACTACTGAAGCCCAGCAAATTGTCGATGGCACTTCCCTTGACACTCCTTCTTGGTATAGCCAGTGGGTACATGTGGGTCAAGAAGGCGATGCGACAACTATTGAGAATATGCGTGCCGGTGTTGAATTGGTCGTAGAGGGAAATCGTTTGCGTGAATCTGAGGGAGTACCTGCCCTTAAACTCACTGACCGCCTTGTTGCGGCAAGCCAAGTCAAAGCTGATAGCAACAGAATCTACGATCAACGAGAGGGGCACACTGATGCCTACGGACTCAAGGATAATCTTGCGTGGGGTTCTTCTACAACTCCAGGCAATGGTCAGAGCACTACCTCTCCTTATCGTGGCTGGTATTGGAACGAAAAGGCAAAATACGAACAACTTATTGCTGACGGCATGGATCCAGAGGACTTAGCTCAGGTTAATGCCAACTGGGATGATATCGGGCATTATTTGGTTTTGACTGATCCTGCACATAGAAATATGTTCAACGGTAGTAACTTCAATGTGACCGGTATTGGTGTTAGCACCGGAAACACAGGCTATGGCACTGCATTTAGCCAAAACTTTGGTGTTGCGCAAGAAGGCGAACAGACATATACGCCAGAGGAATACCTTGAACGCATTGACACCTACGTTGAAGCGATTCAAAGAGATATTGATGCTTATGATCAGGCGGTAGCCGCTGAAGAGGTGGCAACTACTGCGCGCGATAACGCACAGACCGCTCTTGATAATGCCAAAGATACGCAGACCGCAGCGGAACAAAAAGTGACCGACGCTGAGCTTGACGTCGCAACTGCTGAGAACAATAAGAATACTGCTGATACGAAGCTGGCTGAGGAGCAAGCAAAGCTTCCGGCTTTGCAAACCGCCCTCGATGATGCCAAGCAGAAGCAGAGTGAAGCTGATACGAAGCTGGATGAGGCAGAAACAAAGCTGAGTGAGGCAACGGCTGCGCGCGAGCAGGCAGACCAAGCTGTCACAGACGCTGAAAAGGCTCTGGAAGCGGCCAATAAAGCTGTGGATGACGCCAAGAAAGTCGTTGCAGATTACAAGGCAGCTCAAGAAGCTTATGCGAAGGCAGTTGAAGCCGTTGAGGCTGCGACTACTGCACACAATGATGCCGTCGAGAGTGCTGCCGCTTCGGAAGGCGTTGCACAGTGGCGTGGAGACGATGCAACTGCTGCTGCGCAGGCAGTCGAGGACGCAGAGAAAAATCTTACAACTGCCAAGGATGATGTAACCTCCTTGCAGTCCCAGCGTGCAGCTTTGGAAAAGACGATGCAGAACGAGTGCGCTGCTCAGTCTGACCCTGGTACTGATCCCAGTACAGATCCTGGTACTGACCCTGGTACTGACCCTGGTACTGACCCTGGTACTGACCCCAGTACAGATCCTGGTACTAATCCTGGTACTGACCCTGGTACTGACACGGGTGATGACACGGGTGATGATACTGGTCCTGGCACTGGCACTAAGTCGAGTCTTGTTGACCGCGCCGAGTCGGATGGTACTGCTGGCGCAGGAGCTGGTGCTGCGGGTAATCCTGCTGGCGCAGGCGCCGGTGCTGGTGCTGGTTCGGCTGGTGCTGCCGCTGGATCAAGCGGAGCAGCACAAGGCTCTACAGGCCTGTCGAATACTGGCGCTCCCGTTGGCGGTCTAGCACTCTTTGCCGCAGCATCGGTCGGCATTGGCTTCACCGTGAAGCGCCGCGGCAAGCACGCTATGTAAAGCTCAAGCCCCAAAGTGTACTGGGCTAATTTTTAACACAGAGAGTGAGGCTACCAACCGGTAGCCT
>JAFYHO010000157.1 GCA_017539125.1 Actinomycetaceae bacterium | reverse complement strand
TCCCTCAATCGTACAGATCTCATCGCAAAGATTGCCGACAAGTCCGGCTTGTCCAAGACTGATGCTGACAAGGCATTGGCCGCATTGCAAGAAGTTTTGGTTGCATCGCTCGCCAAGGGTGAAGCAGTCAAGATCACCGGTCTTCTCGGTGTTGAGCGCACCAAGCGTGCCGCTCGTAAGGGTCGTAACCCCCGCACAGGTGAAGAAATTCAGATTCCTGCCGGTTACGGCGTCAAGCTCACCGCTGGTTCGGCTTTGAAGAAGGCTGTTGCCAAGTAGTGACATCATCGATGAGCGGGGAGAACTCGAGTAAGTTCTCCTCGCTTTTCTTTTCATATCCTCGTAAACTAACAGTATGCTTTTTTCAACTGACGAAGCGTTCGATTTCTCAACGCCAGATTTTCCGCCTGACACGGCTTCGCAAGGCGGCACCGATGTTTTAGAGCGCACACGGGAAGAAAATGCACCCGGTGATTCTGAGCGTTTCGCTCACTATGTCCGAAAAGAGCGTATTACTGAGGCGATGATTGCCGGCAAACCCGTCGTCGCTCTTTGTGGAAAAGTATGGATTCCTTCGCGCAATCCTGACAGATACCCCATATGTCCAACCTGTAAAGCAATTTACGAAAATATGGGCAAAAACGGTTCTTCGTGGCCTTTTGGCCCCGATGTGCCGGGAGAGTCCTAAACCTCGCTATCTCGGGCACACGTGGAGGATGCGAAAGCCTTTAGACGAGCCAATTTTTTCACACCCGTAGCCTTGCTCGCGTAGCCATACTGTCAAAGAATCGGCACCAAGATTTTTACCGACGACGAAATAGGCGTTCCCGTCTGGCTTCAAAAGCCTGAGATTATCGAGTAAAAGCTCGTGAAGGGCGGCTTTCCCAATGCGAATTGGGGGATTTGACCATATCAAATCGACAGAAGCAGGAGTGAGCTTAGCAAAAGCCTCCTCGGGGGTGCACACATTCCCAGTAAAACCGGCATTCTGGAGATTTTCACGGGTTAACGAGAGCGCTTGAGTATTCGTGTCTGTCGCCCACAATTCCGCGTGCGGGTAGGTCTGTGCTAGCGCAAGAGATAAGGGACCCCAACCGCAGCCAAGGTCAAGAACCCGAGCGTCCTCAGGCAAAGTGTCGAGCGGAACTCTGTCGAGGAAAACGGCAGTTGCCTTATCGAGCCCGCCAGCACTAAAAACACCAGCACTTGTGCTGACGTGATAGGTATTGCCGCAAATAGAGACTTCGCGGCTGTAGCGTTCCTCGGCAGAGGGGTGTGGGCTGAAATAGTGCTCGTTCACGACAAACAGCTTAGCGTGCCAGCCTCATCAATGAGTGACATCTGAAATAAATAGGGATTTTAGTGGGGAAAAGGCAAAAAATACGGCAAAAATGTCTGTGCTCCGTGGCAGGATAGTAGGTGAGAAAAGGAGGCAATAATTAGCGAGAAAACAGACGACAACGTCAAGTCGGAGTATCTAGAGCAGTCCAGCTCTGCTCTTCAAGCTGACCCTGCATATCGAGGTGTGTGGTCAGGTGACGATTTGAGACGCGAGGAGCGTTCTTCGCTGCGCCGTGTCGCTGCTCTGGATAAGGGTGCAGAGCGTGAAGAGGGCGTCGATGTTGAGTATCGCCAGCTTCGTCTTGAACGTGTCGTGCTTGTCGGCCTGCAAACAGAAGGTAGTGCGCAAGAAGCAGAAGAGTCTTTGCGTGAGCTTGCTGATTTGGCGCAGACGGCAGGTGCTCAGGTGCTTGACGGTCTTATTCAGCGGCGTTCTATGCCTGACCCTGCAACCTACCTCGGTTCAGGTAAAGCTAAAGAGTTGGCTGAATTAGTTGCCTCTGTTCAAGCTGATACCGTCATTGTTGACTGCGAGCTTGCTCCCTCACAGCGCCGTGCCTTAGAGGATATTGTTGGCGTGAAACTCATTGATCGCACAGCGCTTATTCTCGATATTTTCGCTCACCACGCCCGTTCACGTGAGGGCAAGGCACAAGTTGAGCTGGCGCAATTAGAGTACCTTTTGCCGCGCTTGCGCGGTTGGGGCGAATCGATGTCACGTCAAGCGGGTGGCCGTGTCGCTGCTGGCGCAGGAATCGGCTCACGCGGCCCAGGCGAGACAAAAATCGAGCTCGACCGCCGTCGCATTCGTACACGCATGGCGAAGCTACGAAAAGATATACAGCGCATGAAACCTGCCCGTGAAGCGCAACGGTCATCTCGTCGGCGTAATGCCACTCCCGCAGTTGTTATTGTTGGCTACACTAACGCGGGAAAATCCTCTCTTCTCAACACTCTGACGCACTCTGATGTTCTCGTAGAAAACGCTCTCTTTGCTACCCTCGACCCGACAGTTCGCCGCGCAGTCACTCCCTCGGGGCGTTCCTACACACTCACAGATACCGTCGGATTTGTGCGAAATCTACCCACGCAACTCGTCGAAGCTTTCCGCTCTACACTCGAAGAAGCAGCCGGAGCCGATGTGCTTTTGCATGTTGTGGACGCTTCCCATTCCGACCCTGTCGGGCAGGTGCGCGCTGTACGCGAGGTACTTGCCGAGATTGAGGGGGTAGACGATGCCCGCGAGATTATCGTTTTGTCAAAAGCAGATATTGCCGACCCCGTCGATATTGCTGCGCTCCGCAGTCGTTTTGAAGGCTCTATTGCCGTTTCTGTCGTCACCGGCGAAGGCATTGACGAGTTGTGCGCAGCAATCGATGAAGCTATCGACACCTTGCGCATAGAAGTTGCACTAACAATTCCATATTCTCAAGGTTCTTTTGTGGCACGCATTCACGAAGAGGGAGAATTACTCGAAGCAGAAAGTTATAGCGAAGAGGGAACTTTTATTCACGCCCGTATTGATGAAGCGCTCGCTGGTGCTTTACGCGAAGCGGGATTGTTGAAAGAGACATCCCATGCCTAAAGGAGCCGATATAGATTCTGTCCTTGACGCTGTCGTTGATGCTATGGGCGGAAGCCGTCGCGAAGAACAAGTGACGATGGCACGCAAAATAGGTGAGGCTCTTGACCAAGGCGAGCATTTGCTTGTTCAAGCCGGCACAGGCACGGGCAAATCGTTGGGATATCTCATTCCTGCGATGATGTGGGCAGTAGAAGAAGAAAAGCCCGTTATTGTTTCAACGGCAACTCTTGCCCTGCAAAAGCAAATCACGGCTCACGATGCTCCTCGTGTCTGTGAAGAGCTTGCCGAGAAGTATCAGAGGAAACCTATTGTGCGAGTGCTCAAGGGCTGGAATAACTACGTGTGCATGCGCAAAGCTATGGGTGGCTATCCTGAAGAGGACACTCTCATGTCGCGTGCTGAAGGCGAGTACGGTTTGACGGCGCGTGGCGAAGAGGTCGTGCGTGCTCGGCGTTGGGCGATGAATACGCAGACGGGGGATAGGGACGATTTGAGCCCTGGTGTTGACGGGCGTGTATGGGCACAGCTGTCTATCTCGAAACCTGAATGTATCGGCGACCGCTGCCCTATGAAGTCCTCATGTTTTCCTCGCCGTGCGCGCAAGGAAGCGATGGAGGCGGATATTATTGTCACCAATCATGCGATGCTCGCCTTGCAAGCTACCGGCACTGCTGTTCTGCCCGAGGCCCACGCTTATATCATCGACGAAGCGCATGAGCTCGTTGACAGGGTGACAAGCCAGCTTACAGCCACTATTTCTCCCTACCTGCTCCATTCGCTTATCCGTCTTGTTCGACGCGAGAAAATCAATTGCGTTGATTTGGAAAGCAGCAGCGATAGTCTCAGTGATATTCTCGATGATTTACCTGAGGGGCGTTTGGTCGAGTTACCAGCCGAGTTATACGATGCTCTGGTGAATTTGCGCGGTTCGTGCCAAAAAGTGGGGGACGATATCGCTCATATGCGCCCGAACGACGATGAAAAAGCAGCAGCCAAAAAGGTTGCTTCGGCTCGCGCGGCGGACCTGATTCGTACTATTGATACCTGCCTGTCTGTGCAAGGAGCAGAGGGCGAGTTGGTTATGTGGATTGACAAAAATGATGAGGGGTCATCATCTTTAGCTGTCGCCCCTCTCGATGTCTCTGAGGCACTTGCCGCTTCGCTTTTTGAGGAAAATCCTGTTATTTTGACGTCCGCTACCTTGGCTCTAGGCGGCAATTTTGAGCATATAGCGCGTCAAGTAGGTTTTAGCTTGCCCAGTCAGGGGCAATGGCAGGGGCTCAATCTTCCCAATCCTTTCCACCCTAAAAAACAGGCCATTTGCTACATAGCCAGCGATTTACCCGAGCCGAATCAGGAGGGATATTCCGATACGGCTTTTGAGTATATCCTCCGTCTTATTGAAGCTTCTGGCGGCGGGGCTCTGGGTTTATTCACCTCGCGTAAGGCGGCGCAGCGAGCTGCCGACTATGTACGGGATAAAGTTGATTTCCCTGTGCTCTTGCAAGGGGACAGCCACCTTCCAGAGCTTATCTCGCACTATAAAGACGACGAGTCGGCT
>JAFYHO010000026.1 GCA_017539125.1 Actinomycetaceae bacterium | reverse complement strand
CGTTCTCTTGAAAAGTTTAGGGAAAAGTTTGGTGCGCGTGTGGGAACAGAATACGTACTACACCCGCGACAACTAAAAATCGAGGGCGAACGTGTCTATCTTCCGCTATACATGGCACACCTCTTGTAATACGAGGCGCGGCACGTTCAGTGTCTATCAACGTTTTTCGACTACCTGTCGGTTTTCGGGCTGTCGAATGGTTATTGGTTGCGTGCGCAAAATGCCTACGACGAAGAACGACTGCTCGACCTTTTAGAAGGTGAGTTAAGCGAAATAGCCCCGTATAGCCAAATGGTTTAGTGTTTTCCCTTGTCGTCGCGTCCTTTTCCGTCATTGTGTCCCTACCCGTCATTGCGAGGAGCGAGGGACGAGTGACGAAGCAATCTATACCGACGTGAATTGCTGAGTTGCAAAGCTGATAGTTAAAGGGACTATTGATCGCCACGTCGGCGCGAAGCGCCTCCTCGCGACGACGGGTTGGATTGTGGGACGGGGAGGCTCGCGACGACGGGTTAGGCTGTGTGACGGGCAGGCTCGCGACGACGGATGGAGTGAGGAGTAGGGGGATATCACGTTTAGGGGGGTAGGCGTAGCGCCTGCTAGGGCGTAGGATTAGCACTCGGATAGAGCGAGTGCTATTTTCTGCCTAGCGCTACAGCCAGACGAGTCGAGAAAAGGAGGGGTAATGGCACACGAGAATACCGCCGGCGAAACTTCCTCGGAAAACCGTACCCATTCGCGGCGCATACGCATACTCGATGCCGTCGTGCGCGACTACGTCGCCACCCACGAACCCGTCGGCTCGCGCTCCCTCGTCGAGCGCTACAACCTCGGCGTTTCACCGGCAACCGTCCGCAATGACCTTGCCGCGCTCGAAGATAAAGGCTATCTTGCCCAACCCCACACCTCGGCAGGGCGTATCCCCACAGACGCAGGCTACCGTTCCTTCGTCGATTCGCTTGACGAAATCAAACCCCTTTCGCCTGCCGAGCGCCGAGCAATCGAGCGTTTCCTTGACGGAGCAGTTGACCTTGACGACGCTGTTATTCGCGCTGTCCGTCTGCTCGCCAAAATCACCAACCAGGTAGCGCTCGTCCAATACCCCTCGCTCAACCGCGTCAGCCTGCGACATATCGAACTTATCAAAGCGAGCGAGCACCACATTATTCTTATACTTATCACGGACGCAGGGCGCGTCGAGCAACGCACACTTGCCACCCACACGGCACACAGCGAAAGCGAGATTGCCCAGCTGACACAGACACTCAACACGCGTTGCTGTGGCAAGCTCCTGAGCGATGTTCCAGGGATCGTCGAAAACATTTGCGCAAGCAGCCCTGAGAAAATACAGCCCCTCATCAACGCTATCTCCGAAACAATCTGCGAAGCCGTCGCTGCCGAATCGGAAGAACGCCTTGTGCTTGCCGGTACTGCCAATCTTTCGCGCAATGCGGGCGATTTCAGCAAGAGCATTTCTCCCGTGCTCGACCTGCTCGAAGAACAGGTTGTGCTGCTGAAACTCATGGCAGGCCTGCACGAGGGCCTCTCGGTGTCTATCGGCCAAGAAAACAATCACGAAGGTTTGGGGGAGGCTTCTCTCGTGGCGGCCTCTTACGATATCGACGGCTCAAGTGTGGCGCGTCTTGGCGTCGTTGGCCCCACCCGCATGGACTACCCAGAAACAATGGCAGCCGTTTATGCCATTTCCCGTTACCTCTCGCATATTCTGACCGGAAAGTAGGACGATAAACGTGGCAGATTTTTACGACATTCTCGGAGTTGAGCGCGACGCAAGCGCAGCCGATATCAAAAAGGCATATCGCAAGCTTGCTCGTACCTTGCACCCCGATGTGGCAGGACCGGAAAAATCCGAGGAGTTCAAGGCCGTCAACGAGGCCTACGAGGTGCTTTCGGACGAAGAAAAGCGCCGTCTCTACGATATCGGTGGCGAAGAAGCTCTCTCTGGGGCAGGCTTCGCTCCCGGTGGCGGTTTCGCCTCATTCCAAGACATCTTTTCCGCATTTTTCGGCGGCATGGGTGGCGCTGGCCGTCATACGCCTCCCTCGCGTGCCCGCCGCGGACAAGACACGCTCGTCAATATTGACCTGTCCTTGAACGATGTCGTCTTTGGTGCAGAAAAAACTATCAGCCCCTCACTTATGGTCGAATGCCCGCAATGCCACGGCTCGTGCGCGGCAGAGGGCACTGAGCCGACGCAATGCGGGCAATGCGAGGGCTCTGGCATGGTTCAGCGCGTCACGCAGTCGCTGTTCGGGCAAATGGTTTCCTCTGGCCCCTGCCCCGCGTGCCACGGGCATGGCACTGTTATTCTCAATCCTTGCTCTGAGTGCTCCGGTCAAGGGCGCGTCCGCGCGGTTCGCAATATCACCATTAACGTTCCTGCCGGCGTGGAAGAAGGAATGCGTATTCGCCTTGCAGGTAAGGGGGACGCTGGCGTTGAAGGTGGTGCCGCGGGAGATTTGTTTGCGCAGGTACACATCGACAATCACCCCATTTTCACTCGTTCAGGGGACGACCTCACCTGCGAGTTGCGTATTCCTATGACGGCAGCTGCGCTTGGTACAACAATGACGATTGAAACTCTCGACGGAGCCCAAGACATCGAGATTAAACCGGGCACGGATTCGGGTGAAGTCATCACAATGCCTGGTCTGGGTGTCGGGCGCTTGCACCGCTCTGGACGCGGAGACTTGCGCGTAGGAATTAGCGTCGCCACGCCGAAGAAGCTCGACGATGCTCAACGAAAGTTACTCGAAGAATTGACGCGTCTGCGCGGAGAAGAAAAACCGCCCGCTTCGCTGACGGCTCAGCGTGAGTCCCTTTTTGAAAAGATCCGCGGCAGGTTCAACCGATGACCGCCCCCGTTTATCTTCTGCCTGATTTGCGCGAATACGCCGAGAAATCGGCGACCGTCCTGCGTATTACAGGCGAGGAAGCACGCCACGCTGTTACCGTGCGGCGCACGCGTGTGGGTGAAGAAATTGACGTGTGTGATGGGGACGGTTTGCGTGCCCGCTGTGTCGTGACGGCTGCCGATAAGGCCGAGTTGGTGTTGCAGGTCAATGAGTATGTTGACGAAAGCTCGATTGGGCAGCGCTGGGTGCTCGTCCAGGCTCTCGCCAAGGGTGGACGCGACGAGCAAGCCGTCGATATGTGCACTGAATACGGTGTGCATGAGATTATCCCGTGGTTTGCTGAGCGCGCAGTTGTTTCGTGGAAAGGCAAAGAGACTAAGAGGCGTGAGCGCTGGCAGTCTATTGCTCAGGCGGCGGCGAAACAATCGCGTCGTTCATGGCTGCCGCGTGTGGCTTCGCCTGTGACGAGTGAAAGCCTTGCCGATGCGGTTCGTGAGGCGACAGGCAGGGGAGCGCGCGTCTATCTCTGTCACGAAGAAGCTTCCACGCCTCTTTCGTCGCGTGTGCGTGAGGATGGGAGCACTGGCGATGTGTGGGTGATTATCGGCCCTGAGGGTGGTATCAGTCCCGAAGAATGTGAGCTTTTGGAAGGCGCAGGAGCGCAGAAAGTTCTGCTTGCCCCTCATGTTTTGCGTTCGTCCACAGCAGGCGCCTACGCTTTTGCCACTATCGCTGCCGCGAGCGTTTCTGAGGGTGCTTCTGCGGGCGAAACGACGAATGAGTCAAAATCTGTCCAAGGCACACTATAGACTTAAGACCGTAAGAGAAAACCTAGAGGATACGCCACAATATGACGGAAACAGAAGAAAAACGACAGGTTATCGTCGTTCCTGAGCATGTCGATATGCTCGCCCTGTTGGGGGCACGTGACGAAGTTCTGCGCACATTCGAGCGGGTGCTCGCGCCTGTCGCTATTCATATACGCGGTAATACCATTTCTTTGACTGCCGAGCGGGACAGCGACCTCGATTTCGCTTCGTCTCTGCTGGGCGAGCTGATTGACGTGGTCGAGGAAGGCGAGCGTTTGACTCCTGAATCGGTCGACCGCGCTGCCTCTATTGCGCGTGACGGACTTGCCCGCCCGACCGTCCTCATGGAAAGCAATATCCTCTCTCTACACGGGAAGACTATCCGCCCGAAAACTCTCGGTCAAAAAGAGTACGTCGATGCTATCGAGAATAACGATATTGTTTTCGGTATCGGCCCTGCTGGTACCGGCAAAACCTATCTTGCCGTGGCAAAAGCCGTCCTCGCTTTGCAGGAAAAGAAAGTCTCGCGCATTATTCTCACGCGCCCAGCGGTTGAAGCGGGCGAGTCTTTGGGCTTTTTGCCGGGCAGTTTAGCTGAAAAAATCAACCCCTACCTGCGCCCCCTCTACGACGCGATGCACGATATGCTCGATACGGACGCCATCACGAAGCTCATGGCTTCGGGCACTATCGAAGTCGCCCCCTTGGCGTATATGCGCGGGCGCACCCTCAATGACGCTTTCGTTATTTTGGACGAAGCCCAGAACACGACGGGTGAGCAGATGAAAATGTTCCTCACGCGTATGGGGTTCGGCTCGAAGATGGTGATTACGGGCGATAGGACGCAAATCGATTTGCCCGGACGCACGACGTCCGGTCTGGTGCTGGCAGAGCGTATTTTGCGCGATATTGAAGGGATTGCTTTCGTGGAGCTGTCCTCGGCTGACGTGGTGCGCCACCGCCTAGTTGCCGATATTATCGACGCCTATGCCCGCCACGACGAAGCCAGCCAGCACACCCAGTCCCGTAGTTTTGCGAGGAAATCATGAGTATTGAAGTCAATGATGAGTCGGGATTTCAGCCTGCTATTGAGCTGAGCGAAATCAGCGAACTTGCCGCTTTTGTTTTGGGCGAGTTGAAGGTTCACCCGCGTGCCGAGCTTGCCGTTGTACTTGTCGATGAAGATACGTCGTCAGATTTGCATGTCAAATGGATGGATTTAGATGGCCCTGCTGATGTTCTCTCTTTCCCGATGGACGAGCTTCGCCCCGGAACGGTAGAAGTAGCTACTGAGGGAGTGCTCGGCGATATCGTGATTTGCCCGAGCGTTGCTGCACGTCAAGCGGCAGCGGCAGGGCACGCGACAGAAGATGAAATCCTCCTGCTCACCACTCACGGCATTCTCCACCTGCTCGGTTTTGACCATCAAGAAGAGGCAGAGCGCGAAGAAATGTTTGCGCTCCAGCGCCAGCTCCTTTTGACCTTCCTCGCTTCGCGCGACCCTGAGCGCGCGGTGAACCCGCCAGAGCCGACAGTAGAGTAGTGGTGGCGCGCGATGAGCATGACGGAAACATTCAGGGCGGGGTTTGCTGCGGTTCTCGGCCGTCCCAATGCGGGTAAATCGACATTGACGAATGCCCTGTGTGGCACGAAAATCGCTATCATGTCCTCACGTCCCGAAACGACCCGCCGCGTCATCCGCGGAATCGTCACCACCGAGAGCGGGCAGATTATTCTGACCGATACGCCCGGTTTGCACCGCCCACGCACCCTGCTCGGCGAGCGCCTTGGTGATATGGTGCGAGACAGTATCGAGGACACCGACTGCAGTATCGTCTGCCTGCCTGCTGATGAGAAAACCGGCCCAGGCGACCGCTATCTGCTTGACCTTGCGAAGAAAAGTCGCAGCCCGCTTATAGCAGCAGTGACAAAAACCGATAAAGTCTCGCGTGCTGGCCTCGCTGAACGTCTCGCAGAAATAGGGCAACTAGCAGATTTTGCCCATGTTGTGCCGCTGTGTGCACCCACGGGAGACAATGTTGACACCCTGCGCGACCTCATCATCTCCACCCTGCCGCTTTCAGCGCCACTCTACCCGCTGGATGCCGTCACGGACGAAAGCGAAGAAACACTTATCGCTGAACTAATCCGCGAAGCTGCCCTCGAAATGCTCCGCGATGAGCTGCCACATTCTCTCGCCGTCACCATTGACGAAATGGAAGAAGTGCCGCGCGAGAACAAAAAAGATCTCCTGCGCGTCCACGCTTCCATCCACGTGGAGCGCAAATCCCAAAAGGGAATCATCATCGGGCATAAAGGCTCGCGGCTGCGCGAGATAGGGACGCAAGCACGCAAAAACATCCAAAAATTGCTCGACAGCCCCGTGTATTTAGATCTGCATGTGCGCGTTGCCAAAGATTGGCAGCGCGACCCGAAACAACTCGCGCGCCTAGGTTTCTAATGTAGGTTCCCATGTCGCTGTTGTCTCGCAGGCCGTTCTTCACGCACCTAGCTGCGTGGGTCGTGCTTGTCGTGTCGCTGGGAGTCTGGGGAACAGTTGCGGGGCCGCTGTGGAATCCGCAGCCGATGTCTGATGTTCTAACTCCTGAAACAGAGGATACTGCTATTGGGGTCAGTGAGCCGAGCGGGCAGATAGGGCAGTATGAGGTCGCTATTTCTGTTGAGGAAATCGAACTCCGTGACGGACAGAAGGTGAGTGCGACAATTCGCCGTCCTGTCGGCTACGAGGGGCTCGCCCCAGCCATGCTTTTTATCCACGGCACTGGTACCCAGTCGCATACTGCTTTTCACAGGGAAGCCCAGGCGATAGCGTCGACGGGAATCATCACGATCGTCCCCGATAAACGCACGAGCGATTACACTCTTACCCACCGTGATTACGAAAAGCTCGCCAAGGATTTTTCGGACGTTTTTGACTATCTGGTTTCCATTGACGGTGTAGATCCGCAGCGTTCAGGGCTTTACGCTGTCTCTGAGGGCTGTTTTATTGCTCCCGTCGTCGCGGCGGGTAACCCAGCGGTTTCCTATGTTGCCCTTATTTCTGCTCCCGTCCTGCCAATCCGTGAACAGGGAGCGTGGGCTGCCGATACTTATTTGCGTGCTCTCGGTGTGCCAGAGAAAGTCTTGACTGGAATTCCGCGCCTTATCGGCCAGAACTTTGACGAGGACACATTCGACTATATCGATTTTGATGTTTCTGTATATCAGCGCCAGATGACTCAGCCTGTTTTTCTCGCTTACGGGACGGGCGATATTTCCATGCCTATCATTCAAGCGCCCTTGCTACTGAGCGAAGATTTGGCTCAAGCCGGCAATGAGAATCTGACGATTCGCTATTACAAAGACGCAGACCACGGCCTACAAATCGGCGACCACGTCCTGCTGCTGAGCGCCATGCAGGATGTTGCCGATTGGGTCTCTGGCTTGCCCTATACTGCCGATTCTCTGCCGCGCATTGCTGGTGCGCAGCCCACACAGACCTACATGGCCGATATTGTTACGCGCACTTATTGGTTCGCCTCGGGCTCAGTCGGCTTGTACATCCTCGCTGGCGCGCTGCTTTTGATTCTTCTTTCACTCATCATGTCGGCCGTCTACTCTCTGATTCATCGTGTCCGTCGTAACCACGCAGAGGAGGGCACACAGAGTGAACCTGTGCCGATGAAGGCTATCAATATCGCTTCCGCCGTCCTCATCTGCGCTGTTATTGGCCTGCTGGCATATATGGGGGCGCTGGCGTATCTCGCCACGAGCTACAGCCACAGCATTCTCATCACCTACGGCGGCTGGCTGGCGCTATGCCTGCTGTCCCTGGGGGCTGCATGGTTGAGCATTATCGCCTTGAGCAAAGTGCTCAGCTGGTACAGGGAGGAAAAAGGCAGGGCGATTGCTCTCGTTCCGCGATGTGTCGTGTGGACTGCTTTCTTCGGCCAACTCACTCTTTTCATGGCACTTGCCTATTGGGGTGTCTTTCCCTCGCTTATTTGACGTAAAGTAGGACTAGCAGCTTTTTATAGCTGAAACGTTTTGACGCGCGACACACGGCAAAGGAGACAAAGGTGGCGCTTTCACTTGAGTTTTGCGGCGAATGGTTTGAGGTCAAGACCGATGAGCCTTTCCTCATCGGACGCGAGGGGCCGCTACAGATTGACGATAACAAGTACCTACACAGGCGTTTCCTCGTCATTTCGTATCAGGACGGCCTGTGGTGGATGGACAATATCGGCACGCGCTTGTCTGCCACTCTTGCCGATAGTGACGGCTCGACCCAGGCGTATCTCCAGCCTGGTGCGCGCCTGCCACTCGTCTACGCTGAGACGACGATTCTTTTCACTGCCGGCCCCACTACGTACGAGATGTTGCTCGTCAATGACGATCCTCTCTACCTCTCGTCAAACGTCACTGAGACTGCGACGACAGGCGAGACGACAATTGGCCCAATCAAACTGACTCCCTCTCAAGAGCTGCTTGTTTTGGCGCTCTCTGAGCCTGTCCTGACTGGCCGCGGGACGACCTCATCTATTCCGTCCTCGCAGGTCGCCGCTGACCGTCTGGGCTGGCCTATCACGCGTTTTAACCGTAAACTCGACCATATTTGTGACCGCCTGACCCGTTTCGGGGTGCGCGGTCTGCATGGTGGGCCTGACAAGCTCGCGGTCAACCGCCGCGCCCGTCTTGTCGAGCACGCTGTTGCGACACGTCTCGTCACTGCCGATGACCTTTACAAGCTTCAAGATCCCGCCAAGTATGACGACCCGTCATAATTCTTCGAGCGCGTGATGTCTGGCGACATTCAAAGTCTTTCGTGGCATGGGCTATCCCTGCGCTGGGGGAGTGCGAGCGTGGGGCAGGGCATTTATGCTGCTCCGCCCGTTTTTGTTCTCGCTGATCCTGACGATGAGCCTTTGTCGCGCGAGATTTCGTGGATGGCAATTGACGCTTTCGAGGCGCTTGTTGCCGCGTATCCTGACGGTCCTTCGGTCGAGAATGTCCGCGATATGTGGCGTAATCTCTTGCGCGGTATTGATAGGCGTATCGCGGAGGCGCGCCTGCTTGAGGCCGAGGAAGCAGAGGAGAACGCTGCGCATTTGTCACCCGTGATGAGGGTTGCTGGGCTTATTATGAGCCGTGTTGCCGAGGTGCCGACATGGATTGCTTTCTCGTCGGGAGCGATGAAAATCTATGGGCACGACGGCGAAGAAATCCCTATGCGTGACGATGTTGGCTGGGATATGCCGGGGTATTTGTGGGCGATACCGATGGAAGAGGGGCAGCGTTTTGCCCTGTTGTCTGACAGCCTGCATCAGGCTATTGGGCACGGACGTATTCAATCTGTGCTGTCGAATCTTGTGCGCGCCGAGCGGGCGGCTCCCGCGTTGCTCACCTCGGCGGCTTTGGGTGACACGGCGAATGCTGCGGCGCTTGTTGTTGATGTTGTCAAGCCCGATGTTTTTGCGTCGCTATCGGACGCTGCGACGATGATGGTTGAGGATGAGGACGAGACTGACGGGCTTGGCGAGTTTGAAGGGGAGAGTGGTTTAGGGCAGGAGACTCCCGGTAATTGGGGTTTGCAGCTCCTTGGTATTACGCGCACCCGCGATGACGGGACGATTCGCCGTGCTACCGCACCGCCGCCTGAGATTGAGGGTTTCCGCTTCGTCTCGTATCTTGGCTCTGGCGGTTTTTCTGATGTGTACTTGTATGAGGAAGAGCTGCCGCGGCGCATGGTGGCGATTAAGGTGTTGGCGCGCCGCGCATTGGGTGCGAAGGACACGACGCGTTTTGACGATGAAGTCAATATCATGGCGCAATTGTCGGACCATCCCTCGATTGTGACGATTTATTCGGCGTCGATTACTGGCGCAAACCACCCGTATATTGCCATGCAGTATTGCCCTCTGCCTTCGCTGTCGGAGCGCATTTCAGACCGCACAATGTCGCTCGAAGAAGCCCTGAGCATGGGGGTCGATATTTCGTCGGCAGTTCACACGGCGCATTTGTTGGGCATTCACCATCATGATTTGAAGCCGAGTAATGTGCTCTACAGTTCTTTTGGCCGGCCGCTCTTGAGCGATTTTGGTATTGCGACCTTGTCGATTACTTCTGGCGAGGATGTCATGGGCGCGTCGATTCCGTGGGCTCCGCCTGAGGTTTTGGACGGGCAGCTCTCAGGGCGGCGCTCAGACGTGTTCTCACTGGCTGCGACCGTCTTTACTGCGGTGACGGGTAAGCCGCCGTATGGCAATATTCGCCGCGAGGGGGAGTTGCCGCATTATGAGTGGCTGGAGGAGCCGCTTTTGGAGCCGATTTTCCGTGACGCTTTAGAAGCAGATCCCATGCTGCGCACAGCAACTGCTTACGATTTCGCTCAGAATCTACGTGAGGCACAAAAAGCTCTCGGCTTTGATATGACTCCTATCGAAGTCCCCCGCGAAGCGTAACCTACCCTGTCGTTGCGAGCCCCGAAGGGGCGAAGCAATCTCTCTCCACCGTCATTGCGAGCGAGCGCAAGCGAGCGTGTTCGGCAACTTCGTTGCCTCTCATAACTGCGTCGCTACGGTCTCGAGAGCAAGCTCTCGGACCCTTCGCTTCTTGTTATGGCAATCATTGCAGGACAGTTGTACGACTTGCAACGCGGGCAGTTAAGGGACTATTGATCGCCACATCGTTCCCTTCGGTCACTCCTCGCGACGACGGGGTGGGTATAGCAATTAGACAAGCTCGCGGGCGGCAGTAGCGACGGCGTCGGCGGTGATGCCGAACTTCTCGAAGAGAAGCGTGCCAGGGGCAGACGCGCCATAGTGGTCGATGCCGATAGCGCGGCCCTTGGCGCCGAGCAGACCAGCCCAGCCGAGCGTCGAACCAGCTTCGACGCTCACGCGAGCAGCCACATCGGGCAGCAGGACGCTGTCGCGATAGTCTTGAGGTTGGGCTGCGAACCATTCGAGGCAGGGCAGGGAGATGACGCGCGCACCAACGCCCTCAGCTGTCAGCATCTCGCGTGCCTCAAGGGCGAGAGCAACTTCCGAGCCTGTGGCAAGAATCTGCACGTCAACTGTGTCGGTCGGGCTGTCTGCCACAACATAGCCACCACGCTGAACACCTTCGGCGTTCGTCCCGTCAAGAACAGGAAGGTTTTGGCGCGACAACACTAGTGCGCTCGGGCCTTCGTAAGCCTTCTCGATAATCGTCTTCCACGCCCACACTGTCTCGTTAGCGTCCGCAGGGCGGATAACCGAGAGACCTGGGATGGCACGTGAGGCCCACAGGTGCTCGATAGGCTGGTGCGTCGGGCCGTCCTCGCCCACACCAATAGAGTCGTGCGTCCAGACGAAAATCGAGGGCAGATTCATCAACGCCGCCAAGCGAACTGAGGGGCGCATATAGTCGGAGAAGACGAAGAATGTGCCGCAGTAGGGGCGGGTGAGTCCGCCGAGAAGAATACCGTTGACGATAGCCGCCATTGCGTGTTCACGCACGCCAAAGTGTAGGTTGCGACCGTAGGGATTGCCACTCCATGTTTCGGTCTGGCAGGCGTCAGGGATAAAGGAGGGGGCGTTGTTGATGACTGTATTGTTCGAGCCTCCCAAATCGGCAGAGCCGCCCCACAGTTCGGGCAGTAGGGGGGCAAGGGCGTTGATTGCCTTGCCGGAGGCGCTGCGCGTAGCGACAGAGGTGCCGACCTCGAAGGAGGGGAGTGCTGCTTCCCAGCCCTCAGGCAGTTCGCCTGCTTGCAGGCGGCGCAAAAGCTCGGCGTTTTCCGGGTTGGCCTGCTGCCACGCAGCAAAATCGGCGTCCCACGTGTCGCGAGCAGAACGTGCCCTATCGGCCACTTGGCTGCGGGTGTAGTTCAACAGTTCGTTGTTAATATCGAAAGAGAGCTCAGGATTCATACCCATTGCCTCTTTCAAGGCGGCAACTTCGTCTGCGCCAAGAGCATTCCCGTGAGGCTCAGCTGTACCCTGAACGCCCGGGCTTGGCCACGCCATAATCGTCGATAGGCGAATAATCGAGGGACGCTTCGTTTCTTGCTGGGCAGCAATAATCGCATCAAAGAGCCCCTGCACATCTTCGCGGTATTCACCGCCACCGCGCCAATTCACATGCTGTGTATGCCAACCATAGGCCTCGTACCGGGCCAAAACGTCCTCGGTAAATGTCACTGAGGGGTCGCCTTCAATGGTGATGGCGTTATCGTCATAAATAAGAATGAGGTTGCCGAGCTCTTGCGCTCCTGCCAGCGAACACGCCTCCGAAGTAATACCCTCTTGCAGGCAACCGTCACCGGAAAGAACATAGACGAAATGGTCAAAAGGAGAGGTGCCAGTGGAAGCCTCGGGGTCAAAAAGCCCGCGTTCGCGTCGCGCAGCCATGGCCATACCCACCGCCGAAGCCAAGCCCTGACCGAGCGGACCCGTCGTCATCTCCACACCGGGAGTATTCCCATACTCGGGGTGACCAGGAGTAAGCGAACCCCACTGGCGCAAATCTTTCAAATCGTCCAACTCGAGGCCGTAACCCGACAAGAAAAGCTGAAGATACAAGGTGAGAGAGGAATGCCCAGCCGATAGAACAAAACGGTCACGCCCTAACCATGCCGGGTCTTTCGGGTCGTGACGCATAATCTTCTGGAAAAGCAGATGTGCAACAGGGGCGAGCGAGATAGCCGCGCCGGGGTGTCCGTTGCCTGCCTTTTGCACAGCATCG
>JAFYHO010000156.1 GCA_017539125.1 Actinomycetaceae bacterium | reverse complement strand
GGTGTTGAAGGTGTAGGTTCAGGTTCGGGCGTTGAAGGAGTAGGTTCAGGTTCGGGTGTTGAAGGTGTAGGTTCAGGTTCGGGCGTTGAAGGCGTAGGTTCAGGCTCTGGCGTCGAAGGGGTAGGTTCAGGCTCGGGCGTCGAAGGTGTAGGTTCAGATTCTGGCGTTGAAGGCGTAGGTTCAGGCTCGGGTGTTCTCAGCGAGATGTTGACCGTAGCCGCTCCGTCGACAGGAATGCTCTGATTGACCGTGAGTATGTTCGCGTCGAGCCCGTGCAGGAAGACCAGCACGCTCGAAAGCACGCCAGGGCTGTCGCTCAGAAGCAGGTAGAGGTTGACTATCCTGCGGTTGAAGAGCTCCTCATAGGAAAAGACGCTGTCCTTGTATTTATAGTAGGCACTGCGGGAGATACCCACGCGCTTGCAGGCGGACGCAAAGCTTTTCTCGCCCTTCTGCGCCATGAGCTTTTTTACCTCGAGCACCTTAGTGAAAACGTCGGGAAGTATCATCGCGTCGACCACGATGAGCTGTGACCTTTTTTCCATAGCAATTCTCCCTTAACTGAAAAATCGTCCGCCGTAGACGAACAACTGTACATTGTATATCTACTATACCACGTTTTTGAAGGTTTGTCAAGTGTTAAGTGTTTTTTAGTCAAACTTGGATAATTATGTAGGGGACGCCGCCCTCGGCGTCCCGCGCTTTCCGCATTTGTTTGCGGCAACATTCTGTAGGGGCGGATATTATCCGCCCGCCAATTTGCAAATGGTTTCGATTTTTTTTGTAGGGGCGCATTCCGTGCGCCCGATAATTGCCAAAAAATTCGCGGGCGGCGAAACGCCGCCCCTACGCAAAAAAACGCCCCCGAGACATTTCTGCCTCGGGGCTGATGTGAAAACTATGCTATAAAATTGTTTAGCCACTGCTTTAAGAATTAAAGACCCATATACGCCAGGTAATACTGCATTTCTCTAGCGGTAGAAGCATCTAATCCCAAAATTCTATTCAAATCACTTCTGCAATACTCCTTGTTTGCTTCGATTGAGAATCCTTGTTCCTTTAATTTTTTTGCTTCTTCGCTGGTGAACGTAAAACGCATTTCCCACCAAATTCCTGGGTCCCTCATTTCATAACCGCCGCTTACGTTTTCGAGCTCTTCGAGGTCGATAGCCTCGCTGTCAGCAGTTTCATTTTCAACTTTAACCTTGTTGATATCCATAAATCGTTCCTCCTTTAAGGCATTGAGCGCCTTGTTTTTATATACTCATTAAATATAGATATATATATTATGTCAATAGATATTAGCGAGGCTTCACAATTTGTCAATATTTTTTGTCTGCACGGACAAAACAGCGATATGCCCATTGTACATATCGCTGAAACGCTCGCGGCAACATTCTGTAGGGGACGGCGTTTTCGGTGCCCAAAATTGATAGTCAGTCTATAACCCTGACGTAACGTCAGGGTTTGGTTTTACAAAAATGTAGGGGCGCATTACGTGCGCCCGATAATTGCCGAAAAATTCACGGGCGGCGAAACGCCGCCTCTACAAATTGTATGGCACTCTCTTTCGCGCGCAAATTTGCGTCCCGCACTTGCATTTCTGCGCGGGAAGTGCTATAATATAATATTGTGTAAAGAATTTTTAGAAAGAAGTGTTTCACTATGACTAAAATTACCATATTCTCGGGCTTCCTCGGCGCAGGCAAGACCACGCTCATCAAGAAGCTCATCAACGAGGGCTACAAGGGCGAAAAGCTCGTCCTCATCGAGAATGAGTTCGGTCAGATAGGCATCGACGGCGGCTTCCTCAAGGACGCAGGCATCGAGATAACCGAGATGAATTCGGGCTGTATCTGCTGCTCACTCGTCGGTGACTTCGGCAAAGCTCTCGTGAAGGTGCTCGACGAGTACCACCCCGACCGCATCCTCATCGAGCCCTCGGGCGTAGGCAAGCTCAGCGACGTTATCAACGCTGTACGCAACATCGACGCTCACGACGTTGAGCTCGACGGCTTCACTACGGTCGTTGACGCGAAGAAGTGCAAGATGTACCATAAGAATTTCGGCGAATTCTTCAACAATCAGATAGAGTACGCAAGCTGCGTTATCCTCAGCCATACCGCGGGTCTCTCGCAGGAGAAGCTCGGCGAGGCTGTCGAGCTCATTCGCGGGCTCAACAAGGAGGCTCCCGTGGTAACTACCGAGTGGGACGAGCTCACGGGTGGTCAGCTCGTTGACGCTATGACACAGAAGAACACGCTCAGCGACGAGCTCAAGGCACTGCTCGACGAAGCTAACCACCACTATGAGCATCATCATCACCACGACCATGATGATGACGAGCATGACCATGAGCACGAGCATGAACATTATCATGACCATGACCACGACCATGAACACGAGCACCACCACGACCACGGTCCCGACTGCACCTGC
>JAFYHO010000155.1 GCA_017539125.1 Actinomycetaceae bacterium | reverse complement strand
GACTTTCTCCCTGCCCCACTTGTTGCGGTAGCGCACTTGCACTTCGTAGTCTTTGCCGTCAATAATGGCGCTACGGACGCTCCTGGGAAGCTCGCGCCACGGAGTGTCGATGTCGAAGCCAAGCTGGTCGCCAAGCCCCTCCAACTGGCGCATATAAAAATCGGCTTTCCACGGCACAATCGCACCCTTGCGGATTGTGAGCGTATCGTCCGGAACAAGCAGGTCAGGAGCGACTTCCATATGTGAGCCGAGCCCGTCGCACTCCGGGCACGCGCCATAAGGAGCGTTGAATGAGAATGTGCGCGGCTCAATTTCGTCGAGGGCAAGCTGGTGGCCATTAGGGCAGGCACGTTTTTCAGAGAATTTATGCTCCATGCCCGTGGCTGCTTCTTCGACGAGCACAAGGCCTTTGGCCAGGCGCAGAGCCGTTTCAATGGAATCGGTAAGACGACGTGTGATACCGTCTTTGATTTTGAGGCGGTCGATGACGACGTCGATATTGTGGCGTAGTTGCTTTTCGAGGGTTGGTGGATTATCGAGGCGGACTTCTTCGCCGTCCACGCGAGCACGCGAGAAGCCTTCGGCTGCGAGTTCTTCGAAGAGTTCGCGGTATTCGCCTTTGCGGTCGCGCAGGACGGGCGCGAGGATGTGGAAGCGTGTGCCCTCGGGCAGTTCGAGGATACGGTCAACGATTTGCTGGGCGCTCTGGGAGCGGATTGGCTCGTCGCACTGCGGGCAGTGCTGTGTGCCTGCGCGAGCGTAGAGCAGGCGGAGATAGTCATAGACTTCGGTGACTGTGCCGACTGTGGAGCGAGGATTGCGGTTGGTCGATTTCTGGTCGATTGCGACTGCTGGTGAAAGACCTTCGATGAAATCGACGTCGGGCTTGTCCATTTGTCCGAGGAATTGGCGGGCGTAGGAGCTGAGCGATTCGACATAGCGACGTTGCCCCTCGGCAAAGATAGTATCGAATGCGAGGGAGGACTTGCCCGAGCCTGATAAGCCGGTAAAAACGATGAGCTTATCGCGCGGCAATTCGAGGGAAATATCGCGCAGATTGTGCTGGCGCGCCCCCTGTATCTTGATAACGTCACTCACGCTTCTACCCTATCGCACCGCCCCGCGCCACCTACCCCCTTCAGCTTGTGGCAATCGCGACCTTATCTGTACTCATTCTGGCTAAACTAGCCTTATGGGAAAAGAAGCGAAAGCATACGTCAGCAAAAATATTTTCCCTATGCTCACGTTTATCACTTATCTTGCTCTAGCTCTCTACAGCAGTTTTTCTATGCTGTATGTTAATTTCTTCTTCTTTGCCGTACTTATTGCTTATTTTGCCTATCGCGGCGAGTATTCTTTTCGCGCTTTGTTTGACGTCAAAAGTGGCGCGTTTTGGAAAAATGTTGGCATTAGTCTGCTTTTTATTGTTGGCGCTTTTCTTCTTATGACTGGAGTGCAGTCCCTTTTTCCGCAGCTTGAACTTGGCGAGATTAAAATACCTGCACATACGCCTTTTGAAATGGTGCTTTTTGCGGTGCAGACGATTATTTTTCCGCCTCTAGCCGAGGAGATGTTCTACCGCAAATATCTTATTAGTTTTCGCGGACGCGGAATAATGTGGATGAGCGCGCTGTTTTCTTCGATTCTTTTCGCCGCCACACACGCCTTATCCCCTTTCGGTATCGCAACGTACACGATTCTGGGAATGGGCTTTGCCTGTGCGTATATTATGCATAAAAATATCGGCGCAAACATTATGGCTCATTTCTTGACGAACCTCATCGCCAACGGCACTGCTATCGCACTCTACTTCCTGCACTAACTCTGGGAACAACAACAGGGGGCGAATTAGATTCTTGTCTCTAAGACCGTCACTGCCGGATTCGTCGATAAAGATGCTGAGTTCGCTCATGGTTTCCTCGGTGGCGAGATGAGGTGAAGCCAAGGAAAAGCCGGGGAAAACGTCCCCGGCACTTGGAAGCCCTCCTATTACGGATGACCACTTCCTTTATAACATATTGCGACCCCCTATGACAATAACGATTTCGCTATACGTACCTAGAACACCCTCACTCAATCACGTTATTAAATAAAGCGAAATGACTGCGCACTTCCTCAGGGGTTAACCACCCATCTCTCTCGCCAGATTCCCTACCTTTTTCCAGCTCAGCAAACAAACGATTTTCGGCTGTGCGCCTGCAACCACTCATTTCGATAATGGCATCGTCAAGGACGGCGAAAACAATGTTTATTTCGTTTCCTTGTCCAATAAAGTCGCTACACGCCTGAATAGCTACTTGCCATGCCTGCTCGACTGGGTAGCCGAAAATGCCCGCGGATATGAGCGGGAAAGCAATAGAGCTACAACCGTTTTCTAACGCAAGTTTCAGGGAACTCTGATATGCACCATATAGAAGTTGCGGCTCACCATGATTGCCACCCGCCCAGCGCGGACCAACAGCATGAATGATGTATTGCGCTTTCACGTCAAAACCTGGCGTAATGACGGCCGAGCCCGTATCACAATGCCCTATCGTGTCGCACGCAGCCTGTAGCTGGTCGTAGCCAGCCGCCTGGAAAATCGCCCCGCAGACTCCCCCGCCTGCCAGCAATCTATCATTGGCAGCATTCACTATCGCGTCCGTCTCCACGTCCGTGATACTAATTTTCCTAATCTCTATACCACTCATTATTTCTCCTCTCATTCATTTTCCCCTTTTCTGCTCTAGCACGTAGCCAGTCTGGAAGTAGCATATATCGGCATATCGACTATTGCTCCGTCGTGCTTGTACGGCAAAGCAGAAAGCCGATAACCTTGGGCGCTCTTTTCACGTTTTAATGCAGCTTTCAGGCTCTTACTCTGAAGATTTTCGCCTGACTTCACTTCAATAAGACATACAGTCCCGTCACGACCCATAACAAAATCGATTTCACCAGTTGAGTTTTCTGCAGACCAGTAATACAGTGCGTCCACTCCGCTTGCTTTCAACTCTTGACACACAAACTGCTCTGCCAATGCGCCATGAAACTGACTAAAAGTGGCACGCTCGTCCAAAAAACTGTGTGGACTAAGCCCTGTGAGTGCCCCTAACAAGCCAACATCACCAAGATAAATTTTGAAATGCTGCGTTTCTTCATAGATTTTCAAAGGCAAAGACATAGCCTTAACGCGCGTGACGGTATGAATAAGCGACATGTCCCGAAGCCACTGAATGGCTATCTCATAGTCGCGCCCACGCCCGCCAGAACGCACAGCCCCATAAAGAAACTTCTTATTTTCTTTCGCCAACTGGGCGGGAACACTATCCCACAACTGGGCAACCCTCAAAGATGAAACAGTAGCTCGTGAATACTTGGAAAAATCATCACGATACGACGTGAGTATTGTTTCCTGAATGCCACGCACACGCTCGAAATTAACTGACGGATAATCCTGAACAAAAGCCGCAACAACCTCAGGCATTCCCCCCACATATAGGTAATATCGCAACCATTCCATATATGAAGAGTGAGTATCGCTCAAGGTAGCTACATCGTCGCCGGAAAGCCTATCTGCCAGCCCCGACTGTCCACAGGCGTTCAAAAATTCGCAGAAAGTCAAGGGATACAAATGTAAAAAGTCCACTTTTCCTACAGGAAAAGACGTGCCTGGGTGCAAAGTAATTCCCAAAGAAGAACCTGTCGCCACTACAGGATATTCTGGAGCGTCCTCACAGAAATATTTGAGAGCTGTCAAAGCCCGTGGCACTTCTTGAACCTCATCAAAAATAATAAGCGTATCGGTAGTAATAGTGGTATTTGCATACACTCCAAGCGCTGCAATAATGCGCTCAGGGTTAATATCACCCTCAAAAAGAGCCCTTATATCTGCGTTATTCTCAAGAGAAAAATACACATAATTAGCAAAATGACGTTTCCCAAATTCGTGTACGAGCCACGTCTTTCCCACTTGACGAGCACCGTCAAGAAGTAAGGGTTTACGCTGCTCAGATTCTTTCCAAGCAACAAGCTTTTTCAATAAATCGCGTTCCATAAGCAAACTCCCTGCTCAGCCAGCAACTTACTCTATTTAATATAACACAAATACACATTTTCAGGTGGACTTTTTAGTGTTTGTTGCACATTTTCAGGTGGACTTTTTACTGTTCGTTACACATTTTCAGGCGCACTTTTGCGTTAACGTTCTTATTCTTGCCAGTGGCAGTGTTCCATATCTACGCGCAGCTCGCCGTCATCACCCTCAATAAAAAGCACACCCTCATCGGCAAGAAGCTCCAGCTGCGAACCGATACCAGCAAAGACCTCCGGTCGGCACAGGCTGCCATCCTTGAATACCACGCGATGACACGGAATACGCCCCTCCCCTACACCGGGCCGAGGATTGGCATGCAGAGCATAGCCGACAAAGCGCGCCGAATGTGGCTTGCCAATCGCTGTGGCAATCTGCCCATAGGTCGCCACCGTACCAGGTGGAATACGGCACACAACCGCATAGACTTCCTCAGCAAAAGCCCCCATACGCGCCTTCCTCTACTCACAGCCACACAGCACTCACATACCAGCGCCAGCGAAACACTCTCTACATTCTCCCACACGCACACAAAAGCACTAAGCTTAACCCCATGAACACTATCGCAGTCTACTATCGTTACGACGCAGGCAAGCCCGACACTTTGGCTGCCGAGCGTCCCACACACCGCGAGTATCTACGTCAGCGCTTTGACGAGGGCACTCTGTTGGCTTCCGGTCCCCTCGGCTCAGATTCCGCACTCATCATCTTGGACATGGAAAGCCCTGAAGCTGCCCTCGAGCTCCTAGAAAACGACCCCTTTTACAAAGTGGGCGTCATCAAGGAACGCAACGCGCTCGTCTGGAACGCAATTTACAGCCCATGGGGCGAGCAATAAGCTAACAGGAGCTACATTTCCTCGGGGACCATCGAGATTGCACCACAGGGACACTCCATAGCGCACACGCCACAACCCTTGCAATAGTCGTAGTTGAACTCGTACTCCCCTGGTTTCATCTTGATAATCGCGTTATCAGGACACACGCCGAAGCAGTTATCGCAACCAAAACAATTGCCACAGCTCATGCAGCGGCGTGCCTCAAACAAAGCAGTCTCTTCGTCCAAACCAAGAACGACCTCATCAAAATTCGACGAGCGACGCGCACCGTCCAACTTCTGACGTACTTGCTTCGGAGCGTCCGAGTAATACCACGTCTCCATACGGTCAAGAGTGGCGTCCTTCGGGCGTGCAGGCGGCTCATAGACCTCGCCATTCAAATAAGCGTTAATACTGCGGGCCGCTTTCTTGCCATGCCCGATAGCCGCAGTCACGTTCTTCTCGGCAGGAATCATGTCGCCACCAGCAAAAAGACCGGGGCGTCCCGTCATAAACTGCTTATTGACTTTGACGACACCGCGCTCAATCTCCACGCCCTCAACACCGTCAAGAAGCGACAAGTCAGATTCTTGCCCTAGAGCCATAACTACGGTGTCCGCCTCGAGCTTCTCAAACTCGCCGGTTGGCTGAGGGAAGCCGGACTCGTCCAGCTCCATCTTCTCGATAAGAATCTCTTCCTCGTCAATCTCGGAAATCGTCGAGAGCCAGCGCATGGTGATGCCCTCTTCCTCGGCCTCTTTCACCTCGAAATCGTGGGCAGGCATACGCTCGCGCGTGCGGCGATAGAGAATAACCGAATCGGCAGCACCCAGGCGCTTCGCAGTGCGCGCCGCATCGATAGCCGTATTGCCACCGCCATAAACCACAACACGACGACCAAGAAGTGGCTTGTCGCCGTCCTCAGCGTCATTATCAACCTCAACATTGTGAAGTAGCTCGACGGCGTCCATAACGTGCGAAGCCGTACCAGCAGGAATACCGACATTGCGCCCAAGTTGCTGGCCGACAGCCAAAAACACCGCGTCAAACTCTTCTAAATCGCCATCCAAAGAGGTCACTTTAGTATTCATCTCAAAAGTGACACCCATATCTGCAATACGCTCAATTTCCGCATTCAACACTCCACGTGGCAGGCGATATGCCGGAATGCCGTAGCGCATCATGCCACCGGGCTTTGGCGAAGCGTCACGCACAACAACATCGTGGCCCAAGCGGCGCAGATGATAGGCAGCCGACAGGCCCGACGGCCCCGCACCCACCACGAGCACGCGCTTGCCCGTATCAGGATTGACAGGCTTAACCGTCCACCCCTCACGCACCGCCTTATCGCCAAGGAAACGCTCAACAGAATTAATGCCGACAGCTTGGTCAACCGAAGCACGATTGCAGACCTGCTGGCAGGTGTGAT
>JAFYHO010000002.1 GCA_017539125.1 Actinomycetaceae bacterium | reverse complement strand
TGCCGTTCAAGATGCCAAGGCCGCCCGCAAGAAAAAGAAGAAATAGCTTCTATTTTCTATAATGTATTTAAGCAAACCTTAGCAGAGGAGTTTTTATGACAGTAGGAATTGTTGTCGCTGTCGTTGTAGTCATTCTGGTCGTATTGGCCATTACCATGTATAATGGTCTCGTGAAGCTCCGCAACAACCGCGAGAACGCGTTTTCGAACATCGAAGTGCAGCTTAAGCAGCGCTACGACTTGGTGCCGCAGCTGGTAAATACGGTCAAGGGCTATGCGACTCACGAAAAGGAAACTCTTGAGAGGGTGACTGCTGCCCGTGCTGCCGCGATGGGGGCAAGAACGGTCGACGAAAAGGTCGCTGCCGACAAGGCGCTGACCGGTGCACTTGCCGGGCTCAAGGTCTCGCTCGAGGCTTACCCGGAACTCAAGGCGAACCAAGGCTTCTTGCAGTTGCAGACAGAACTTGCCGACATTGAGAACAAGCTTTCTGCCGCTCGCCGTTTCTTCAATTCTGCGACGCGCGAATTCAACAACGCCTGCGAGGTGTTCCCCTCCAACATTATCGCCGGGATGTTCCATTTCAGCCGTGCTCCCATGTACGAGGCTAGCGAAGGCCGCGAAACCCTGAATAAAGCCCCCGAGGTGAAGTTCTAGAGAGCTACGAGGCTCGAGGGCGGGCTTTGCCCTTTGAGGTCGGCTTGCGATGCAAGCCTCTGAGCTAAAGTATGGCGCCTTTGGCGCGAATATAAAAACTCATACCTCGAAGATTGCGTAAGCAATCGAGCCCGTGCCTCAGAGCGAAGCGACCTCATTGCTCAAAGCGAGCTACGCGAGCGACCTATAATGAAATACGTCGGTATCCAGACCCAGATTTGGCGAAACAACCGGAACACGGTCATTTTGTTGTTCCTGTTCCCGGTCATTTTACTTGCGATGGTGCTGATGGTCATTGCGGGGCTTGATCTCTGTGGTGTATTTTGTTATTCGCAGAATCAGTATTCCCTCCTGTGTGTCGACAATCTCTCGACCGATGTGTTGCACTGGCCACTGATTTGGGCGTTTTTTGTGGATGCGCTGCCTTATGCGCTTGGCGTGACTGCTGTGTGGTTTATTATTGCGTATTTTGCGAATACAGCGATTATCCGCAAAGCCACGGGGGCCCGCCCTTTGGAACGCAAAGAGAACTTGCGTGTCTACAATATTGTCGAGAACCTTTGCATAGCGGGCAATATCTATATGCCCAAAATCAACATCATCGACGATCCAGGCATGAATGCCTTTGCGAGCGGCATTGACGACAAGTCCTATACGATTACGCTCACGACAGGGATTATCGATGCTTTGGATGACGATGAACTCGCTGCTGTAGTCGCTCACGAGCTTACCCACATAAAGAACCGCGATACGCGCTTGCTGGTGGTGTGCATTGTGTTTGTCGGGATTTTCTCGACGCTCATGACCATTTCTGTGAAGATACTTGCAAACATAGGGCGTGTGGTGGCTGTGGGTCGCGATCGCCGCAACAAGGGGGGTGGCGGCATCTTGATTGTTGTCGTTGCTGCGCTGCTTTTGCTTATATGTTCATCTGTCGCGTTCTTCTTTGGCACACTTACGAGGCTTGCTATTTCACGCAGGCGTGAATATGTGGCCGATGCAGGTGGGGCCGAACTCTGCGGAAATCCGGTGGCGCTTGCCTCTGCTTTGCGGAAGATATCTTCTGCGCCGGGCCTTGGTCAGGTAAGGCGCGAAGACGTGGCTCAACTCTATATTGTCCATCCCGACGAAGAAGACGATGGCGGGCTTACAGGCCTTGTCGCGAAGGTGAACTTGGTATTCTGTACACACCCGGACACTCCCGAACGCATCAGGCTGCTGGAGCAGTTCTAGCATTACTGCCGCAATCTATTTATTTTTCGGCGTTATTCCGCTCTTTCTTTATTTGCTTTAGCTGTGCAAGGCGTTCGCCGAGTTGCTTTTCTTTGCCGTAGGGCTTGGGGTGGTAAATTTCTGTGCCAATCAATTGTTTGGGCAAGTGTTCTTGTGCAGAATAAGCACCTGGGCTGTCATGGTCGTACTGGTAGTCGTTGCCGTAGCCGAGTTGCTTGCCTACACGGGTCACGGAATTGCGGAAGGCGCGCGGCACGGGCAGTGTCCCAGTTTGCTTGACGATGCTATCGGCGGCCATGCCGGCGAGTTCCACGCTGTTGCTCTTGGGTGCAAGTGAAAGATAGATGGCCAGTTCGTCGAGTGCGATGAGCCCTTCGGGGATTCCCATGAAGTCGTAGGCTTCGCGGGTAACGACGTCAATACATGCGCCAGCGGACTTCCTTGCTTAACCTGCACAGTGCCTTGGGTAAATACGAGAGCCGAGAGGCGCGAATGCGCAACGAATCCGCCATCCATCACTGTG
>JAFYHO010000154.1 GCA_017539125.1 Actinomycetaceae bacterium | reverse complement strand
ATTGAAGGATTGAAAGATTGAAAGATTGAAGATTAGGATTTATTGTCTTCTTTCTTCAGTTCTGCGGGTATGCGGAAGGCGGTGTAGAGTTCGAGCACGCAGGCCACGGCCATGCACACTACCCACTCGTTGCGCTGTGTGGGGCCGAAGCGCCATGTCTGCATGGCCATGCAGGCGGCCGTGGCGAGCAGCGCGAGGGCACCCAAGAGCTGTTGTCGGCGCAGGCGGCGGATGGTGAAATTACGCCCCTCGTAGCGCGCCAGCATCTGCATCGGGCAGAAAGCCAGTACACCGACGCAGAAGATTATGGTTGCGGCTACGGGAAGCATGATATACAACACTGCGCCGAGCTGTATGCACACTGCTCCGCAAGCCATAATACGTTGGTGTGTCGATGTCAGTTCATTCATTATCAGTTGTTTTTTGCCGACTACAGCACAAAGACGTCCTCGTTGGGACGCTTCATGAAATAGCGCTCGCGCGCCACGTGCTCCACGGCATCGGGATTCTCTCGCAGGGCCTCGAGCTGTGCCGTCTCGGTGACGTAGAGTTCGGCATACTTGTCGATTTCCTTGCGTAAGCGGCCTATTTCCACCTGCCTCTGGTAGCGGACGTAGAAGCTATCCTCGTCCACGAAACCCAACAGCAGGAAAAAGAGTATCAGCGTGACGGCATATTTGTGACGCCGCAGTGCTGCCCATACAGATAATAATTGCCCCATTTTTCTATTCTCCTTATTATTTCCTTAACTTTTCAGCCGCGAAGATAAGACTAAAATGTGAATTATAGATAATCTGTTGAGTTTTTTTCTCTCAAAGTGCACGACTTTTAGTTTTTTTTTGTACTTTTGGCGGCGAAAAACGAAGACACATTTACAATTTAACAGTTTACGAGTAGCTTTTTATGAGTGAATACATAGTTTCTGCACGTAAATACCGCCCGCTGACGTTCAGCTCGGTCGTGGGACAAGGCGCCATAGCCACCACGCTGAAAAACGCTATCCAGTCGGGCAAGCTGGCTCACGCATATCTCTTCTGCGGGCCGCGTGGCGTGGGCAAGACGACCTGCGCGAGAATCTTTGCCAAGACCATCAACTGTATGAATCCTCAGCCCGACGGCGAGGCGTGCGGGCAGTGCGAGTCGTGTCTGGCCTTCCAGGAGCAGCGTTCGATGAACATCCACGAGCTCGATGCCGCCTCCAACAACTCGGTCGATGATATCCGTTCGCTCATTGAGCAGGTGCGCATCCCGCCGCAAATCGGGCGCTACAAAGTATTCATCATCGACGAGGTTCACATGCTCTCGACAGCCGCCTTCAACGCCTTCCTCAAGACGCTGGAGGAGCCGCCTGCGCACGCCATCTTCATCCTTGCTACGACGGAGAAGCACAAGATTCTGCCCACCATCCTCTCGCGCTGCCAGATCTATGATTTCCAGCGCATGAGCGTCGATAACATTGTCTCGCACCTGAGCCACGTAGCACAAGAAGAAGGCTACACCGTGGAGCCGGAGGCACTCAACATCATAGCTCAGAAGGCCGACGGCGGCATGCGCGACGCGCTGAGCATTTTCGACCAGGTGGTGAGCTACACGGGCGGACAGATAACGTATCAGCGTGTTATCGAGAATCTCAACGTTCTCGACTACGATTATTACTTCCGCCTCGTGGATCTCATGCTTGAGCAGAAGATTCCCGACGCGATGCTGCTATACAACGAGATTCTGGGGAAGGGCTTCGACGGAGGGCCGTTTATCAGCGGGTTGGCAAGCCACTTGCGCGACCTCCTCGTAAGCCGCGACCCAGCCACCACCGTTCTCTTGGAGGCTTCCGACGAGAT
>JAFYHO010000153.1 GCA_017539125.1 Actinomycetaceae bacterium | reverse complement strand
GGCTTACGCACACCACGCATCGACATACACAAGTGCTCGGCCTCAATCACCACAATCACGCCGTTCGCATTCAACTCTTCAACGAGCGCGTCAGCAATCTGCGATGTCAAACGCTCCTGAACCTGCGGGCGGCGCGCATAGCCCTCAACAAGCCGCGCCAACTTGGACAAACCCGTCACATAGCCGTCGTCACTGGGAATATAGCCAACATGGGCGACACCGTGGAAAGGCAACAGGTGGTGCTCGCACATCGAATACATCGGGATATCCTTGACGAGAATCATCTCCGAATGGCCGATGTCGAACTTCGCCGAGAGCACCTCGCGCGGGTCATCGTGCAGACCGGAAAACATCTCGCGGTAGGCACGCGCCATGCGCTCAGGCGTCTCACGCAGACCGTCACGGTCAGGATCCTCACCAACCGCAATCAGCAGGTCACGCACAGCTTTACGCACGCCCTCCTCATCATAAGGGCGCAGCGGCTGGATTGTTTCGCTCATAGCGGCTCCTATCCTCGTAGACGTTCTTATTTCTCGTAGACGTTCTTATTTCTCGTAGACGTGCGGGGCGAGGGTGCCGACGAAGGGCAGATTACGGTAGCGCTCGGCATAGTCGAGGCCGTAGCCGATGACGAATTCGTCAGGCAAATCGAAGCCCACCCAATCGACAGGGACTTCCATTGAGCGCACGGCCTCTGGCTTGCGGAACATCGACATAATCTTGATGTCCTTCGGCTCACGCGAGGTCAGATTCTGCACCAGCCACGACAGGGTCAAGCCAGAGTCGATGATGTCCTCGACGATGAGGACGTTGCGGCCCATGATGTCCTCGGTCAAATCCTTGAGAATACGGACGACACCCGACGACTTCGTGCCCGAGCCGTAGGAGGAAACAGCCATCCAATCCATCGTGATTGGGGTGTGGAGCTTGCGGGCGAGATCCGCCATCACCATTGCCGAGCCGCGAAGCACGCCCACCATGAGCACTTCCTCGCCTGCATAGTAGGCGTCGATTGCTTTGGCAAGCTCGTCGAGGCGCGTCGTAATTTCGTCCTCGGAGACGAGAATATCCTTGAGATCTGAGCCCATATCGTTTGCGTCCATCGCCCCTCCAACAGTTATGACGGTTTCTCCACAGTTTTTGCGGTTTCCGTGGCGGTTTTCTTCGCCGCTTTCATGGTTGCCGTGACGGTTTTCTTCACCGCTTTCCCCAGAAAACGGGGACAACTCAATACTATGTTGTTTCTTTAGGACGGAGAAGATTTTGAGATAGTCTCCACAATGAGCCTGCCCTCGTCTTGACGGGCGCGAGTATGACAGCCCTCGCGGGAGCTCGGCAGGTTGATGGAACGGTGGCCGCGCACGCGCCCCTCGCCCGTGACGAGGTCATCCATGTGTTCGATGTGCCAGAAGTTCAACGCGCCCGCCTTAGCACCCACATCGATTGCCGCTTGACGCAGCAGGCGCGTGCGGATAGCTACGGGCAGCTCGGCGAGCTCGGGGATAGAGAAGGCGATTGCTGATTCATTGTCGCCTTTGCTGTCATGACGGAGCACGAGGTGCTCAGCTAGCTTCTCATACTGCTCGTTTGCCCAACCATCCAGCGCTTCATTGTCACGGCGAATAAGGGAGGCTGTGCGAGCGAATGGCTCGACGACACTCATACGCAGAGCACGATTGAGCCCAGGAATGCCCTGATGGCGAATAGCATTGCGGCGCAGCGGATAGCCATCTAAGGCGCGCACGGCACTATCCGGTTCATTGGTCGGGTCGTCCACCCACGCGATGCCCATGCCAGAGAGAGCCTCGCGCAAGGCGAGGCGACGCTGGGCGAGCAAAGGCCGCAGGGTAAGAATATCGCTGTGCTCGCCCAGCGTGCCGACCTCCGGCATGCCGGCGAGCGAGCGCGACCCTGAACCGCGGGCAAGCCCGAGTAACACTGTTTCTGCCTGATCGTCGGCAGTATGGCCTAGGAGCACGACTCCCCCGCGCTCGCTCGCCACCTCAGCCAAAGCCCCATTACGTGCCGTGCGCGCCGCCGCCTCTAGCCCACCGGACGCACGATCAAGTTCCACCGCCATCACCCGCACGTCCTCAAAGCCTAAATCCCTCAGTCGCGCAGCGACCAGTTCTGCCTCGTCCGCGCTCTCGGGACGCAGGCCGTGGTCGACAATCACGCAGACGCACTCGCGCCCCTCATGCCGCGCAACATACTGGGCGACCAGAGCTAGTGCCATAGAGTCGGAGCCACCGGAAACAGACACAATGAGCGGAGCATGTTCGTCAACTCCACGACCGTCAACCTTGCAACTGTCAACTCCGTAACCGTCAACCTCATCAAGCAGCCTGCTCAAATCGAGACGCGCCGCAGCGATAGCGGGATGAGGTGCGCGCGGAGGACGACCACCCAACGGGCGACGGTCAGCCAACAAATCAGGATCACCCAACGGACGGCAGTCACTCGGCGGACGGCGCTCACCCAACGGACTGTTCATCACTACTCCTCAAAACCTAAAGATTCGCTATCGCAACCAAGGTCTTGTCCATTGCAGGCTTGACTGCGGGAACTGGCTCTTCC
>JAFYHO010000152.1 GCA_017539125.1 Actinomycetaceae bacterium | reverse complement strand
TTTGGCGAGTGCTTTTGCGACGACCGAGTTCCAAGCAGTCCAATTCATGCCTTTGTTTATCGCCCCGCAAATTTTGCTGTGCGGGCTTTTTGTCGCGGTTGATTCTATGCCGAGTGTTTTGGCGGTTATCGCGCGGTGTCTGCCGATGACGTGGGCTGTTGACGTGGTTAATAGTGTGATTGCTGAAAGTGTGCTAGACGGTGGCGACTGGTTGCGTCTTGCTGGCTTGTTCCTTGCATCTCTTGCTGCCCTCGCCCTCGCGGCCACCACCATGCGCCGCACTGTCGATTAGTATTCTGCTCCCACGTAAAGTGGCTAATCACGCATGAGGAATTGGGCGGTGGAGCGCAGATACGCATATTTTGTGGCTAGACTGGTAGGCGGTCATTTCAATGAGTACTTATGTGTAGCGCACAGGAGGCAGGAATGTCAGACGCTCAGACACTCAGCCCGCTTGACGAGGCAGGTATCGCCCGTGCAGTAGAAGAAGCGCGCGCCGCATTCGCTGCGGCAAGCACGCTTGACGAGCTCAAAGAAGCCCGTCTCGCCCACAGTGGCGACAATGCACCCATTACGCATGCCAATACGCAAATCCGCAATCTCGATAAGGCAGACAAGCCCACAGCAGGTAAACTGCTCGGTGGAGCACGCAAGGAAATCCAAGCCGCACTTGCCGAGGCGACCGAGCGCCTCCAAGCCGAAGCCGAAACCGCAGCTATGGCGAGCGAAAAAGTTGACGTCACCGTCCCCACACGCCGTAATCCACTCGGAGCACGCCACCCACTCACCGTCCTCACAGAAGACATTGCAGACTTCTTCGTCTCCATCGGTTGGGATATCGCCGAGGGGCCAGAGCTCGAACTCGAATGGTTCAACTTCGACGCACTCAACTTTGGCCCCGACCACCCGGCACGCCAAATGCAAGACACCTTCTATGTCAAAGGCACACAGCAGGTCGGCACGGACGAGATTGAGGAATACGACCAGCTTATTTTGCGCACCCACACTTCGCCCGTCCAGTCGCGTTCCATGCTCGCGCAGGGAGTTCCCCTCTATATTGCGTGCCCTGGCAAGGTCTTCCGCACGGACGCGCTTGACGCGACCCACACGCCCGTCTTCCACCAAGTCGAGGGCTTGGCGGTCGATAAAGGCCTGACAATGGCACACCTCAAAGGCGTCCTCGACCATTTCGCACGCGCCATGTTCGGCCCTGAAGCAAAAATGCGCCTGCGCCCCTCATTCTTCCCCTTCACCGAACCCAGCGCCGAAATGGACCTGTGGTTCCCGCAGAAGAAAGGCGGCCCTGGCTGGATCGAATGGGGCGGCTGCGGCATGGTCAACCCCGAGGTGCTTCGCAATGCGGGTATCGACCCCGACGAATACACAGGTTTCGCTTTCGGTATGGGTATTGAGCGCACGCTTATGCTGCGCAATAACATCGCCGATATGCACGATATGGTTGAGGGAGATGTGCGTTTCTCACTCCAATTCGGCACGACAGGAAGGGGAAACTAATGCCACTCATTCCTATTGACTGGCTCGGCCAGCACGTCCAGCTTCCCGAAGACATTGACGCAAGCCAGCTCGCCGCTGCACTGGTGAAGGTCGGCTTGGAAGAAGAAGCAATCCACCCCGGCGCCGTCACCGGCCCTGTTGTCGTCGGCCGCGTGCTCACGCGCGTCGCGGAAGAACAATCCAACGGCAAAACAATCAACTATTGCCGTGTTGACGTCGGCGAATACAATGACGAGCCCGGCAGTGGCAAAGAGCCCTCCGACCTGCCCTCGCGTGGCATTATCTGCGGCGCACACAATTTCGAGGCAGGGGACTACGTTGTTGTCTCTCTGCCTGGTGCTGTTCTACCTGGCGGCTTTGAGATTTCCGCCCGCAAGACCTACGGCCATATTTCCGACGGCATGATTTGCTCGGCACGCGAACTCGGCATTGGTGAGGACCATGACGGTATTATCGTGCTCGCCAGTGCAGACGATGAAGCCGCTATTGCCGAACTGCCGCCCGTCGGCTCTGACGCTCTACCCCTGCTCGGTATCAGCGCAGAAACCCTC
>JAFYHO010000151.1 GCA_017539125.1 Actinomycetaceae bacterium | reverse complement strand
TCGAGGTCCGATCTGCCACGATGGCGGCATCGCCGTAGCCGCAGTTGTCCGAGCCCTCGATGCCCGAGCCGCGCTGAATCACGGTGTCAGGACTCCACGTGCGGCCGTTGTCACGGCTGGTGCGCGCCACGATGTCTATGCGCCCGAAGCCTATGTCCGACCCGCAGTAGCGGCGGTCGCTGACAGCGATGAGCGCACCCTTGCGTGTCGTTGTGATGGCCGGGATGCGATAGGGAACGTTGTATGCGTCAGGGGTGATGAACAGATATTGTGCCGAGTCACATGTCGGCGTCTGCGCAGAAGCTGCTGTGCTAACAACGAGCATGGCGAGCAGGGAGATAAGTTGTCGCATATTAAAGGTAATTGGTGATTAGATTAGACATTATTCTGCACAAAGATAGTCTTAACAGCGATAAAAATTAAGTTAATTGCTACAAAGTTTAAACTTTTTTAGCCTTTTTCTTGGTCGTTAAACAAGTTTTCACTATCTTTGCACCGCATTTTAACACGGATAAAGAGTTGTGAAGCATTTTTGGCCCATGTTTTTCCTCATCCTCTTGCTCGCCGTACTCGGCGTGTGGAGCTGGACGGCGCGCCCTTGGCGAGGATGGGCCATTGTGGCTGACGAGCCGGAGCATGTGGTGCACATCGACCGTTTCGATCGCTTGCTCGACGAGTATGTATCCCTCGGCAGCTATTCCGCTTTGCAACGCATGAACACAAACTATCCACAGCAGACGAAGCACCTCATTGAGGATGTGCTGCAGCTGGGGCACATCGAGGAGTCCGACATTGAGCAGCGTCTGCGCCACTTCTATCTTGACTCCACAGTGCAGCTCCTGCTTGAGGAGGTGCATAGGCAGTATGCCGACCTTTCGGACATAGAGACAGGTTTCGCCCGAGCCTTTGACGAGCAGCGCCGCCTAAACCCCAACTTCCGCCAGCCCCACATCTATACCCAGATATCTTGTTTGCGCCAGAGCGTCATCGTGGGCGACACGCTAATCGGCATCAGCCTCGACAAGTATCTCGGCGAGGACTTCCACCTATATCGTGAGTACTACACCGATTCTCAGCGCCGCCAGATGTGCCGAGATAGCATCGTGGCCGATGCCATGCGCGCATATCTCAAACGCGAAGCGCATAAAGAGCCCAAACATTAATACCTGGCCCGAAATGCATTTTTTTGCTTAATCGCCAAAAAGTGTGTGCGCGCGTAATCCGTTGTTATGGGAGACGTGTTTCAGGTATGACAGCGCGTTTCGGCGTTAATGCATCGTAAAAGATGAAGTTTTTTCGACGTTATTTGTCGCGGTTTGAAAACTTTTTCGTAACTTTGCGCCGATTTTTAAAATTTAAACTACAAGGTTGTGACACAAGCTATTCAAAAGACATTGCGTGACAGCGCCGCCATGCGCTGGACGGCACTGCTGCTGCTGGCGTTGGCCATGTTCTGCAGCTACATTTTCATGGACATTCTCTCACCCATCAAGGACCTGATGCAGGAGACGCGAGGGTGGGACAGCACCGCCTTCGGCACAATGCAGGGCTCGGAGGTTTTCCTCAATGTCTTCGTGTTTTTCCTGATTTTC
>JAFYHO010000025.1 GCA_017539125.1 Actinomycetaceae bacterium | reverse complement strand
GAAGCAGCAGCGACGAAGGAGGCCTGAGAATGTTAATTCCTATGCGCACCAAGTGGCGCAAACAGCACCGTCCGGTTCGTACCGGCATCGCCAAGGGCGGAACAGAACTCGCATTCGGCGAGTTTGGTATCCAGGCTCTCGAGCCGGCTTATGTGACAAACCGTCAGATTGAGGCAGCCCGTATCGCCATGACCCGTCACGTCAAGCGTGGTGGCAAGATCTGGATCAACATCTTCCCTGACCGTCCGCTGACCAAGAAAGCTCTCGGTCTGCGTATGGGTTCGGGTAAAGGTCCAGTCGAGACATGGGTTGCTAACGTCAAGCCCGGCCGCGTCATGTTTGAAATGAGCGGTGTGAACGAGCAGCTTGCACGCGAAGCTATGAGCCGCGCGCAGCACAAGTTGCCGATGAAAACCCGCTTCATCACTCGCGAGGAGGACGTGTAATGGCTAAAGGTATCGCAACCGAAGAACTCGACGGCATGACAGACATTGAGCTTCTCGACAAGCTCAAGGAGTCCAAAGAGGAGCTGTTCAATCTGCGCTTCTCCGCTGTGACCCACCGTCTTGAGGACACGAGCCGTCTCGGCGAAGTTCGTCGCAACATTGCCCGTATCTACACCATCAAGCGTGAGCGTGAGCTGGGTATCCGCACCGCTCCGGCAGCAAAGAAGTGAGGCGCAGATGAGCGAGAATACTGAAGCAACAACGCAGCGCAATCACCGCAAGGTGCTTCGCGGCTATGTTGTCTCCGACAAAATGGACAAGACCGTTATCGTTGCAGTCGATGACCGCCGTAAGCATCAGCTCTACAGCAAGGTTATGACCCACACGAAGCGCGTCAAGGCACATGACGAGACGAACGAAGTTCAAGTCGGTGACCTCGTATCCATTATGGAGACACGCCCCCTCTCGGCAACCAAGCACTTCCGCGTGGTTGAAATCATCGAGAAGGCCAAGTAAGCCCAGCGCTTACACACTAGACCCCATCCGTTCGGCAAGGCTCGCATAGCGAGAACCGGCACGACGACAGGAGATAAGTAATGATCCAGCAGGAGACGCGACTCTCGGTCGCCGACAACACCGGCGCAAAGGAAATCCTTTGTATCCGCGTGCTCGGTGGCTCGGGACAGCGCTACGCCGGAATTGGCGACACGATTGTCGCCACCGTCAAGGACGCTATTCCTGGCGGAAACGTAAAGAAGGGCGAGGTCGTTAAAGCGGTCGTCGTCCGTGCAAAGAAAGAAACACGTCGCCCAGACGGTTCCTATATCCGCTTCGACGAGAACGCAGCCGTTCTTCTCAAGAACGACGGCGAACCCCGCGGCACACGTATCTTCGGCCCAGTTGGCCGCGAGCTGCGTGAGCGCAAGTTCATGCGTATCGTCTCTCTCGCACCGGAGGTGATCTAATGGCAGCCAAAATCAAAAAAGGCGATACTGTCATGGTGATTGCCGGCGGTTCGACCAAGCGCGATGAGGACGGCGCACGTACCAGCAACCCAGATTTGGGCAAGACTGGTGTTGTCCTCGAAGTGAACCGCGAAAAGGGCACCGTCATCGTCGAGGGCAGGAACATGGTCAAGCGCCACACGCGCATCGGCCAGACTGCACGCGGTGGAACAACCGGCGGTATCGAAACCGTCGAAGCCCCCATCGCCATCTCGAATGTTGCTCTCGTCGCCAAAGACGGCAAGCCGGTTCGCGTCGGCTTCCGCGAGGTCGAAGTTGAGCGCGACGGTAAGACAAAGATTGTGCGCGAACGTATTGGTCGCCGCGGAGGAAAGGAGATCGAGCTGTGAGCGAGGCTCCCCGACTCAAGACAAAGTACATCGAGGAAATTGTTCCTGCACTCAAGGAGCAATTCGGACACACCAATATCCACACGGTTCCCAAGTTGGAGAAAATCGTCGTGAATATGGGTGTCGGTGAGGCTGCCCGCGATTCCAAAGTGCTCCAAGGCGCTATCGAGGACATGACACTCATTACTGGACAGAAGCCGCAAACAACAAAGGCCAAGAAGTCTATCGCCCAGTTCAAGCTGCGCGAAGGCCAAGCAATCGGCTGCCACGCCACCGTGCGCGGCGACCGCATGTGGGAATTCCTTGACCGCATTCTTGCAACGGCTCTGCCCCGTATCCGCGACTTCCGTGGTCTGTCGCCCAAGCAATTTGATGGGCGCGGCAACTACACCTTTGGTCTGACCGAACAGACAGTGTTCCACGAGATCAACCAAGACAAGATTGACCGCGTGCGTGGTATGGACATCACCGTCGTCACCACCGCCACCAACGATGACGAGGGTCGCGCACTTCTGCGCCTCCTCGGCTTCCCCTTCAAGGAGGCATAAGCACATGGCTAAGACCGCTCTGAAGAACAAAGCCGCCCGCAAGCCGAAGTTTGCTGTGCGCGCCTACACCCGCTGCAATCGCTGCGGCCGTCCCCACTCCGTATACCGCAAATTCGGCCTGTGCCGTATTTGCCTGCGCGAGCTTGCCCATGCTGGCGAGCTGCCCGGTGTGAAGAAGTCCAGCTGGTAAACACTACGTCGCAGGTCCATTAGGGAAACCACGACGAGGAAGGGCCTAAGCCCAACATGACAATGACTGATCCAATCGCAGATATGCTGACACGTCTGCGCAACGCCAACTCGGCGTTTCACGAGTCGGTTTCTATGCCGTACTCCAAGCTCAAGTCGCACATTGCTGAGATTCTTGAACGCGAAGGCTACATCGAGAGCTTTAACGTTGAAGACGCCAAAGTCGGTAAGACTTTGACACTCACGCTCAAGTACGGCTCTAACCGTGAACGTGCTATCGTCGGCGTTCGACGCGTGTCGAAGCCCGGTTTGCGCGTTTACGCGAAATCAACAAATCTTCCTCAGGTCCTCGGCGGCATGGGTGTGGCAATTCTGTCCACATCTTCTGGCCTGCTGACTGACCGTGAGGCCAAGGACCGCGGCGTGGGCGGAGAAGTCCTCGCCTACGTATGGTGACGGAAGGAGAATCATTATGTCGCGTATTGGCAAGAAGCCTGTGACGATTCCCGCCGGCGTCGAAGTGAATATCGACGGCCAGAACGTCACCGTCAAGGGCCCCAAGGGTACCCTTGAACATACAATCGCCGCTCCGATTACCGCCAAAATTGAGGGCACCGAAATTATTGTGGAGCGTCCGGATGACGAGCGCCTTTCGCGCTCCATGCACGGGCTCACTCGCACCCTCATTGACAATATGGTCGTCGGCGTAACTGAGGGATACAAGAAAGAGCTCGAGATTGTCGGCACCGGTTACCGTGTGGTCGCCAAGGGCTCCGATCTTGAGTTCTCCTTGGGCTATTCGCACACAATTACTGTGAAAGCGCCCGAGGGCATCACATTCCAAGTTGCCGACCAGACCCATTTCTCTGTCAACGGTATCAATAAGCAGCAAGTTGGCGAGGTTGCGGCCAATATCCGCAAGCTCCGCAAGCCCGAACCGTATAAGGGCAAGGGTGTGCGTTATGTCGGCGAGCATGTTCGCCGCAAGGCTGGAAAGGCTGGTAAGTAATGGCTGTTACAGAGAAAGTTTCAAAGAACAAGGCAGTTGCACGCAAGCGCCGTCATTTCCGCTTGCGCAAGAAGATTGTTGGCACGCCCGAGCGTCCACGTTTGGTCGTGACGCGCTCCAACCGCCACATGTTCGTGCAGGTTGTCGACGACACTGTCGGTCATACTCTCGCTTCTGCTTCCACACTCGAAGCAGATTTGCGTGGTACAGACGGCACAAAGGTCGAGAAGGCCCGCAAGGTTGGCGAGAAGATTGCCGAGCGTGCAAAGGACGCCGGTATTGAGGCCGTGGTTTTTGACCGCGGTGGTAATAAGTATCATGGTCGCGTGGCTGCGGTCGCCGAAGGCGCCCGCGAGGCTGGGTTGACGCTGTAGATCGCGAGAGAGAGCAGAGGTTTAACATGGCTGCTGAAGAGCAGGTAGAAGCCACACAGGCTTCCGAAGAAAACACTGGCAATCGTCGCGAGCAGCGCGGACGTCGCGGAGAGGGCCGCCGTGGTGGCGAGCGCCGCGATCGTCGCAACAATCGCGAAGAGAGCAATTTTATTGACCGCGTCGTCACTATTAACCGTGTGGCTAAGACCGTCAAGGGCGGCCGCCGTATGTCCTTCACCGCTTTGGTAGTGGTGGGCGATGGCAACGGCACGGTTGGTGTCGGCTACGGCAAGGCTAAGGAAGTTCCCGCAGCTATCGCTAAGGGCACCGAAGAGGCAAAGAAGAGCCTCTTCACCGTTCCACGCCTTGGTTCGACTATCCCGCACTTGGTGCAAGGCGAGGACGCCGCTGGCGTCGTGCTTTTGCGTCCGGCTGCCCCCGGTACTGGCGTTATCGCCGGTGGCCCGGTGCGTGCAGTGATGGAGTGCGCCGGAATCCACGACGTGCTGAGCAAGTCGCTCGGTTCATCGAATGCTATTAACATCGTTCACGCAACAGTTGCAGCTCTCAAGCAGCTTGAGCAGCCCGAAGCTGTTGCCGCCCGCCGTGGCTTGCCGCTTGAGCGTGTTGCCCCCGAGTTCTTGCTCCGTGCACGCGCCGAGGCAGAAGCACGCGAGCGTGCCGAGAAGGAAGCCGAAGCCACAAAGGCTGAGAATGAGGCTGCCGCAGCAGGAGTTGGTGCGTAATGGCTAAGTTGAAGATTACTCAGGTTAAGGGTCTTGTTGGCGGCACTCAGCGCCAGAAAGACACAATGCGTACTCTCGGCCTGCGCCGTATCGGCCAGACTGTTGAGCGTGAAGATCGTCCTGAAGTTGTTGGTGCTGTGCGCGCTGTGCGCCACCTGGTTAAGGTCGAGGAGGTCGAAGACTGATGGCTGAAGAAAAAGAAGTTTTAAGGTTGCACGACCTTGCTCCTGCCCCGGGAGCCAAGAAAGCTAAGACCCGTGTTGGTCGCGGCGAGGGCTCGAAGGGTAAGACCGCTGGTCGCGGCACCAAGGGCACCAAGGCTCGTTATCAGGTTCGCGCTGGTTTCGAGGGCGGGCAGATGCCGCTGCATATGCGCCTGCCGAAGCTGCGCGGCTTCAAGAACCCGTTCCGCACCGAGTATCAGGTCGTCAATGTTGGCGATTTGGACGCTCTGTTCCCCAAGGCCGGCACGGTCGGCGTTGAGGAGCTGGTCGCTGCTGGTGCTGTGCGTGACAACAGCCTTGTCAAGGTCCTTGGCGACGGCGAAGTTTCCGGCAGCTTCGAATTGACGGTGGATGCATGGTCTGCTTCTGCCGAGAAGAAGATCGAAGCAGCTGGCGGTAAGCTGACAAAGCGCGAGGCTGAAAGCGAAAGCTAAAAGCCGATTGCCGCTATAGTTTCATAGCTTAAGATTGTGCCCCTACACTTCGGTGTGGGGGCACTTTCGTGTGTACCCGTTCTTCTTCGTGAGCTTTGGTAAAGGGATAGTAAATTGTGAGCAAGAAATAGTGGTGTTTTACGAGAAAGGGCAGGGAGGTATGGAATACTGCGAGGTATAGGACTTTAATCCTATGGTGTCTTGCTTTTGGGAGCGTGTCCTTCGAATTGGGATGTGTGACGAAGTTAGAGGAGGGTCTGTGATGACTGGTCGTTTTTCTACAAAGTTGTTAGCCGTGGTGGCCGCTTTGAGCCTTATGGGTTCTGGCGTCGCGGTTGCCGATGAAACTACTGATACGTCTGGTGCTCCTGGTGTTGAGGTTTCTGCCGAGCCGAGCACGCCAGAGGTAGTGCCTAGTACGCCAGAGGTAACTCCTAGTGCAGAGCCCACGGAAGTGGTAGATGATGCCGATACTGATGCTAAGGGTCAGCTTGATATTTTTGATGTGGACTTAAGTGACGTACTTGCCGATACTGGCGGTGCGCTGCCTGTGTGCTCTGAGGCAGAATTTGGGAAAGTTTTATTGAAGGGACCTTCTACGCTCATTGTGGGGCAAGTTGACCAGACGATGGTGACTTTGGAAGCGCCGACTGGGGACCAATTTAATCTTCCGCATAACTATTTTGATGATGCGCCTGAGTCATTGTGGTCGAGTTCTAATAATAACGTTGCGACGGTTAACAAGTACGGTGATGTTACTGGTAAATCTCCTGGAACTGCCAATATTACTTTGGCTTCGGAAGCACAAAAGACTTCTGCTGACAATGTTACTACGGAATGCCAATGGTCAGCTTCGTATACGGTGACGGTTGTTCAACCTGTTGTGAAGGTGTCGTCGGTTGGTGTTTCTGGTAAGTCTAAGGTGCAGATTGGCAAGAAGATCGCGTTGAAGGCGAATATTGCTCCGTCTAATGCGACGAATAAGGGTGTTTCGTGGAAGTCGTCGAATACGAAGATT
>JAFYHO010000150.1 GCA_017539125.1 Actinomycetaceae bacterium | reverse complement strand
GCACGGCGGGGAGGGCTCGCGGCGAGTTTGCCGCGGTTTTTGCTTGTCTAACGGGTCATTTTCCCGCCCAAAAAATTTTTTACGATTTAAGATTAGATTTAAGATTCGTTTGGTACAATGGTTGTGAACTCAACGATGGACACTAAAAGTCTTAGCCGTGTAGAACATGTAGAATAGGAGATTGATGAAAAATAATCGAAGCAGCAATTAAAAGGGTCGAGTATGTATTGCGTCAAGGGGGGAAGTGAAAAAACTTTACTTGAAAGTGAGCCCTGAGCGTAACCGCGAATAGCGCGGACGTATTCGGCCGCGCGTTTGGGGTTCAGGGGAACGCGTTCCCCTGATGGGGGCTGGGGCGACGCCCCAGCGTTGCCTGTGGATTCTGGCGCGCGCCACCCGACGAGCGAATCGGGCGCGCGCCCCTTTTAGCCTTCCGCTTTCCCCTCTGCCTTGGGAAGGATTCCGTAAATCAACGCCGCCTGGGCGTTTGCGAACTCGTCTCGCGTTCCGTAGCCGAGTTCGTGCATGCGCTTGGCGCTTATCGTCTGGTGAAAGGTTCGCATCTTCCGTTTGAAGAAGGCCTCGCTGACTCGATTTGGCGTGGGATCTCCTCGGAGGATGTGCCATCCGTAGGTGAGAAGCTTCCGTCCGATTGCGCAGGCGACCTTGTTGCGCGGTTTCCCGCGGTTGATCATCGCCCAGCCCCACTTGCCTAGCTTTGAGTTGGCGCATGACGTCAGGACGCTTTGCCCGGCTTCCGTGAAGAAGAACTTCACGTCTTGTCGTCCCTCTCCGTCGAGAGGCTTCTTGAACCCACCGTGCTTCTTTGCACGTTCCTCCTCGTCGCCGCTGGAATCGACGATCGGGGAGAATCCTCCGTAGGCCGCGAGCTTCGATGCTTTCGAGAATCTGCGAGGATCCTCAACGGCGGCCTCAAGCGCGAAGGCTCCCTTGTAGTTCACGCCCTGGAGCTGCATGAGTTTCAGCATCCGGGGATTGGAGAGGACGATCTCGGCAATCTTCTGAGAGAGTTCCTCCTTCCTCTTGAAGAGTCTGTCGTGGTCATCGAGCAGCATCTCGAGCTGTTCCTTGGCGAATCCCGTGATGTTCGTCTCCTTGATTGTCGCGCGCAGCGTGTCGGTCTTCGCCTTCCCGCCCCTGATCGGAAGCTTGTATCCTTTGCGGCTGCAGATGCTCCAGATTCGATTTGAAACGCGCGTCACCTCCTTCGAGGTGTCCCGGTAGGCGAACATGATGTCGCGGTATTCGGTGTAGGTGTCGGACGGCGTCCAGACGAATTCCTCGATGTCGCCCTTGACGTAGGCGAGCGCCAGGTTCTGCGCGTCCTGGATGTCGCAGACCTTGCGCTTGCGCTCCTTGTTGGCGATTGTATCGGACCGGACGACCTCCGCCCGGAATCCGGCCTCGTTGAGCCTGCGCTTGAGGATCGCCGCGTTGGTCGACGCCTCGATGATCGTGATCGAGTCGAGGTCGACGTGTCGCTCGTACGTCTTGACCATGGCCTCGATGTCCACGCACTTGATCTCCCGATGAAGGCAGGCGTTGAATCTGTCCGACCAGTCCCAGATAGAGATGGCCAGCTTCTTCGAGTGTGCGTCCATGCCGATGACGTAGCGAGGTTCGTCCTCGACGTTGCGGCGTCGCTGTTGCCTTTTAGCGCTCATTTTGCTACCCTATGTGTGCTGTCGCGTATTGGAGTAGGCGGGCTGCAAGGTTGCATTCAAGTATTCGGGGTCTTTCGCCCCAAGCAGGTGGTTTCCGCCGGCGCTCAAACAGACCCTCGAGCGTGAGCCGTGTCACCGGCCTAGCTCATGACCCTTACGAGCGTCTCCCATGCGTACAGCAAGTGTTAACCAGACACCTGCTGTTCCGTATCATACTCCAATACGCGGCAGTCTTTCAACCCCGAGTACTATTCCTTTTCAGGGGAACGCGCAATATATTACCAACAGAGATTATTGATATAGTAGCATTGATACAGTAGCGGGTTTTGTGTTTGAGATGCGCGGTGGATTTGCCGCGGTTGAGGTTTGCCGCGGCATTTGGTACAATTTGCGCAGGATGAGCGTCTAGAATTAGTGAAGGGCAGAAGGTCATTTACGATTTGCTGACAGACATAGGGGAATATGCATTTGGCACTTCTAGGCAGTAAGCGGGTCGAGCCCGAAAAGGGGCTTGAGGGTGTCGTTTGCCCGATATGCAAGCAGCCCGTCTATGCAAGGTGCGGAGAGGAGCGGATTGCTCATTGGGCGCACAAGTCGGTTATTGACTGTGACCCATGGCAAGAGCGCGAGACGCAGTGGCATCGTGATTGGAAGAATCTCTTTGGCGACCTGCAGGAGCAGATGCACGAAAAGAATGGCGCGCGGCACATGGCCGATGTTAAGACTCCGGATGGGACAATTGTTGAGTTCAGACATAGGCGCATTAACGCGGAGGGGCAACGCACTCGCCAAGCCTTCTTTGGGGAAACGATGTTTTGGGTCGTGGACTGCGCGAGCAATCCGAAGCGTGCCGAGCGGTTCAAGGATAACATGTACTGTCTGGATAGAGAGCGAGTCCCTGGCTATGAGGTGTGGAGCACTTGTGAGGCCAGTAAATGTTTCCCCCGAGCATGGATTAATTGTCAGCGGTTCGTGTTCTTCGATTTTGGAGAGGAAGATCTTTGGTACATATTCCCGCGGAGGGACGACGACCCCGATGCCATCTGTATGCACATGTCAAAGAGTGACTTTGTTACCGCGGTTAAGGATGGCTACGCGAAGTTCCGTGAAAGATGTGGTGAAATCTATCGCACGGTAACGCGATCTAGAAAGTCGGTTTTCAACTATCGCCGGGTTAATGAAAAGATTTCTGGCCCCGCTATTTCTGTTGCCTCTGCAGAAGGAGAGTCACAGCCTACCGATTTATTAGACCCCAATCCCGCGCCACAGAATGCTGCCGTGCCTATCGCCGTGCAACGGACCGCCTCCATGCCAGCTTCTGCCCCTGTGAAGAATGTCTGGCCGACGGAATTTGATAAAACGGTATCTCTGGCGCTTACTGTTGATTTGGTTACTGGATGGCTGATAGCTAATGGTGTTATTATGAACCTGATGACAGATTCGTGTGTTGAGGGGGATGCCAACGCCATAGGATGCTGCGCTGTCCATTGTTCAATTTCCTGCAGTACGCAGGATTTGTACTGGGCAAAGAGGAGAATTGAGAACACATATCGAAAGAATGTTTGCAGCGGCATTCCTTCAGACATTGAACTTAAGGGTTGTGCGGGG
>JAFYHO010000149.1 GCA_017539125.1 Actinomycetaceae bacterium | reverse complement strand
CAGATGGAATCGCGCCCGACGGTAAAATTGGATGACGCTTTCTTTAAGCGTTATGACCAGTTTGAGGCGCGGGTTCAGGCTGTGCCCTCGCTGCGTCATGCGCGAAGCTTGACGGTGACGGGTGACGTGTCTATTCCTGAAGGGTATGTTGCCGAGGGTGACGCCGTTCTCCCCTAGCTCTCGCAAGAACTTTTCCACAGATCTTATCCACATATGTTTTTCTTTGTGGACAAAGTATGTTTTCTTCGTGAATACTGCTAAGCTACAAGCATGACTCACCATCTCACCACACGGCGAACACTTGCGCTTTCCTGCGCTTTCACCCTCGCACTTTCTCTATCGGCATGTTCCTCTCAAACAAGTAGCAATCCGACACCGAGTCCTTCCGCTTCTCCGACTGAATCGTTTGCCATCACTGCCACCGAGGGCATTGAAAATCCCGACCTGCCCGAGCGCCCCGCAGAAATGGATAATGACGATAAATATGGCGCTGCGGCAACTGCGGAATATTTCCTCCGCCTTAGCCTGTACGGCTCTGCCACTGATAATTGGGACGATTACAATGCTTTAAGTGCCCCGGACTGCGAATTTTGTACATCATTTCGCGATAACGCCCATAAAAATCAGGAAAATTTTTCTAGTAAAACTATGCCAGAAATGACTGTAAACGATATTGCTGTGGGGCGCAAAGAGGATAATCCTGAGCATTGGAGGGTAAACCTAGTAGCACAACACGGCTCATCTATGATCACTTATAAAAATGGTAAAGCCGAAAATGTTGAAGGGGTAACAACTGGTTTCACTTTTTTGCTTGACTCATCAAACGGCTGGAAAGTGCTCACGACAGAAACATTCAAGGCAGAACTTTTCTATGAACTTTACCCTGAGGCCAATCAATGATTAAACAAGTTTTAACCCTATCTCTCGCATTGCTTTCTCTGCAAAATGGCGGCGATGGAAACAGTTCAATATGGGATGGGCAAACAAATGAGGGGGCCCAATCTGTAGAAGTCACAGGGCATGCTGTGGGCAGCGGCATGAGAGATGCTTTAATGAAAACGTTGTCTCGCCGGCAACTCACCCCAGATGAAATAAACCGCCAGCAGATGATTAAACGATATGGTCTAGCGACAATACTAGCATGGGAGGTCACAGACCCAACACCAACTGATGACGATCCCTCTTTTCGGGCCTTTGCATCGGTCTATATTCCACTGGAATTTCCGTCATCGCCTAGCTCCGGTCTCGTCACTATCAGCGATGTGGCACACCTTGGTATCGATGGTGGCAATGTCAGCCTCCAACCCTCGCGCGGCTGGGCATATGTCAACAAACCGCTCTATCTGCAATCCAGCACGAAACCCGTCACTAAAGAAACAACAATACTGGGCACTGCCGTCACGATTACCGCCACACCCACCTCCTACACCTGGCATTGCGGAGACGGGCACAGTTTCACCACAAAAGACGGCGGTGGAACATGGCCGAACGGCACAGTCACCTGTAGCTATACTCGCTCCGGCAGCTACACCCTCAGCGCCGATATCACGTGGCGCGCCTCGTACACCGTCAACGGAAACACCTATCCCGTGGACGGCACACTCACCACCACATCGACTGTTCAGACAATAGAAATCCGTGAAGCCGAAGCCGTCTTGAAAAACTGACTTTTCTCTCGCACCTCACCAAAGAGATTGTGGGCGGCACATTGTCGCCCACAATCTGTATCAAAAGCAAAAACTCTCAGTATGTGCCGGCAATTTGTCCTGTTTCGCGCAGAATGTCTAATTCTTCGTCGTCGAGGGTGCGCACTCGCGTTACCGTGACGGTATGGTCGGTGACGGTGAAGTAGACGATGTAGCGTTCGAGAGCGAGCCAGTAGGTGCGGTCGGTGTTCTCCTCTGCTTCGAGGTCACGACGGTATGCGGGACGCGGGTCTTGAGCAAGGATATCGTGTAGGCCTTCGCGCAGGTGTTCGGGGAGTTTTTCTAGCTCGCTCTGTGGAATGTCAACGCACAGCGGTCGCCATTGTTGCTCGTCGAGCCAGCCGTTTGTAGCGTTCTCGGGAGCGTCCGCATAGGGAATATAGGGTTTGATGTCGTAGATTGGCGTTCCGTCAACCATGTCCATGCCGCGTACGTGCAATACCAGCCCCTCACTCTCACTTTCTTCCACACCTAGAAGCTCGACACAGGAAAGCGCGAGGTTGTTCGGTCGGAAAGACGAGCGGGTTGCGAACACTCCTTGACGGGCGCTGCCCCCGAGGCGTGGCGGACGGACGGTCGGCGTCCAGCTCTCACGTATATTGCGGGAGAACGCCCAGATGAGCCAGATGTGGCTGAAGGTCTCTAGCCCACGCACCGCTTCGTCGATACGGAACTCCGGCTCGAAAACAATGCGCCCCTCAAGGCGCACGAGCCCCGCCTGGCGCGGCACACCAAACTTCGTGGTGTAGGGCGTTTGAGCGCGCGCAATTGGACGCAGAGCCAAAGGTTCATTCTTACTATCCGCCATACGCTAAGCCTAGCACTCTCCTATTTGTTAAAAATCACTCGCTTTTTCTTCAAAGCCAGGAGAGAGAGAGAGAGAGTATTATGTTTTCGGCTCACCTTATACCCCAAAAACTATCAGGAGGAAAAATGCCAAAGAAAGCCCTCGCCCTTCTACTCGCCTTGCCACTCACTTTCAGCTTGAGTGCCTGCTCAGACAGCACATCTGGTAGCGAAGATAGCAGTACCACCCAGCCCGTCACCACCGATGATGCGATGGTCGTCCCTGGCTACCAGCTGGGCGAGATTCCTGCTATCCCGGTTTATGAGACCGTGTCGGTGCCGTCCCTTATTGAAGCGCCTGACGCGAAAATTACTGTCAACCAGACGGAATCTCTGCGCTCAGTTCCCGGCATCACTGTCACGCCTGTGCGCCTTGAAAATGGCGAGATTGTCGATAATGGCATGGCTGCTTATAACGTTGGTGGTAGCGACGGCGTAAGCGGTTATTCCAATGACGACAGTGGCGTGGACGTATCGAATGTTGGTGGAGAAGACGGTGTCAATAGCTACATTGACGATTTGGACGGTATAGATATCTCGAATGTTGGCGGCGAAAACGGAGTCAACAATTATTCGGATGAAAAAAATCAAGTCTACATTAGCCGCGTTGGCGATAAAAACAATGGCGTGCACAGCTATGACGATGAGAAAAACGGAATTCACATCTCCCATACTGGCGGCGAGGACGGCGTTCATACATATATTGACGACGTTAAAGAGATAGAACTGAGCAAAGCTGGCGACGTCATAACATACGTGAATAAAAAAACTGAAGAAACTATTACTATCACAGGGTCTCAGGCGACCTATGACAACAGCAAAACTGGACTTAGTATCGTCAATGACGGAAACGGTAAAGCATTAGTAACATTGGACGATAAAACAAAAACTGTTGATGCTGAACCATACCAAACAGACTTCACAATTCCTGAAGTTCCAGACGTACCGAAAACTCCGACCGTGGAAGCGAACGCCTTGAAGATTACGATGTCCTCCGAGGTCCTGTTCGATTTCGACAAGTACAACATCCGCTCTGACGCTCAAACAGTTCTCAACGATTTGGCAAAGGTCCTTAAAGACGCGGGCATTTCCTCGTTCACTATTGAAGGGCACACCGATTCTGTGTCAAGTGAGGACTACAATCAGACCCTGTCTGAAAACCGCGCCAATTCAGTGAAGGATTATTTGGAGAAGCAGGGCGTGAACGCCTCGATTACGACAGAGGGATACGGCGAGAGCCGCCCAGTTGCCACCAACGACACCGCCGCTGGTAGGCAACAAAACCGTCGCGTTGAGTTCTTGATTCCTGTCCAATAACCGAAAACACTCCGAATAAAACGTGTGGGAGGCAGATTACCTGCCTCCCACACTTTATCCGTCATCACGAAGAGTGGACTCCCCATCCGTCATCGCAAGGAGTGACCGAAGGGAACGACGCGTTCGGCAACCTCCAATTAGATAGCAGCGAGGGCCTGCTCGACGTCGGCAATGATATCTTCTGCCGATTCGATACCGCAGGACAAGCGAACCAAATCGGGCGAAATACCTGCCGCAGCAAGTTCGTCGTCAGTCATCTGGCGATGCGTAGTCGAAGCTGGGTGCAAGCAGCAAGTGCGTGCGTCTGCCACGTGCGTGGCGATTTGCGCAAGCTTCAAATGTCCCATGAATTCTTCGGTCTTGGCACGCCCGCCAACAACACCGAAAGAAATCACGCCGCAGGTGCCGTTCGGCATGTACTTCTGCGCGAGCTCATAGTACGGGTCGGATTCGAGGCCCGGATAGCGCACCCACGCGACCTTCTCGTGCCCTTCGAGATACTTGGCGAGTGCCGTCGCATTCTCAACGTGGCGTGCCATGCGCAGATGCAAAGACTCAAGGCCGAGGGACACATAGAAAGCGTTTTGCGGGGATTGAATCGAACCGAAATCGCGCATGAGCTGGGCGGTTGCCTTAGTAATATACGCGGCTCCTTGCCCGAAATCCTTCGCGTAAGTGACACCGTGATAGGAGTCATCAGGCTCGGTCAAGCCAGGGAACTTCTCGGCATGAGCCATCCAGTCAAAATTGCCCGAATCAACAATCGCGCCGCCGACAGATACGCCATGCCCGTCCATATACTTCGTGGTCGAATGCGTGACGATGTCGCAGCCGAACTCGATGGGGCGGCAGTTGACGGGTGTCGGGAAAGTGTTGTCCATGATGAGCGGCACGCCGTGTGCGTGCGCAGCGTTCGCGAAGCGCTCAATATCGAGGACGACGAGTGCCGGGTTGGCGACGGTCTCGCCAAAGACGCACTTGGTATTGGGGCGGAATGCCGCCTCGAGCTCTTCGTCGGAGCAGTCTGGCTCAACGAAGGTGAACTCGATTCCCATGCGCTTCATGGTGACAGCGAAGAGGTTGTAGGTGCCGCCGTAAATGGTCGAGGCCGCAACAACATGGTCGCCTGCCGAAGCGAGGTTGAAGATTGCGAAGAAGTTGGCTGCCTGTCCCGATGAAGTGAGCATAGCTGCGCTTCCGCCTTCCATTTCGGCAATTTTTGCGGCAACAGTGTCATTGGTGGGATTGGCAAGACGGGTGTAGAAATAGCCGGCTGCTGCCAAATCGAAGAGCTTTGCCATCTCTTCGGACGATTCGTAGCGCCACGTCGTGGACTGATAGATGGGAACTTGACGCGGTTCGCCGTTGCCCGGATGATAGCCGCCGTGAACTGCTGTTGTGTCGATATTCATAGGATTATCTGCCTTTCGGTGTTTTCCGTACTGCTGGTCTAAACACTACACACCACGCGGCCGTCATACCCCATAAATCCCTATGGCACACCTCGCCCATTCCCACAAACAAGAGTGACTCAGCTCATCTTTTTTTGTTAGTGTAGCCTTACCTGACTTTTGGTACGATAAACGCACCTGAACGACAGATTGGACGACAATGCAGTTATCCCAATGCCCTGTACGCCAACGCCTCTGCCTCACCAAGGTCGATTGCGGAGACGAGTACAGCTTGCGCCTGTGTGAACTGGGATTGCGCCCAGGAGTAGAAGTGACTGTTACACAAAAAGCTTCTTTTGGCGGGCTCGTCCTCAATGTTTCCGGTTCACGTCTCGCTGTCGATCACCGTTCAGCTCGCCGCATTGAAGCCGAGGTCATCGCATGAGCCCAACCGGCCTCAAGGGTTCAACTATTGCCCTCGTCGGTAATCCCAATGTCGGAAAATCGACCCTTTTCAACCACGTCACCGGCGCACACCAAACCGTCGTTAACGCCCCCGGCACAACGGTCCATCTCAGCTCCGGCACATGGAAAAGCCTCGGCGTAACCCTCCTTGACCTGCCGGGAACATACTCGCTTATCGCCCAAAGCCCCGACGAGCAGGTCGTCACCGACACCCTCACCACCTCTCTCAAGTCCACCAACACCGACTGTT
>JAFYHO010000024.1 GCA_017539125.1 Actinomycetaceae bacterium | reverse complement strand
CAATGCCGTGATGAGTGTGGGTGCCTTGCGCAAGCTTTCCTTTAAGGCAATTGGGCTTGACCCTCGCCGCCTCTCGCCGACGTTCGCCAAAAAGCCGCTGGCGAAAGAGCCGCTTTTCAAAGACCTCGCTACGCGCACCAAAACCGTCATTGCGAGCGAGCGTAGCGAGCGTGGCAATCAATACCAAGAGGAATGGCAGAGCGGCAAAGCAAGCAGTACGGGGACTACTGATTGCCGCGTCGCGCCTAGGGGCGCTCCTCGCAATGACGGGGAAGAAATAACCGTTGCGCCTCAGCTCATGGGCAAGCGCTACGTGGTCTTGTGGGCGGACTCGTTCTCCCACACTCTCAACTCCGATGGCGCCCGCGCAGCTATCGAGCTGCTTCAACGCGCGGGCTACCAAGTCCTCGTGCCGCCGGCGGACACCTGCTGCGGCCTGACATGGATTACCACAGGCCAGCTTGGCACGGCGAAAAAGAAACTCGAAAAGCTCCTTACCGCGCTCGCGCCTTTCGCCGCCAACGGTATCCCAATCGTTGGCGTCGAGCCCTCCTGTACTGCCGTCCTGCGCTCCGACCTCGAGGACCTCTTGCCGGAGGACAAGCGCACAAAGCTCATTGCTTCCATGACTTACACTCTTGCCGAGTTGCTCAGCGCGCCCGCTCCTATCGGTCCGGGTGACGACCTCCAGCTACCCGACCTGAGCGGCGTGAATATCGTCGCCCAGCCCCACTGTCACCACTACTCGGTTATGGGCTGGAAAGCCGACGAAGAACTGATTAAGCGCACCGGTGCAACATTGACGAAAGTGAGTGGCTGCTGTGGCCTGGGCGGAATCTTCGGCATGGAAAAAGGGCACTATGAGCTTTCCGAAGCGATCGCCGAGCGCCGCCTGCTGCCGGCTCTGCGTGAAGCGCCCGAGGGCACGATTTACCTCGCCGATGGTTTCTCCTGCAAAACTCAAGCGTCGCAATTCCTCGGCAAACAGGGCGTCCACCTATCCCAGCTACTCTTGCACGGCCGCGACCTCACGCAATGAGAGGGCGATAGTTGCTTGGTTTAAGGGCAGTAATGGGATAGTGTAAGACTTAGATCTTAGATAGCTTTCGAGAGGTAACAAAGGATTTCAAATATGGCAATCTTTTCCTTTGAAAACGGGAATCTTGTTCCGGCACAATCGGTTGATTTGAGCGTCTCGCGTCTTGGCGAGGAGACGCTGACTGCGTTGCGCGCGCGTGCTTTAGAGTTGATTGACGAGCCGCTTTTTCCGATAGCATGGACGAGCGAGCCGAGCCCCTCGGGCGAGCGCGAAAGCCTTATCGCCCTTGACCCCAGCGGACAAATCGTCACGGTTGATGTCCTCGCACGCCTATCTGGCGAGGAGCTCATTTCTGCCCTAGGTGCTGCCGGCAAGCATAACGATACGTCTGCCGAGGTTTTGGCTTCCCTCAAGGGTGTCACTCGCGCCGATTTCGAGCGTGAATGGGAGGCTTTCCTTGACGCCTGCCCGCCGGTTTCCCATGCTGGTCCGCGCCTGTACCTCATCGTTTTGTCTGTTGAGGACGAAGTCCGCTCGGCAATCGAGGCCTTGGCGGGCGCAGCGGTGAGCGTGCGTTTGGCGTCCGTTGTTGGCTCGGGTTCTCAAGTCTTTGTATCGGTGGACGAGTTGCGTCCGCGCATGACCTCTCTATCCTCTCTTTTGGAAACTGCCCGTTCGCGCGCGCAGGTCACGGCAGCACCGTCAACGATTGACGCCACTGTGAACGAGGAGCCGCAGGCCGGGGAAAGCCCAGTTGTTGAGGAAAGCCCGATTGTCGAGGAAGCTCCCGTCAATGAGCCGTTCGTTGAGGAAGCCCCTGTTGAGGAGGTTCCTCAGAATGCTCCGGTGACGGTTTCGCTGTACGCGGATAGTCCGGAAAGCGCGGCTGCTGTTGATGACGACAACGGTGACGGTGAAGCCGAGGTGGTTGAGGAAAGCCCAGTTGTTGAGGAAGCGCCTGCCGCCGAAGAAACCCAGGTCGCCGAAGAAACCCCCATTGCCGAAGAAACTCCCGTCGTTGAAGAAACGCCAGCTGTTGAAGAAACGTCCATCGCTGAGGACAGCGCAGATGGCGCAGAAAACACGGATGTTGCGGGAGACAAGCCTGAGGCAGAGCGAGTTCTTTCTGTATTCCCCTCGCGCCGCACATTGCGTATGGAGCGTGAGCAGCGCGATGCCGAGCAGGGAGCCGAAAAGCCTTCGGGTGGTATGTCTGTGTTTTCTTTTGACTCAATCGCGGCGCAGCAGCCAGGCGAGCAGCCAGGCGAGCAGGCGGGTGAGCAGGCGGGTGAACAGCCAGAGGAGCCGACAAGCGAGCAGGTAGACGAGCAGACAGATAACTCGAATCTGACGCTTTCGACTTTTGATATTAGTGACCGTCCTCCGACACCCGCGCAGGCACAGCAGAGCGATACGCCCACGGCACCTGCCCCTGAGTCTGCGATTTCGATTGAATCGACGGCTTCGGTGCAGTCGGCGTATTCTGTCGAATCAGCTGCGTCGGCTGAGTATGCGGGCGAGCCTGAAGCGGGTAGGCAGAATACTGATGCGCGCGCGAAGGCAATTTTTGCCGGCTTGCCGCGTTTCTTCAGCAAGTCCTCGGCGGAAAAGCGCCGTGCCGAGCAGCTTTTGTGGGAGCAGGCAGCGCCGGCCCGTGAGGGGCGCGCCCAAGCGCAGCTCATTTCAGAGTCAACGGCCGATTCGCATTCGTCAGACGCTGTCGCCCAAGCCGCAGAAAACGATTCGCTTTAATCGCTAATCGTCAATCGTCAGTCGCAATCGTCAATCGCGCACGAATTAACGGAACTTTTTCGTCCATTCACGCACTGTGTCTTGCGCCTGATTTGTGCGCAGGCGCAGGCGCAGCAGACGGTCCTGCCAGATCTTTGTAATATGTGACGGGTGGTTTGGCGGCAGAGGCCGTTTGCTCATGTGAATATTTATAAATTCGGCAATACTATCGAGGGCCTGTGTGCGCACTTCTTCACGCGAGAGAGTGACGTCGTGAATGGCGTTCGGTATTTTGATAAGCGCGACGTGGTTGCCGAGCCAGCTCACGCGTTTCCAAAT
>JAFYHO010000148.1 GCA_017539125.1 Actinomycetaceae bacterium | reverse complement strand
GTCCTCGCCCCGAAATTTGCCGATATTTTCCGCGGTAATGCAGGAAAGCAAGGTCTTGTTACGGGAGTTGTCGCCCAAGAAAATATCGAGGTGCTCTGGCAGCTTTTAGAAGAAGAGCCTGGGCGAGAAATCACCGTCGATTTGGAAAATCGCACAGTGCGCTGTGGGGATTTCTCCTGCGCCTTCGATATTGACGATTACACTCGCTGGCGCATTATGGAGGGTCTTGACGATATCGCCATCACCCTGCAAGACGAGCAGCTCATTCGCGATTTTGAGGCTTCGCGCCCCGCGTTTAAGCCGACGACCCTGCCGATGAAGCACCTGCCCAAAGAGGAAGTCGTCTCCGCCCGCCCTGTCGAGTGACCTTAGGTGTGACCCTTGCCTGCCTTAGGCATTGAAAGCCCCAAGGGGAGTATTCTAAGTAGCAGCAGTCTTGATACAGGCACAAGACGCGAGCGAAGGATACAACTATGAGCGGAAAGCTCCGTGTTATCGGAGGGAAGCCTCTTGTCGGTGAGGTCGAAGTGCGAGGGGCGAAAAATTTCGTTTCTAAAGCCATGGTGGCAGCTCTGCTTGCCCGAGACACCTCAGTGTTACGCAATGTTCCCCGTATTCGTGATGTTGACGTTGTCTCGTCGCTTTTGCGCCTTCACGGGGTGGAGATTGATTACGACCAGGAGGCTGGCACTCTTGCTATTACGCCTGGAGATATTCATCTTCCCGATGATCCAGTCGAAATGGATCGCCTAGCGGGCTCATCGCGTATCCCCATTCTTTTCGCTGGGCCCCTTTTGCATGCCCTTGGTGAAGCCTTTATCCCTGATTTGGGTGGCTGCCACATTGGCGATCGTCCCGTCGACTTCCACATGCAAGTCCTTGAGGATTTTGGCGCCAAGCGTATCCAAGAGGACGCTGGTATGCACCTCGTCGCCCCTAACGGTTTGACTGCCAAGCCTGTACACCTGCCGTATCCTTCTGTCGGTGCTACCGAGCAAACCCTACTCACAGCCGTCATGGCACGAGGCATTACTGAGCTCAGTGGTGCAGCCGTCGAGCCGGAAATCAAAGATTTGATTGCCGTCCTACAAAAAATGGGCGCAATTATTTCCGTCGACACTGACCGCACTATCCATATTGAGGGAGTAGAGGAGCTACGCGGCTACTCGCATACAGCCCTTCCTGATCGTATTGAAGCTGGCTCGTGGGCCTGCGCTGCTCTTGCGACAGGCGGAGATATTTTCGTGCGTGGGGCAGATCAGCAAGCTATGACGAGTTTCCTCAATGTCTATCGCAAGGTCGGGGGAGCTTTCGAGGTGACAGATGACGGTATACGTTTCTGGCATCCAGGTGGCGAGTTGAAATCTATTCCTTTGCAGACTGATGTCCACCCTGGCTTTATGACCGATTGGCAGCAGCCACTCGTCGTTGCTCTCACTCAAGCTACAGGTATTTCTGTTATTCATGAAACCGTCTACGAAAACCGTTTCGGTTTCACCAAAGCCCTCGTGGATATGGGAGCAAATGTTCAGACATATCGCGAGTGCTTGGGCGGTTTGCAATGCCGTTTTGGTCATCTCAATTACCATCATTCGGCAGTCGTCCAAGGCCCCACTCCGCTCACGGGTACAGATGTCGAGGTGCCCGATTTGCGCGGCGGCTTTTCCCACTTGATTGCGGCCCTTGCTGCTCACGGTGAATCTATTGTTTCCGGTATCGATATTATTGACCGTGGATACGAAAATTTTATGCAGAAGCTGTACGCCCTAGGCGCTGAGGTTGAGAAAATCGACTAGCTCTCACAGAGCCTCGTCGGAAGAGAATGCTTATGGATCAATCACGTCAGCCCATGCCCCTTGCTTTACGCACTCTTGGGCCTGCTCTGACTTTTCTAATGAATAGCATTCAAGATGTTCATATCACTGGCACTTCATCTATTCCACGCAGCGGACCGGCAATCATCGCAGCTAATCACACGGGTTTTCTTGATCCTATTCTGATTGGCATGCCCCTTTTTCAGCGTGGTATCACTCCGCGTTTTGCTGCTCGCGCCGATCTCTTTTCTGCGCCAGTATTAGGTCGGCTTTTACGTAATGCTGGGCAAATTCCTGTTCATCGACGTGGAGATATTTCTCAACTCAGCAATAACACCAATGCTGCTATTGGACTTGAGGATATGCACAAGGCTTTGGACGACGGAGGATATTTGTGTATTTTCCCCGAGGGCACGTTTACTCATGACCCAGATGGCTGGGCAATGCGCGCAAAAACAGGAATTGCGCGCCTGATTCTTGCCCACCCTGATGCGCAAGTGATACCCGTTGCTCATTGGGGAAATGAGCGCCTTATCGACCCGTGGACAAAGCATATCAGTTGGAAAATGCTGGGAAGGCATACCGCGAATGTCCATGTGCATTTTGGTGAGCCGCTCGATTTTTCTGCCTATCGTGGGAGAGAAGTGACAAAAGAACTCCTGCAAGAAATTGCTGATGTCGTGATGAATACTATCAATGACGATTTAGAAGTTCTGCGTTCGGCAGACCGTACATCTCAAGGTATTGCGCGGCGTGATCACTTGTGGGATAGACGCGAGGACGCTGACGGCGACCCGCTTGCTCTTTTTGACAAAAAATACAATAAGCGTTTGGCGCAGCAGGTGAGCGCACGCAAAAAAGTGGAAAGGAAAGCCGATGTCTAAAATCCGTCTCGCTCTTATTTGTGGCGGAATGAGCCCTGAGCACTCTGTTTCTCTTGTGAGTGCTGCGTCTGTGATGAGTGCTATTGACCGTGAGCGCTACGAGATTATTCCTATCAAAATCACTAGAGAGGGTGCATGGATTTCGGCTCCGAATAATCCCGAGGAACTTTCTCGTGGTGGTTTTGACGAAACGGAAGAGCAGGCTACCCATTCTGGGAGTGCGGACGTTTCGCCTGCTCAGCTTGTACTCGGTATGGCAGATCGTCATCTTTACGAGATTTCTTCTGATGGCAGTGCAATCAAAGATTTGGGACAGATTGATGTAGTTTTCCCTGTTCTTCACGGACCTTTTGGTGAGGACGGAACGATACAGGGCATGCTGGATATGGCGCAGATTCCTTATGTGGGCTGCGGAGTTGTCGCTTCTGGCACTGCCATGGATAAGCACATGATGAAAATTATTCTTGACGAGGCGGGCATTCCCAATGTTCCCTATGTGTTGGCGACGGCTCAACGCTGGAGTGAAGCACCTGAGCAGATTGTCGAGGAAGTGCGGGAAAAACTCGCCTATCCTGTGTTTGTTAAGCCTGCCCGTGCCGGTTCGTCCATCGGCGTGACGAAAGTGTCTAGCGAAGCAGAATTGGGGGCGGCTTTAGCCAAGGCACATAGTGTCGACCCGAAAGCGCTTATCGAGACGGGTATTGACGGGCGCGAAATTGAGTGTGCTGTCCTTGGCGGGCACGGCAGTGAGCGCGCACGCGCGGCTGTCCTTGGCGAGATTCGCCTTGGTAGCAATGACGCTGGCTTCTATGACTACAACAATAAGTATTTGGGCACAGCAGAGCTCCACTTAGATATCCCAGCGAATGTCGAGGAAGAGACTGCCCAGAAAATGCGTAATCTTGCGGTAGATGTCTTTGAGGCTTTTGGCTGCGAGGGGCTCACTCGTGTCGATTTCTTCCTCACGCCTGACGGGCAGATTTATGTCAATGAGCAGAACACAATGCCTGGTTTCACGGCAGTGTCAATGTATCCAAAGATGTGGGAAGCTGCCGGTTTGCCCTATTCGCAGCTGATTGACGAGCTTGTTTCTCTAGCGCTTGAGCGTCCTCTCGGCGTGCGTTAAAAAAGCTTTAGTCTTTTTTACCGAAAACGATTTCGTCCCATGAAGGCATAGAGGGACGGTCAGAACGGCGAACCTTCTTCTGTTTCGGTGCAGTCTCCTGAGCGGACTCAGAAGCGGGAGCAACGAAGGCGGCAGAGCCATCGGCCGAAGCCGCTGAGGAAAATAGGTCGTCCTCCTGATAAGGGCTTTGCGCACTAGGGGCAGAGTGCTGCGATGAAGCAGTATCGGGAGAATGGACAGGCAAATCAAAAATCGTCTCGCGGTTATCGCGCTCTTCAGGGCTCTCGTCTACCTCAGTAGACTCTTCAGCTTCAGGACTACTAGCGGATTCCAGTGCGCTTGCAGCATTTGCTTCCAGCAGGGAAGAATAATGCTCTTTATCGGTGGGAATGCCACGTCGAGCGTCTAAATCGGCAAGCACAGCGTCAATACGTGAGACAGACGCCTTCCCTGTATCTACCTTGGGGCTTTCGGCAGATGGAGCGCTTGGTGCAGATGGTAGCGATGAAAGCGAAGCGCTAGGGGTGTCTTTTTCTTTCGTCAGCGCGGGAGTATTTGGGGTGCGCCACGCATCCCCATGAGGCAAGATAGGGGTTTCCGATAGCCAGATAGCTTCCTCGCTGACTGCCTCGAGAGAGCGCTTTGATACATCGACGTGCCACACGGCTTGACGCTCACGTTCTGCGCTTTCATAGCTGGCTATAACCGTCCACGGCTCGCCACTTTCGCGAATTGCGTCCCACTCGATATCGTCAACCTTCACCCCGCGAGACGCCAGACGGGTTGCCACTAATTCTTCCAAGGTCAATGAGCCAGGGTCGCGGCTCGTGGGCAGAGAACGAGCGAGGCGTGCCGTGTAATTGCGCTCGTTAATAATGGGGTGAGCGAGGCTTTCAATCCGTGAGGGCGGAAGTGACGTGAGCTCACTAATTTCTTCAATCGTTTTTCCAGCACGCACATACGCCTGGATTTCACGCGGACTGACAGTCTGAGAAGATTCACCTTCCGGTGTTTGCGAGACGGGATCTTTACGCAGAAGGGCACGCAACTCATCGGTAATCTCCACACTGTATCGATTGCCCTCAGCATCGTTCAAAGTCAGATGTTCGCCGTCATTCTGTAAGCCAAGAAGTTCTAATTTTTTCATCGGCAACCCCGCTTTCCTCGTAGTCAATTATTCCGTTTTTCCAGCTCTGGCAGACAGAAGAGGTGTGGGTGTGTCAATTTTTGACCCGTGACGCATTGTGTGCTGAGCGAAAGAGCTTACTTTTTCTGCACACTTAGCCCTAGACTAGGGGGCGTGGAATTAACAAAAGAAGAACGCGAGGAGATCTCTCGTCTCGCTGAGGATATTGCCTCTGGTTTAGCCCAGCTCGCATGGGAAAAACGCTTGAGCGGAATCACCGTGACGGATACAAAAAGCTCGGCTGCCGATATCGTCACCGAAGCCGATACGCTTATCGAAACCCTCGCACGTGAACGCATTAGTGCAGCTAGACCGCAAGATGCGTTCCTTGGTGAAGAAGGCGAAGAGAGCTCGGGATATTCCGGTTTGACGTGGATTGTTGACCCCATCGATGGGACGGTCAATTATCTCTACGGGATAGGTACGTGTGCTGTTTCAGTGGCTGTTGTCTCTGGTGTGCCTCAGCCATCGCTGTGGACTGTTGAAGCGGCCTGTATCGCCTATATCGGTGACTCGCAGGTTTACCGTGCTGTGCGTGGCGGGGGAGCATATTGCAACGGGCATCGCATTCATGTTTCTGATGCTGAGGATTTAGCGAGCTCACTTGTTGCTACCGGTTTCTCCTATGAGGCAGACAAAAGAGCCGCGCAGGGAGCTGTCGTGGCGCAAATGCTGCCGCGTGTGCGCGATATTCGTCGTATCGGCGCGGCCTCGACCGATTTCTGTTCTGTTGCTTCTGGTTTGCTTGACGGCTATTGGGAAAGCGGGCTCAAACCGTGGGATATGGCAGCTGGCATTCTTATCGTTACCGAGGCTGGCGGTGTCGTAGAAAATCTTGAAGGCAATCCAGCAGACCAATCTCTTGTTGTAGCGGGTAACCCTCAGATTGTGCAAGAGCTGCGTGGGGCCCTCAAAGATTCGGGTTTTACTGCTGTGGCTGATGCAGATTAATCCCTTTGGGTAGCTCTCTGGTTGGCTTTTTCAAATTTTTTTCAAGAAATTTGCCAGAAGTGCTGGACAACCGCTCTCACTCTGCTACATTATAGGCGCAGGAGGTCAATACGTCCCGTAGTGACCATAGGAACTACACCGGCTATGCCGGAGGAGTGGAGAGCCACAATGGCTACCGACTATGATGCACCGCGTAAGCAGGATGAGGATCTGCGCGAGGACTCACTCGAACAGCTCAAGGCGCGGCGTAACTCTGATCAGTCTGGTCAGGTTGACGAGGACGAAGTCGAAGCTGCCGAAGGTTTTGAACTGCCTGGAGCAGACCTCTCCAATGTGGAGTTGTCAATCAATGTCGTACCTGCCCAAGATGACGAATTTACCTGTTCAGAATGCTTCCTTGTTCATCATCGCTCACAGCTCGCCTTTGAAGAGGACGGACAGCCTGTCTGTGCTGACTGCGCTGCCTGAGCTTTGCACGCAGCCTAGGAGGCGTTATGGAGCGCAGCCGAGATATTAACGTGATAGGGGAAGTCACTTCTATTACCTATCCTGCCTATGGAGCTTCCGCGTATCTTGATGTAATGATTTCTCTCCTTGACGAGGACGAATACGAGGGTGAAGGCGCTGAGAATCTTTTGTTGCGTTTCCTTGGTAGGCATACAATGGCGTGTCTTGAAATTGGTTCAACTGTGCGTGTGAATGGCACCTTGTCTCGTGTAGCGGGAATGCCTGTTGTGTTCAATCCAGCAATAACTGTTATGGCAGGGTAGTCGGCGATGTCTGAACTTCCAATTTTGTCTGGTGGGCAGGGCGATTCGGAGCCCGAAAACAATACATCTACCCCCTCTAGCGCGACAGAAGGCAAGGCTCAGGTTAAAGGTGGGCTCGCTTCAGTCGTTGCTGACGATTTCGATATTGCTCGCGCAATGGGCGGAGCTCGTGGCGTGGCAGAAACAATCATTCCACCGATACTTTTTATTGTTCTCTATCTTGTGACGGATACAGTCCGTATTCCTGCTATTGCCTGTCTAGTTATCGCGCTGGGCGCTATCGTTGTGCGTTTGATTCAAAGAATTGACATTGTGCCAGCCTTATCAGGTTTTCTTGTCGTCGTTATTTCTGCTGTTTGGGCACTCAAAAGCGGGCAAGCTAGCAACTATTTCATTCTTGGAATCATCACTAACTGCGTTTACCTAGCGATTTTGCTTCTCTCGCTGATTGTGCGCTGGCCACTCATGGGGCTCATTATCGGCTTTTTACGCGGCGACCCGACTGGCTGGAAAAACGGCGAGTTTGCTCATACCCCGCAGCAGAGCCTGACACGGCGCAGATATTGGCATATCACCTGGCTGTGGGTGGGGCTTTTTGCTGTCCGTCTACTCGTCCAAATCCCACTTTTTTTGACCGATGCAATCGCGCCACTCGCCGCGGCACGCATCGTCATGGGGCCATTCCTTTTCGCCTTTGTCGCATGGCTAACGTGGATGATTGTGCGCTCGCTACCGCCCGTTCCCGTTAGCGAGAGTGACGATACGACAGAAGAAAACACCAAAGACGAGGAACGTCACGACTGAGACTACTCGTCCTCGTCCTCATCTAAAGCAGAAAACAAGCTACGCACCAAATCCAAATCCTCTTCGGCTTCGCGCGCACACAAAAGAATAACCTGATCTTCTGCCTCAATCGTCAAATCAGGATCAGCGGGCAGGGGAGTACCGTCACGAACAATCGCCGTGAGGATAATCGTCGGCGGAAGAAGAACCTCGCTGACGGGAATGCCCACAATAGGAGCTTCCTCAGGCAGGGTCGTCTGCATAAGAGAAGCGCCCGAGCGCTGGAAATTCATCACCGAGACAAGCGTACCATCGGCGACTGCGTCCTCCACAAGAGAAGTCATAATACGCGGGGTTGACACTGCGATATCCACGCCCCACGACTCATTGAAAAGCCACTCATTACGGGGATTATTGATACGCGCAATAACGCGGGGAACTCCAAACTCCGACTTCGCAAGCAAAGAGACAACCAGATTGATTTTGTCGTCACCTGTTGCCGTCACGAGAATATCAGCCTCGCCAGCTCCCGCCTTATCCAAAATGGGCACTTCACAAGCGTCTCCCATATTCCACTCTGCATCGGGAACAGAAGAGACTTTCATCGCCTTAGCATTGCGGTCAATAATCGCAATCTCGTGTTGCGCGCGGGACAATTCGCGCGCAATCGAACTGCCAACCGAACCGGCTCCAACAATCACAATTTTCACAGCGCGTCCTCCTCAGGCGGGTGTACAAGAGTATGCTGCACGGAACTTGCATGGTTTGTATTGACAGCCATGTAGAGGCGGTCGCCATCTTGTAGAACAGTTGAGGAAGTGGGGAGCATGCCGCGCGCCAGACGGGTGATATAGGCGACACGGGCGGAGGTGGCTTGCTCGACATTATCGACAGTCAGACCGTACCAGCCCTCGTCCACATCGACGCCAATAATCGACATCCCAGCGCTCTCATCGGTGTAATCGTAATGAGGTCCAAGATTGATGAGATGGCGCAGAACTCGATTAGTCGTCCACCGCACCGTCGGGACAGTTGCGATTCCCAGTCGCTCGTACACATCGGCGCGTGTGGGATCGTAAATACGGGCGACAACATTTTCGATTCCGTATTCTTCACGTACCACGCGAGCTGCGATGATATTGGAATTATCTCCAGAAGATACCGCTGCAAAACCGTAGGCTTCACTAATGCCGGCGCGCTCGAGAGTGTCTTTATCGAAGCCGACACCTGTGACGCGTTGCCCCTGAAAATCCTCAGGCAAGCGGTTAAAAGATTCGGAGGATTGGTCGATGATGGCGACCGAATGTCCCATATCGGCAAGTTTTCCTGCGAGGGTGGCTCCCACGTGGCCACAGCCCATAATGACAAAGTGCATATGTGAACGCTACCGCAATCAGAGGCGGAGTGTGGGCAAAACTCACTTGTCGTTCCATAGATTGTCAAAGAGAGGTAGGCTGTCACTCGTGACGCGTGAACAGGGTATAGCTACGAAACTGGAGCGCAATGCCGGTCTAGTTTCTGTTGTCGTGCTCTCGGCATTGCTTGTTCCGCAAATTATTACGCGCGCTATGCCTGCTAATGCTGGTTTGGTCGAAATCTATGTGGCCACAGGGATTGGCTTGCTTATTTTTCTCGTGACCTATTTTGTTGTTCAACACATGGCGCGCACAGTTCCGCGGCGCACGTCAAGCCAAGTAGCTTCAACCTATTTGGGTGAAGGCGCTGGTGTTTTGGTGGTATCTGCGCATTTTGTGGCGTATGGGCTTCTCGCTGTGCTCGGCGCAGGTTTAATGACGGACGTTCTCGATTTTCTTGTTCCGCTTGGCGTGTATCGTTCGCTGGTACTTGTCGAGTTCATTCTTTTTCTGTCTCTCCCAGTTCTTCTCGGGAAGAGTGTTTCGTGGCGTTTTATAGTGGGCTGTGCGCTTGTGGGGGCAGCGGCAATCGCAGCTGTTCTGATCTGGGCTTTGGTTTCTGAGGCTTTGGGCGGTATTGACCTTGCAACGAGTCGCCTTGAGCCCTGGACGGCGTTGGAGACGGCACGCCTGAGTTCTTTGCGCACTGACTCTTTTTTGGAGGCGATTCTTGGCGCGATGTTTCCCGCTGCTGTTTTGTCTCTCATGCATGAAAGAGTGCTGGTTGCCCCTGAATTGCGGCGCGTTTCCATTCATGTTCTCCGCAGGATTTTTGAGCCTCTTATTATCGTCATACTTATTACCTTGTATTTTGTAGGCATTCTTCAAATGCCTAGCTACCATTTATCGGTTGTAACCTTGTCTATGGCATACGGTTTTTGGGGCTTGCCTGGGCAGATTATTGTCGGGGTGTGCTACATGTTGGCGGGCATGGCAGGAGTACTCACTGCGTATGCCCACTTGCCGCGTCTTTTGCGTGCGCTCGCTATGGAGCGTTTCTTGCCTCGGCGCATGGCAGATGCGGGCGCGTCTGCGTCTCGTCTCGCTATTGTTATTGCCGTCGCCCTGCTTGCTTCTGTGTTGGCAACAGTTTTGACGACAACGCAAGCAGGAGCAATGGTTTTTATCTTCCTCGCTTTCGTCATTCTCGGTATTGTCTGTGCGGCTATGGCTTTGAGAATGTCAGTTTTGGCACGTGAAGAAGTTGTCAAAGCGGAGCGTCAGCGTATGCGTTTTGCCGCATGGATGTACCGCATCGCGGTGATTTTTGATATCGCTGTGCTCATGTGCATTGCCTATGTCAATTGGGCGTGGGCGCTTGCCGGTATTTTATCTTTGGCAGTACCGGCTTCTGTTCTCATTTTCTTCCGTCGAGAACGGTTGAAAGTTCGGCGTTTTTTGGAGGTGGACAATTTGGCAGAGGGCCATACTTTACCTACTCGTGTTCATGGGGTTATCTATATCGCGGGTACTCTCGATGCTTCGGTTGTTAAAGCGGTGAGCTATGCCCGCGGTATGCGCCTATCGTCGTTGACCGCAATTACTGTCGATTATGACCCGAAAACTACTCGTGTCTTGCGTGAGGACTGGAAAAACAGTGCCATGCCCGTGTCGTTGACGGTTTTGGGTAGCCCGCGCAAGGCGTCGCATAGCAATGTCGTTGATTATGTGCGCAATCTGCGGTCCCTGCACCCGCAGGATACTGTTGTCGTCTTTGTTCCGCGCGTCATTACGACGGGTTTGATACGTCCACTGTTGGTGCGTCATTCGACGGCGAAGATGCTCTCTGATTTGCGTATGGAGGACGGCGTGGTTTTGGCTGAAGTTCCCTACGTCTTGACTGAGGGGAACTAGTGGGCGAGGCTGATTCGGCTCGTTATGTTGATGTGACCGTGGGCGATATTGCTCATGGCGGTTTTTGTGTGGGGCGCGCCGGCGATGGACGGGTCGTTTTCGCGCGTTTTGCTTTGCCGGGTGAGCGCGTGCGCGTGGCGGTGACACGGGAGAAATCGAAGCTTCTTTACGGTGATACAGTTGAGGTACTTGAGGATTCTTCTTCGCATCGTGTTGACCATTCGTGGGAAGAAGCTGGTCCGCTTGGAGTAGGGGGTGCCGATTTAGGGCACGTTGCTTTTGAGTGGCAGACGGAGTGGAAAAAGCAGGTCATTGAGGGGGCTTTGCGGCGTATCGGCGGTGAAGATTTGATTCAGCATATGGCTGAGAATGGGGTGAGTGTGCGCGTCTATCCGTGCGAGGGAGACGAGGTGACGCAGGGTTGGCATACGCGCACCCGGGTCGAGTTTGTTGCTGATAGCCAGGGTCGCCTTGGTATGACTCGTCCTTTTTCGCATGATGTTGTGCCACTGACGAGTATGCCTCTGGCTGTGCCTGAAATTGACGAGTTGGAGTTGTTTTCTGGGGCGTGGAGCGGGCAGTTGCGCGAGGGCGCGCGCGTCAAAGCAGTTGCGACTTCTGGTAGTGACGTGTGCGCGGTGATTGACAATCAAGTCTTTTCTGCTCCGCGTATGCGCACTGAGCCTTTTGTGCGTGAAGATGTGGTAGTGGACGGCGAGCTGTATTCGTATCGGCTGCGTGCCGGTGGTTTTTGGCAGATTCACCGCTCGGGGCCTGAGCAGTTACTTCGCCGTGTTTTGCAGCTGAGTGGAGTGAGTGCGGGGGATAGGGTGCTAGAGCTGTATTGCGGGGCTGGTTTGTTTACTCAGGCGCTCGCTGTTGTTGTTGGCTCGTCTGGGGCGCTTGAGGCTTTCGAGGGCGCACGTAGTGCAGTTGAGGACGCTCGTGCCAATCTGCGCGATATGCCGTGGGCTCGCGTGAAAACCGCCAATATTGACGCGTCTTTTATTGCTTCGCGTGGCGAGAAAGAATGCGATATTGCGATTGCTGACCCTCCGCGTGCCGGTTTAGGTATTGAGGGTGCTCGTGCTTTTGCTCAGCTTCCCGCGCGCTCGCTGCTCTTGATTTCCTGCGACCCTGCCGCTATGGCACGCGACACGGCCACAATGGTCGCTGCTGGCAGGCGCGTCGTTACCATCGAATCCCTCGACATGTTTCCCAATACCCACCACGTCGAGACGCTTGTCGTGATGCGGTGAGTAATACTGAGACGGATTTATGCCAAATAAAAAGCCCCAATACGATTTCCGACATTCCTCGTCGAAATGCTCAAAGTATTGCCCTCACGAATAAGAGGGATGTCATGGGAAATCTCGATTTCTTCATCGCCAATAAGCTCAAAAATCTTGTATTGGATACCGTTAGGAATGCCACCGTCAAAGGTTACTTTGCATGAATAAAAATCTAGAGCATACGGCAAAAATCGTCGACCGACTGTGTTTATAGGTTCATCAGTAAAGTAGTCAGACGAATAAGACAGACTATGCAAATCGCCAGGGACAGCAGTGTCAGGCAAGGCAAATTGCGCCGAAACCACAGTTGTCCCGTCACTGTTTTCAAAGCGTTCGAGCGTCCTCAATTTTATTCCAGATAAATCATAAAACGCGTCATCAGAGCCTAATCTTTCCCCGTGTCCGTAGTGAATCTGAAAAACAAAAGTGGGATTGGGGACAGCAGGGACGAGCGCCAGCGCTCTTGATTTATGACGAAAATGAGTGCGGTCTGCATTAATCCAAATTTCGTCACGCACTGCTTTCTGGATAAGGTTAGCCTCCCAGTCGATAACGCTGTTACCAGTAGGGAAACGCGCATCCATATTCGCCGAGGCCGCAGAGCCGACAAGCCTTGACTGTTCACTATCGCCAGGAATAAAAGAAGATCCTGAAGCCAAGTCTCGAAGCAGAGCATTCGCCAAACAATTATCCGTAACGCCCAAAACGCTTTCCAATGTGGCAACTAATTGGAATGCGCTTTCAGAACGGGGCAAAAAATATCCCTGCAACCAGTAGTTAAAAGTGCGAAGTGGCATAGGATAACCGCGGTTATTGAGTTCCGTTACGACATCTTCAATAGGAAGCGAACTCTCATTAAACGCTTTATTTAACTCATACGCGAAACGGGATTGCTCAGCCAAACGATTTCTCCTACCTCTGCCGTCATCGCCTTCGTGACGATACACTTTAGGAGCAGTATACAAATTTTCTTTATCGTAAGTTAAATAAAAAGACATCAATTCGTATTGTCAGCAACCCGCTGACTCTATGCCCTGCTCTAAACGATGGCAATGCTCTACTGTTGGTGATTTTCCTGTGCTCAACCGTCAGTGTGTGGGTTTTGGCTAATCCTGCCACTAAAATAGTGCTGAAATGGTGGCGAAAGGAGGAATGGTTGTGAATCAGACTAAAGTTGCTGCGGCGGTAATTTGTGATTCTTTGGCGAGTAAACGTCGTGTTTTTGCTACAGCGAGAGGTTACGGGGATTGGAAAGGTTGGTGGGAGTTTCCCGGTGGAAAAATTGAGACGGGCGAAACTCCACAAGAGGCTTTGGTGAGAGAGGTACGCGAAGAATTAGATGTAGATGTTAGGGTCGGAGATTTTATTGACACAATCGAATACGACTATCCCGATTTCCATTTATCCATGGATTGTTTCTGGTGCGAAGTCGTTGACGGCGACTTAAAACTTTTAGAAGCCGACGAAGCCAAGTGGCTGTCAAAGGACACTCTTTATAGCGTCCAATGGCTCCCGGCTGATATAACCTTGATTGAAAAGATTGAAAATCAGATGGGGACGGTATGAGCAAGTGTGATGCGTTGTTTATTGGGACGGCAATCCTTGATTCGGTGATTAAGGGTTTTGATTCCGAGCCTGTTTCTATAACTGGCTACAGGGCAGAGAGCGCCTCGCTGAATATCGGCGGTGAGGCAGTCAACGGGGCAATTGCCGGAGCAAAGCTGGGAATGAGAACGGCAATACTCTGTTTTCTTGGCAATGATGTGGCAGGTTCTATGATTGAGGGTGAACTTGCCGAACACGGTGTAAGCACCGAATACGTCGTGAGAACCGATGAGCACCCCACGCCAATAACCACAATGTTCGTAGCAGACGACGGCAGCCGCAAGTCCATAACGAATAAAGCGCACGCATACAACTTCCACCCAGAACAATACGTAGACATACTGTCCGATACGAAAGCCGTAGTGCTCGGCTCACTATTCAGAGCACCATTTAACGAGCCAGACGTGTTGCGAAGCGTCACCGAAGCAGCACAGGAGCGTGGCGTTACTGTTTTTGCTGATACGAAACTCCCCAATTTCACGCAACTTACTCTTGACGATATCGCTGACTCTCTGCCGTTAATCGACTACATCACACCAAATGAGGACGAAGCCCGATATTACAGCGGCGAGAACGAGCCCGAGAAAATGGCAGACGTATTCCTAGAGATGGGAGCGCGTAACGTCATCATAAAGCTTGGCGGTCAAGGTTGCTTTTTCAAAAATGGGGAAGAAGCGTTCTATATGCCTGCATACAACGTCAACCCTGTTGACGCGACCGGCGCAGGAGACAATTTCCTCGCTGGTTTCGTCTCAGAAATTATCTGCGGAAATAACGTCAAGGACGCTTTGACCTTTGCAAACGCCTGCGGGGCGATATGTGCCTCGGCAGTCGGCGCAGGCACGGCACTGCACGACAGAGAACAGGTTGAACGATTAATCGCTGACGGAAAAGTAGAGTAGAGGCAGACGTAGTTTGCTAGTAATGATTTAAGGGGAAAATATGTCATCGAGTAAAGAGTATCTGGACTTCGTCCTTGAACAGTTGTCTGGGCTGGATGTGAGCCATAGGGCAATGATGGGGGAGTATGTCATCTACTATCGCGGCAAAGTAGTTGGCGGTATTTATGACGACCGTTTCCTTCTCAAGCCAACAGCGTCCGCCGTCACCATGATGCCCAATGCGCCACGCGAACTCCCTTATGAGGGCGCTAAAGAAATGCTCCTCGTCGAGGACATCGAAAATAAGGAACTGCTACGCGAACTGCTCGAAGCAATGTATGAGGAACTGCCCGCCCCCAAGAAAAAGAAGTAAGACGTAATACATCGTCATTGCGAGGAGGGCGTTTTACGCCTGACGAAGCAATCTCACATGGATGTATTGTGATGGGGAGACTAGAGATTGCTTCGCTTCGCTCGCGACGACGGGTGGGGGAAAAGTAAGGTTTTTCCTTACTTTTCTTTACTTTACATTTACGCACGTAAAGTGTTGCGATAAAAACAGGGACTTGTCGGCAATTGAAAGCCAAAAAGTGCTATTTTGAGAACGATATATATCAAGAAAAGGAGAATATATGAGTCTCAATAGCTTTGGTGCACGTACACCTTTGGCTGTAGGTGACAAGACCTACGACATTTTCCGTATTGACGCAGTTGAGGGAACACAGAAGTTGCCTTACTGCTTGAAGGTTCTCACGGAAAACCTCCTGCGCACAGAAGACGGCGCAAATGTTACCCGTGAACAGATTGAAGCTCTCGGTTCGTGGGACGCCACGGCAGAGCCCAACACGGAAATCCAGTTCACTCCCTCCCGTGTTATCATGCAGGACTTCACCGGCGTTCCTTGCGTCGTTGACCTTGCTACCATGCGTGAGGCTGTTGCCGACCTCGGCGGCGATGCAGAGAAGATCAACCCGCTCAACCCAGCAGAAATGGTTATCGACCATTCCGTCCAGATTGACAACTTTGGCACGGCAGATGCTTTGTCGAAGAACATGGACATCGAGTATCAGCGCAATGGCGAGCGTTACCAGTTCCTGCGCTGGGGTCAGGGCGCATTCTCGAACTTCCGCGTCGTCCCCCCGGGCACAGGTATCGTCCACCAGGTCAACATCGAGTATCTTGCTCGCGTCACAATGACCCGTGACGGTGTTGCTTATCCCGATTCCTGCGTTGGTACAGATTCGCACACCACAATGGTTAACGGCCTTGGTGTTCTCGGCTGGGGCGTCGGCGGCATCGAAGCAGAGGCAGCCATGCTCGGCCAGCCCGTTTCCATGCTCATCCCGCGCGTTGTCGGCTTCAAGCTCACAGGCGATATTCCCGCTGGTGCAACCGCAACCGACGTCGTTCTCACAATCACCCAGATGCTCCGCGAGCATGGTGTGGTTGGCAAGTTCGTCGAGTTCTATGGCGAGGGCGTTGCCCGCGTTCCGTTGGCAAACCGCGCCACAATCGGCAACATGTCCCCAGAGTTCGGCTCGACTGCCGCAATCTTCCCGATTGACGAGGCAACAATCGACTATCTGCGCCTCACAGGCCGTTCCGAAGAGCAGCTCGCTCTCGTCGAGGCCTACGCAAAGGCACAGGGCCTGTGGCTCAACCCGGCTGTGGAAGCTAACTACTCTGAGTACCTCGAGCTCGACCTCTCGACGGTCGTCCCCTCGATTGCAGGCCCGAAGCGTCCGCAAGACCGCATCCTCCTCTCCGAGTCCAAGAAGGTCTTTAACGAGACACTTCCGACCTACTCGCCTGAGGGTATCCGCGAAGTGCCTTTGACCATGGCAAATGGTACTGAGACACGTCTGCGTGACGGTGACGTCACAATCACCTCAATCACCTCGTGTACAAACACGTCCAACCCCTCGGTCATGATGGCCGCCGGCTTGCTTGCTAAGGCAGCAGTCGAAAAGGGTCTGACCTCCAAGCCTTGGGTTAAGACTTCGCTTGCCCCCGGCTCGAAGGTTGTTACCGACTACTACAAGGCTGCCGGCCTGACAGAGTATCTCGATGCTCTCGGCTTCAACGTCGTCGGCTATGGCTGCGCCACCTGTATCGGTAACTCCGGCCCGCTTCCGGCAGAAGTTTCCAAGACAATCAACGACAATGACCTCGCTGTCACAGCCGTTTTGTCCGGAAACCGTAACTTCGAGGGTCGTATTTCCCCAGATGTCAAGATGAACTATCTGGCTTCCCCGCCGCTCGTTATCGCCTACGCTCTCGCAGGCTCGATGGACTTCGACTTCGAGAACGACGCTCTTGGCACAGGCAAGGACGGCGAGCCCGTTTATCTCCGCGATATCTGGCCCGATCCGGCAGACGTTCAGGCAACAATCGACTCGTCGATTTCGCGTGAAATGTTCCAGAACACCTACGCAACCGCACTTGAGGGCGATGAGCGTTGGAAGTCCCTGCCCACATCCGAGGGCGACCGCTTCGACTGGAACGACGACTCCACATACGTCCGCAAGGCTCCCTTCTTCGATGGCATGGGCATGACCCCTGCTCCCGTCGAGGATATCGAGGGTGCTCGCGTGCTGATGAAGCTCGGCGATTCGGTCACCACCGACCACATCTCCCCAGCAGGTAACATCCCCGAGGAATCCCCGGCAGGTCGTTACCTCAAGGAGCACGGTGTCGAGAAGGCCAACTTCAACTCCTACGGCTCTCGCCGTGGAAACCACGAAGTCATGGTGCGTGGTACCTTCGCTAACATCCGTATCCGCAATCAGGTCCTCGACGGCGTCGAGGGTGGCTACACCAAGAACTTCCTCACAGGCGAGACACAGGCCGTCTATGACGCATCTGTCGCCTACCAAGAAGCTGGTGTGCCGCTCGTGGTTCTCGGTGGCAAGGAATACGGCACAGGCTCCTCGCGTGACTGGGCTGCAAAGGGCACCAAGCTTCTCGGTGTTCGCGCAGTTCTTGCAGAGTCCTTCGAGCGTATTCACCGCTCCAACCTCATTGGCATGGGCGTTCTGCCAATCCAGTATCCTGCTGGTCAGAATGCTGACAGCCTCGGCTTGGACGGCACAGAAGTATTCTCGATTTCTGGCATCACAGAGCTCAACGAAGGCCGCACGCCAAAGACAGTTCGCGTGACAGCTGTCGCTGAGGGTCGTGAGCCAATCGAGTTCGACGCTGTGGTTCGCATCGACACACCTGGCGAAGCTGATTACTACCGTAACGGTGGTATTCTCCAGTACGTGTTGCGCCAGCTAGCCGCATAGTTGCGCGTAAGCGAGAGACGGCCAAGGTAATTACACAGTTGCCTTGGTCGTCTCACTTTTTACCCTTTCCTTTTTTGCTCGAGGGAATGTAGCATAGAGCCATGTCGATGATTGATGAGATTTCCAGCCCGAAAGATCTCAAACGTCTTAGCCCACTTCAACGCGAGGAATTGGCTGAAGAAATACGCCAGTTCCTTGTTGAGAATGTTTCGCGTACGGGCGGGCATCTCGGTCCGAACCTTGGTGTTGTCGAGCTGACGATCGCTCTGCACACCGTCTTTGACTCACCCTCTGACGTGATTCTTTTTGACACTGGTCATCAAGCCTATGTTCACAAGATTCTGACAGGACGTACAGATTTTAGTTCTCTGCGTCAAAAAGGTGGTTTGACGGGCTATCCTTCGCGCGATGAATCCGAGCACGATGTCATCGAAAACTCTCATGCGACAACTGCACTATCCTGGGCTGACGGTATCGCTCGGGCTATGCAAATGGAAGGCGATAGTGGTAGGCGTGCTGTCGCTATTATCGGTGATGGCGCGATGACGGGCGGCATGGCATGGGAAGCTCTCAACAATATCGCCCAAGATCCCGACCGTCCGATTGTTATTATCCTTAACGACAACGGACGTTCCTATGCCCCCACCATTGGCGGAATTGTTCGCCGTCTAGAGCTTGCTAAGAAGCTGGACGAGCTGCGTGTTAATCGAAACTATGAGAATCTTCTTGATTGGACAAAGAAGGTTTCTAATGAATCAGGTCGAGGCGCCCAATTTGCCTATGGGCTTCTCCACTCAGCCAAAAAAGGTTTGAAAGACATCTTTATTGACGCAGGCGTTTTCGATTATCTGGGCATTAAATATATTGGTCCCGTGGACGGCCATAGCATTAGCGACCTAGAAGAAGCCTTGCAGATGGCAAAAACGTTCGGCGGTCCTATTGTTGTTCACGCAATTACCGAAAAAGGTCGCGGATACGAGCCAGCAGAAGAAAACACCGCTGACCATTTCCACACAATCGGCAAGATACATCCAGAAACTGGTCTGCCTATTGTTCCTGAACGCTTCGAGTGGACGCGCATTTTTGCCGATGAGATTCTCGAGGCAGCACGTCAGGATAAGTCGATTATCGGTATTACCGCCGCCATGCTTGAGCCGGTTGGTTTAGGTCCTTTGCGTCAAGCTTTCCCGCGCCGCGTCATAGACGTTGGTATTGCCGAACAGCACGCCGTAACCATGGCGGCAGGTCTTGCACATCAGGGCTATCACCCAGTTGTTGCCCTCTATGCGACATTCCTTAATCGTGGTTTTGACCAGCTTCTCATGGACGTTGCTCTCCACAAAGCTCCCGTCACGATCATGCTTGACAGGGCAGGGGTTACTGGTCCAGATGGCGCTTCACATAACGGTGTTTGGGATCTTTCCCTCGCGGCGATGATTCCAGGGCTGCGTGTGGCTGCACCGCGAGATGAAGAACGTATGCGTGAGCTTTTCCGTGAGGCGCTTGCTGTTCATGACGGTCCGACGCTTGTTCGCTATCCCAAGGGAGAAGTGCCGACGGGGATTGAAACTATCGAGTCACTTCCTTTTGGTGACGTGATTGCACGCAAAGAAGCCGGAACGACTCGTATCGCAATCGTTGCTGTTGGCGCAATGTGTGAATCTGCTGTTCAAGCAGCTGGACAGCTTGAGGGCTGCGATGTAAGTGTTATTGACCCGCGTTGGGCACTCCCAATTCGCGACGACCTCATCGAATGGTTGGCAGATTTTGACACGGTTGTGACGATTGAGGACGGAATGCGAACCGGGGGAGTAGGCCAGTGCATTGCTTGTGCTTTGGACTCTTTCGGCGCTGTTATTCCAGTTGAAACGATGGGAGTTTCTTCGCCGTTGCTTTCTACTGCCACGCGCGAGGAAATTTTGAGCCAAGAAAATATGACTGTCGACGGTATTGTGCGAGTATGCACAAAACTGCTTGATATGTGCTGAATGCTAGGCTAGTTACGCGCCATTTTTTATTGCTGACACAATAGAGGGAACGACGTTCTCAATCTGCCACGGGCGTGCCCCCAGATCAGCGAGAATATCGGGAATATTGTCGATACTCCGCCAGCCTTTCCACGCCAGTTCTTTTTGAATAAGAGGCTTGAGTAAAATGTCTTGACGGATCCCTAATTCTTCTGCTCGCGCTATCACGGCTGGTCGTATAAGTGTCCAGCGTTCTGCTCCCTCAGGGGCGAGAGTGTCCCAGCGTGTTGGGCTGGAGAGAATCTCCTCGTTCTTACTCCCGTCACGAGGAGGCAAAGCGTCATTGGGTAAAGACCACACAGGTGCTAGTGCTTTCCAATAACGCTTTGTGTCGCGCCTTCCCGTCCGTGAACGCAAAACAGGGGAGCGCCGTAAATCTTCCAAGGAGCGAGGCTTCATAGAAGCCAGATGTGCCAAGGATTTATTAGAGATGACGCGACCTATAGCGATATCGCGTTCGCGGGCGATATTTTCGCGTTCCGTCCACAAGGCATCGAGCATTCCCAAAGCGCGACGGTCACGTATGTTAAAAGAACGCGCAACTCGGCGCCACGCCTCTTCTATGGGTTCTTTTGGCTGGCGTAGGCGTATCTCTTCGCATTCTTGTTCAAACCATTCCATGCGCCCAGCTTCTTCAAGCTTTTTAGACAACTCGCTGGATAATTCGTGGAGAAACTCGACATCTAAAGCAGCGTAGGAACGCAGGGAAGCACTCAGAGGTCTGGCAGACCAGTCAGAAAAAGAATGTTCCTTGGCGAGCTCGTAACCGAGTAATTCGGCAATTTCTGATTGCAACGAGACGCGTTCAAAACCCAAAAGCAGCCCTGCCATTTCCGTGTCATAAACTGCTGGAGGCTCAAGCCCAAGTTCGCGCAGACTCGGTAAGTCTTGAAAAGCAGAATGTAAAATCCACGTATCTTCACCTAAGACAGTCGCCAGCGTTTCCAGACGATCCTCAATCCCGACGGGGTCGATAAGAAAAGTACCGACTCCTTCGCGGTGAATCTGGATGAGATAGGCGCGGTTAGAATACCGTATCCCCATTGCTCTTTCTGTGTCGATAGCAAAAGGGCCATGCCCTGAACTGAGGGTGTTAGAAGCCCATTCAATGCTGTCGTGAACTAACGGAGGTATGCCATTTCGTGGCTCAGCTATATGAGTGAGCTCAGGTTGAGTCACGATGTTCTCCGGGGCAGAGAAGAAACTCCCTCAGGGTCAAGACCAGACAGGGAGGCGATAAAATTCGCCCACGCTTGCAAGTGAGTAGAACAATCAGGGTCAGCGGGCGACCACGAAGCGCGAAGTTCAATATTGGTAGTGAGGCCCTCGAGATCTATCCCTGTAAAAGACTCGTTATAGACCCGTGTTACTGTGCCCGTCAGACTATGAAAAGGAGCGTTTTCGTTGTTCAAAGAATCAACGAGCCACGACCACGCGACCTCGCCAAGAAGAGGGTCATCTGCCATGACTGATTCGACAGGGCACATCGCGTGGGCGACAATGCGCATTGTGCCGTTCCAGCTATTTTGACCCTCGGGATCGTAGAGGAGCACAAAACGCGCCTCGCCGCGGTGAGTTTCAGGGTCCAGATTGTCCGAGTCATTGATTTCAGCCATGAGGGCAACAGCCCACGGGGCGATGCGTTTCGGAGGAGGAATCTGCGAGATGTGAATCTCACGACGGAATTCGTGACCTTTGAGAGAATCAAGGGCTTGAAGAAAAACTTCTGGAGTAGTAGTTTCTGGCACGAAATAAGACTATATTGCTTGTCCGCCTTGCCAGTTGGGGCGCGCCGTACTCATGCTGTGAGTGGCATATCATGGGTGTTTTACTGTTACTGAGCAGAAGAAGTGTGCAATAATGGCGCAAGAGCTGAGCGTTTTCCGCAAGCGCTCGCAGCTCGGACGCTGATCCGGATATGGCGCCGCCGCGGCGTGCAGCCTGCCGGATATCGGCTCGAGAACACAGACTTTTTCACGCAGCATAGCTGCACTATATAGATTTATATTTGAGAGATTTGCGGAATCTCGAATATAAATCAGAGAGACGATAGATATGCCTGAAAAGGCTTCATCGACGCGGACATCGCGGACAAAAGTGACATCTCAAGTGTCTAAAGATACACAACGCCCAGTTTCTGAAGAAACAGCCCAAGCAGTTGCAGCTTCGTTGGCGGAGCTTTCTAAGGCTCCCTCTCGCACTACGCGGACGCGGCGCACATCGGCAAATAATAAGACTGCAATTCTCGATTCCATTGCCGATTCTGCCGGGCAAACGAAAAAGCGCACGAGCCGGAGCGTCAAAGCTGCCGCGCAAGAAAGCGAACAAGCCCCAGCCTCGCCTTTTTCTGCCAGTTTGAGCGACCCTTTTGGTGGCCACGGTGGCAATACGGAAAAGCCGATGCAAAAACCTCAGCAGGCGATGACCACTCTGCTTTTCCAAGCCCCTGATGCGGGCTCGGCGAAAGTGCGTCGTCGTGTTACGTCGACTGCTCCCGCAGAAGAAGCAGCTCCAGCCAATTCTGCCCCACAAACTTCTGGTGCAGGGCAGGCTTCTAAGAGTGCTCAGGCTTCCAGCGATACGGAGGCGAGCCGTCCGCGTCGTCGCGGTTCGCGTGGACGCAGCAAAAATATTGAAACGCAAGCTGCCCCAAGCCCGCAGAAGACCGAATCGCGCCCTGCTGCTGGTGATACCGCCGCACAGGCGAAAGCGAAAGCGCCGCAGCAGTCCTCTACAACGACCACGAGCGTGCAAACTGCAGAGGGCACAACTGTCCGCACGCGCACACGCCACCGCGATCGTAGCGCCACTACTTCTGAGCCGGCTGTCGTCAAAGGCTCAACACGACTTGAGGCGAAACGTCAACGACGTAAAGAAGGGCGGGACGCGGGCCGTCGCCGCCACTCCATTACTGAATCTGAGTATTTGGCACGCCGTGAATCGGTGCGCCGCGAAATGCTCATCCGCGAGCAAGACGGATTAAACCAGATCGCGGTTTTGGAGGACGATGTTCTCGTTGAGCACTACGTTGCGCGCCACACCCAAGCATCGATGGTGGGCAATGTTTATCTCGGGCGCGTCCAGAATGTCTTGCCCTCTATGGAGGCGGCATTCGTTGACATTGGCAAAGGTCGCAATGCTGTTTTGTATGCGGGCGAGGTCAATTGGGAAGCTGCCGGTATGGACGGCAAGCCCCGCGCAATCGAGCAGGCTCTCAAGACGGGCGACACAGTGCTTGTCCAGGTCACCAAAGACCCGATTGGTCACAAGGGTGCGCGTTTGACTGCCCAAATCACTCTTGCTGGTCGTCATCTTGTTCTTGTGCCTTCTGGCGCGATGACAGGCATTTCCCGCAAGTTGCCCGATAGGGAACGTCTGCGTTTGAAGCGACTGCTCAGGCAGGTTGTTCCACCGGAGCATAGCGTTATTGTGCGCACAGCAGCCGAGGGGGCGACCGAAGAGCAGCTGCGCCGTGATGTTGAGCGTCTGACTCAAACATGGGATGAGATTCAAAACAAAGCAAAGAATACGAAGAATGCGCCCATGCTGCTTAAGGGTGAGCCCGAGCTGGCTGTGCGTGTTGTCCGCGATATCTTCAACGAGGATTTCGAGACTCTACGTATTCAGGGCGATTCCTATCAGACGATTTCCGAATATGTCGGCGAGATGTCTCCTGAGTTGAAAGAGCGCGTCTCGAAGTGGACTAAGTCTGATGATATTTTTGCTGCTCATCGCGTTGACGAACAGCTTGCCAAGGCTTTCGACCGTAAGGTCTGGCTGCCATCTGGCGGCACCCTTGTCATTGACCGTACCGAAGCGATGACGGTTATCGACGTCAACACAGGTAAGTTCACTGGTGTGGGCGGCACCCTCGAAGAGACGGTGACGCGCAATAACCTGGAGGCTGCCGAAGAAATCGTGCGCCAGCTGCGTCTGAGAGATATTGGCGGAATTATTGTCGTTGACTTTATCGACATGGTTCTCGAATCAAACCGTGAGATGGTTTTGCGTCGTCTTGTTGAATGTCTTGGGCGTGACCGTACCCGCCACCAAGTTGCTGAGGTGACATCCCTTGGTTTGGTGCAAATGACGCGCAAGCGTGTCGGTCAAGGTCTTGTCGAGGCTTTCTCGACAACTTGCGAGCACTGCGAAGGGCGAGGCTATATCATCCACACCCATCCAGTCGAGCACTCTGGCACGAATGACGGGGATAAGAAGCACGCGCAAGTTGGTGCGGAGCGTGCGCAGGTCGCCTCGGTTAAAGAGGACGAAAAGACAAAGGCTGCGATGAAGTCTATTGCTGCTGCGGCAAAGGCTGAGCATGACGAGAGCGCAGGGTACGACGAGCCAACTTCTGCTAAGCCAGAAAAGTCCACTAAGTCGGAAAAGTCTGGTAAGCCTGAGAAGTCCACTAAGCCGGAAAAGTCTGCTAAGCCGGAAAAGTCTGCTAAGCCGGAGAAGGACGAGTCAACTTCTGTCAAGCCAGAGAAAGATGAGCCAATCTCGGCTAAGCCAGAGAAGAAAGTACGTCAGCGCCGTTCTGCGACGTCGGGTGGCACAGTTGTGCCCTCGAATTCACAGGGAGCAATCCTTTCTTTCCCAAGTGAAAAGTGACCTGCGCCTAATCGTGGTGAATGCCATAAGCATATGCCGCGTTAAACGCCTGTTCTGGCTTGCCTGAACAGGGAAAAGAATTGTAGGCTAAAGACTCGGTGCTAAAGCACTAGTCAGGAAACCCTGCTTCGGCAGGTTGTCAATATTCGAACAGAGATGAGAACAAACGTGGTGTACGCGATTGTTAAGGCTGGAGGCCGACAGGAGAAAGTGTCCGTCGGTTCTATTCTCGTTGTCGATAAAATGGAAGGCAACGAGGGCGACAAGGTAGAACTTGAGCCAATTATGCTTGTAGATGGTGACAAGGTTACAACAGCGGCCGATGGTATCTCGGCAAAGGTGACCGCTGAAATCGTTGATGCTGAAGAGAAAGCACCGAAGATTTCCATCATCAAGTACAAGAACAAGACAGGCTACCGTAAGCGTCAGGGACACCGTCAGAAGCTGACCCGTCTCAAGGTTACCGCGATTAAGTAGAACGCAAGAAAGAGGATAGACCATGGCACATAAGAAAGGCGCCAGTTCTTCACGCAATGGGCGCGATTCTAATTCCCAGCGTCTTGGCGTTAAGCGTTTTGGTGGTCAGTATGTCAAGGCTGGCGAGATTCTGGTTCGTCAGCGTGGTACACACTTCCACCCGGGCTTGAATGTTGGACGTGGCAAGGACGATACCCTGTTCGCTCTTGAAGAGGGCAATGTTCGTTTCACAACGCGCCGCGACCGCAAAGTTATCGATATCGTAGCCGCGTAAGCACGCGCGTACGTGAAGGACAGGGCGAAAGGCATTAAGCCTTACGCCCTTTTCTTGTTCTTTCCCGTCATCGCGAGCGAGCAAGGCGAGCGCGGCGATCTCGAGATTGCTTCGTCGCTGACGCTTCTCGCAATGACGAGGGTATGATAAGACACGATGTAAGGAGGGCATATGGCACATTTTGTCGATCACGTGAAGCTGCACGTGCAGGCCGGCAATGGTGGGCACGGCTGCGCTTCTGTACATCGTGAGAAATTCAAGCCGCTCGCAGGCCCCGACGGCGGCAATGGGGGAGACGGAGGAGATGTCGTCCTCGAAGTTTCCTCGCAAGAGACGACCTTGCTTTCCTATCACCATGCACCGCACCAGAAAGCTGGCAACGGTCAGCCAGGAGCCGGCGATTGGCGCCCTGGAAAAAATGGCGAAGATTGTGTGCTACCTGTTCCTTCGGGGACCGTCGTC